>DATJRE010000472.1:0-6604 GCA_035505095.1 Bryobacteraceae bacterium | reverse complement strand
CACCTTCACGGTCAACCCGATCACCAACGAGACTTACACCTTGACAGCCTACGGAGCAGGAGGAACCACCGTAAGCGCCACCATATCGGTGTTCGTCAGGTGACCGAGACCCAGTAACGCACTTCGAGCCGGGCGGTTTTCGAAGCCGCCCGGCTTTTTTTGTGCCCGGCGGATAGCGACGACTGCAGATCTCGCGGTCTGCTTCCGCTCGATTCCGATACGTTCAGACACTGAAGCGCCGGGTGGCCGGCCGAGGCTGCGAGGGCTGTGTGGTCTGAGCTGCTTGGTCCTGGCGAGCCAAACGGCCCATTGGGGAGGCCGCGTCGGGTATTCGAGCGCGCCCCGATGCGCCCGCCGGCAGGCCTCCGTCAGAGCCGTCATCCGTTCCTCACTCCCGGCATCCGCCCCGGGGAGGCCTCCCGCCGCTTCCGGCCCAGGCTTTCGCGGTCGCGCGCAGCCGGTGGGACTCGGCTCCACGGCTCCAGCCTGCTCGAAGCGGCCTCCGCCTCCTCGCCGAATCAGTGGCTCAATGAACGCAAAAAAGCCGGGCGGCCCCACTGGGGGCGGCCCGGCTTGCCGAATCTCGAATCGGTCTTGTGCTCTACGCGACGGCGCCTTTGGGCGCGCCAGAAGCTTCCACGGTCACTTTGTTCTTGCTCCCGGGTGGCCGGCCACGGCGTTTAATGGGCATCTCCGGCGACATCCAGGCGGGTGGGCGGCCCCGGCGGCGGCCGCGACCTCGCGCCAGCCGCTCTAAACTCAAGATGGCTTCTTCAATTTGATGCCGCTCTTCCCTCAACTCTTCCAAAATTTTGGTGACATCCATAAAATTCGCCCCTCCCGGCGAGCGGCTGAACCTGCTCTAACCGCTCGAAAAGCCCAATTCGATTAAACTACGATTTAATTCTCTCGCCAAGGCGGCGTATTTTCAAGGTTTTATTTTGGAATTATCACTAGTGTATTATTCCGGCCTGTACCAACAGTGCGGGCTAGTACGCTCAAAACTTTGAAACTAAACTAAGGCCTTTTCCAATAGAAATAGAACGGAAGTCCTAGGACGATTAGGCCAATTCCCATTAGAGATTCCCTAGGGGAATCCAATAATGTCGACAATATGAGCGCAAACGCCACCAGTACGAAGACCGCCGGCACCCACGGATAACCCCATGTCCGGTAGGGACGGGGCAAGTCCGGGCGTTTCCGGCGTAACACAATCACCGCCGCGGCGGTCATTCCATACAGGATCCAACTGGCGAATATCACATAAGTAAACAATTGCTCGTAACGTCCCGAAAGCACCAGCACGGCGGCCCACGCGCTGAGCGCCAGGATGGAAACCGCCGGTGTATGGTAATTGACGTTGACCCGTCCGACGGCTTTAAAAAACAGACCGTCGCGCGCTGCGGCATAAGGCACGCGGGATCCGGTGAGAATCGACCCGTTAAGGGCCGCGAAGATGCTGATCATGGCGGCAATCGAGACCGCCGCGGCCCCCGGATCTCCCAGGATACGGCGCATCATTTCGCCGGCTACGCGCGGGCTGGCGGCCACTTCGGCCGCCGTTAAGACGTGAAAATAGGCCGCATTTGCCAATAAATAGATGCCGATTACGGCAATGGTGCCCCACACCAGCGCGCGCGGCAGGTTGCGCTGCGGATTGCGCACCTCGCTGGCCACCATGCTGACGTTGTTCCATCCGTCGTAAGCCCACAAGGCCGCCACCAGGGCGGCGAAGAACCCCGCGCCGGTCAGTGGCACGGTGACGCCCGCCGCCACCGCGTGGGCCTTTCCAAAGCTCAGGCCGGCCACAATAATAAAAAAGATTAAAGCCACCTTTATTCCGGTGACCGCTACCTGCACCTCGCCGCCCAGCTTGACTCCGAAATAATTCAGGCCGGCCAGGGCCAGAATCAGGGCCATTGCCAACAATTGGCCGTACCGTAACTCCAGTCCTTTGCCCCCGGGACCGAGGGGCAGCCCTACGGTATAGAAAACACGGTCCATGGTTGGAAAGAAATTGGTTAGATAATAAAAGAATCCGGTGGCCAAAGTGGCAATGGAGCCGCTTTTTGCTACCCACATTTGGGTCCAGCTATAGAGAAATCCCCACATCGGGCCGTAAGCTTCGCGCAGGTAGACGTATTCCCCGCCGGCTTCGGGGAGCGCCGCCGCCAGTTCGGAGTACGTGAGCGATCCGGCCAGCGAAAGCAATCCGCCGAAAACCCATACAATGAAGACCATGGCCGGTGTGCCCACGCGCTGCACCATGGCCCGCGGCACCAGAAATATGCCGCTGCCGATCACCGTGCCCACCACGATGGAGGCGGCCGCCCAGGGGCCTAGTTCGCGCTTCAGTTCGTCTTGTTTGGCAACCTCTTTCATGGGTGGCTCAGTTCTCCCCCGCGGGCGCCGGAGGGCCCGCTTTTCTCGAAACACGAAGCCGCCGCCCCGACCAGAAAGGTCGCCGCTGTCCCGATCAGCACGTACCACGTGAAGGCGATCGGAGTGAGCCAGATGACCAGCGCAATCGCGACCAGTCCGGCCACAACACCGGCCATGGCCGCGCGCTCGCCCGGCCGCCGTGTCAAGACGCCCAACAGGAACACTCCCAGCAGGGCTCCGGCCGGGATGGAGCCGATAGTCAGGCCGGCTTCCAGCACCGAATGCGACACGCGACCCGACACGATAGCGATCCCCAGCAGCACCACGCCCCAGGCCACCGTGGCCCAGCGCGCCAGACCCAGCCGCCGCGATTCGTCGCGCGAGCCGCCGCGCCAGATATCCACCACGGTGGTCGAGGCCAGCGCATTCAGCGCTGCGCTCAGGTTGGCCATGGCCGCCGCCAGGATCGCAGCCATCACCAGGCCCGCCAGCCCCGTGGGCAGGTTGGCCCAGATGAAGGCCGGATAGATCTGGTCGGTTTTAGCGGGGGGCGCGAGATGCCGGTCCTGGTAGTAGACCCACAGCAAGACGCCGATCAGCAGGAACAGGGTGAACTGCGTGGCGATCACCACCCAACTCCCGAACAGGGCCGTGCGGCTTTGCCGCTCGCCGCGCGCGCTCAGCAGACGCTGCACCATCAGTTGGTCGGTGCCATGGCTCGCCATCGTCAGGAAACAGCCGCCTGCCAGGCCGGCCCAGAAAGTATAGCTGCGGGAGAAGAACGCCATCGAGAGAGAGAAGCGGAAATCGAAAACCCGGAACTTGCCTGCGGCGCCGGCCAGCGCAGCCACATGCGCCCATCCGCCGTGGATATGGCCCAGGATCACCCAGAAGCTCAACAGCGCTCCCAGGACGTAAAGGCTCATCTGCACGACGTCGGTCCAGATCACCGCCGTCATTCCGCCCTCGAAGGTGTAGAACAACGTGAGGATGACGATGAGCACAATGGAGGCGACCTCGCCGGTGCCCAGTATGATCCCGATCACGAGTGAGACGGCGAATACCCGCACCCCTTCGGCCAGCGCACGGGTGACCAGGAAAATGGAGGCGGTGAGTTTGCCGATGCGCGGGCCGAATCTTCGGCGCATCAGCTCGTACGCCGTATACATTTCGCCGCGAAAGTACTGCGGCAGGAACAGTACCGAGATGGCGACGCGCGCCACCAGATAGCCCAGTACAATTTGCAGGAATCCCAGGTTGCCGGTGAACGCGAGTGCGGGAGTGCCCACAATCGTGAGGGTGCTGGTCTCGGCCGATACAATCGACAGCGCGATGGCCCACCAGGGCGCCGTGCGGCCACCCAAAAAATAGTCGCGCAAGGTCTTTTGCCCGCGGCGGAAGCGCCATCCGAACCACGTGATGGCCGCCAAATAGACGATAATGACCGACAAATCCAGGATGTGCATGAAAACGGCGACTTCCAGCATACCTTTGATCTGCTATGATTTGGGATTCGGAACCAAGTGAACGGAATCGGTGTCGAATGGGTTGCACCTCGCGGGGGGTTCGGCTATACTCCGCAAGTGTCCCACGGAGGCGTGGCGGGCCGACCGTCGCCCGGTTGCGAATCGGATCAGCAAACAATTATTCTCAAGGCAAAGGCAGGCAGGAGGCGCACGTGCACAGAGTTTTCATGAGCTGGAAAGGAATTGCGGCGGTGGCCATCTGGAGCACCGCCATGTGGTTGGGCACCGCTCAACACGCCCAGGCGCAGGCCCAAGGGCAGGCACCGGCAGCGGGCCAACACGAAAAGAAGCTCAAAGATACCCAGGAATACGATCTATTTAACAGCGTCATTAAGGATATTCAGTCTCAGAATTTCACCAAGGCGATCACCGATCTGGACACCTGGAAGACCAAGTACCCGGATTCGGACTACAAGGACGACCGCCTTTACTACTACATTCAGGCGTACGCCGGTGCGAAGCAACCCGCCAAGGTTCTGGACGCCGCCGGGCAACTGATGCAGAAGGACCTCGCCACCGTATTTCCGAAAGACCCCAAGCTGATCCTCGGGACCTACTATCAGGCTTCCATCGCCATCACCGGTATCAGGGACCCCACTCCCGACGAGATCGCCACCGCGCAGAAGGCCGCCAAGGCACTGCTGGATTACGCCCCCTCCTATTTCACCGCCGCCAATAAGCCGGCCGGCATGAACGATGCCGCCTGGGCCAAAGCCCGCACCGATCTGGAGGCCGGACCCAAGGCTGCCTTGATGTACATCGAGGTCGCTCCCGCCACCAAGGCGCTGGCTAACAAGGATTGCGCCACCGCGCAGACCTTGTTCACCAAGGCCCTGCAGGATTATCCGGACAACGCCTACATTGCCTACAACCTGGGCGCGGCTGAAAACTGCATCGCCCGCACTGACCCGACCAAAGCGGCCGATATCGCTCCCAAGGCGATCTACGAGTTCGTCCGCGCCGCCGTCACTGACCCGTCCCTGGGAAAAACCACCGATCCCAAGCAGGTCACCGATTTCGCCAACAAGATCTACACCGGATTCCACGGGAGCGACGAGGGCCTCGACAAGCTGAAGGAGGAAGCCAAGGCCTCGGCGCTGCCTCCCGCTGGCTTCACCATTGAGAGCGCCGCGGCGGTGGCCGTCCGCAAACAGAACGAATTCGCGCAGAGCAACCCAATGCTCGCCATGTGGATGGGCATCAAGGGCCAGTTGGCCGACACCAATGGCGAGCAGTACTTCGAATCGCAGCTCAAGGACACCAAGGTTCCCAAGCTGCGGGGCGTGGTGGTGGAAGGCAAGCCGGCCTGCCGGTCCAAGGAAATCCTGGTTTCCGTGCCGCTTCCGGACAACCAGGGCAAGGCCGAACCGGAGATCAGTTTGAAACTGGTGGACGCCGACCGCAAACCGGTGCCCCTTACCGCCAAGCCGGTGCCCGGCACCGAGATTCAGTGGGAAGGCGTTCCCTCGGCGTTCAGCAAGGACCCGTTCCTGCTGACCATGGACACGGAAAAGAGCGCTATCGAAGGACTTAAGACCGAACCCTGCGGCCCGGCCACGCCCTACAGAAGAAAGAAGTAGCCATACCTCTCGGGGCAGCCGCCCGGCTGCCCCCCTACCCGGCCGGTGGGTACCGGCACCCCCCTTTGCCCCCCGGCCTCCGGAGCAGGTAGAGGTGTCCGCCTGCGGCTTGTATCGCCTGCAACACACCGCAGTCCGTACTCCGGCCGCCGGCGGAGGGCCCTCACGCGCGGTGGTTTCGCCAGCGGTTTCCTATTCCGGGCATTTGGCCGGGTCGCTTTCAATTCCACGGACCTTAGGTTGGCGCGACCGCCAATGTATCGCACCTACTGCGACCGCTGGGTTTTGCCATTTGCCGCGTCCCTTCGGATTTCCACGGGCCACCGCATGACATCGTGCGGCCGGAGCGGGTCGTAGCCCCTACTCCAGCCGCCGGATCTTGATGTTTTTGAACCAAGCTGCGTTGTCGTGGTTCTGCAGAGAAATGGGGCAATCCAGGCGCGGCTGTTTCACCAACAGGTTGTAAATGGGGTTGCCCACCCCCCAGCGCTTGGCCGCCGCGCGCTCGATTTCCGGGGCTTTGAGGCTGGCATCCACTACTTTCACTCCATTCAGCCAATGCTCCACGTGATCGCCCTTCACCACCAGGCGGGAATGGTTAAACTCGCCCACCGGCCGGGTGACGTCGCGCAGGGGCGCAAAGGCATCGTAAAGCGCGCCCGCCTCATGAATGGGGCCGGCTGAGGTGGCATCCGGGTTGGTGGCATTGTCCACAATCTGGTACTCGAAGCCGATTACGTAGTCCTGGCCTCGGGCGGGCCGGTCTTGGCGCCGGTTGCGCATGGAAGCGTTGGCGCGATCCTCGAACCGTCCGCGGCGCGGTTCGTCCAGCAGGAATTGGTGATCCTGAATTCGGTATTTCACCCCGCTGTTGCCGCGTGGCGAAATTTTCCAGTCGAATTCCAGTTCGAAGTCGCGGAACGTGTCGGTGGTGAAGAGGTCCTCCACGATTTTGGGGTGGTCGGTGGCCTTCAGGCAGCCATCCTCGATCACGAAAGAGTCGCCGGGCGGGGATTTCTTGGTCGGGTCCACCCAGTTGGCGAAGGTCTTGCCGTCGAAGAGCAGTCGCCATCCGGCGGCCTTTTCCTGGGGCGTGAGCTGATTATCGGCCGCTTG
>DATJRE010000471.1:0-3846 GCA_035505095.1 Bryobacteraceae bacterium | reverse complement strand
CCGTCCGCGAGTAACGATCCTCCGTCAGAGCCTGCGACAACTATCCCACCGCCGCCAGGGCCTGTTCGAAATCGGCCAGCAGGTCGCGCCAGTCCTCAATGCCGACCGACACCCGCACCAAGCCATCGGTCACCCCGGATTCCGCCAGCTCCGTGGCTGACATGCTGGAGTGAGTGGTGCTCTTCGGATGGCAGACCAGCGACTCCACGCCGCCCAGCGACACGGCGTTGCGCGCAATCCGCAGGCGGCGCAGAAACTCGAATGCCGCGGGCTTGCCTTCGCGAAATTCGATGGAAAAAATGCCCCCGGGGTAGGCGCATTGCTTTTCGAAGATGCGGCGCTGCTCGGGGTCGGTGAAGAGCGTCGGGTAGATCACCTGGCTCAAGTGCCGGTGCCCGGCGAGAGCTTCCGCCAGCCGCTGCGCGTTCTTGCTCTGGCGGTTCATGCGCAGCGCCACGGTGCACAAGCGGCTATCCAGCAGCCAGCACTCGTCGGGCTGCAGAATGTTGCCGAACATGCCGCGGCGGCTGCGGATCTTGCGGATGGTCTCGGATTTGCCGATGGCCACGCCCGCTACCATGTCGCTGAAACCGGAAAGGTACTTAGTGGCCGAGTACAGCACCAGGTCCGCGCCCAACAACAGCGGATGCTGAAAGGTGGGGCCCAGGAAGGTGTTATCCACCATCACCACCGGCCGCAGGGGATGCCTCTCGGCGGCTGCGGCGGCGCGCTCGATATCGGTCATGATGAGGGTCGGATTGGCGGGCGTCTCCAGGTAGACAATGGCGCAGTCGCCGGCCGCGCCGATGGCCGCATCGAGCGCCGCCGCGTCGCCCGAGGGCACTGCCACGCCGCGCACGCCGAACGGCTCCAGGAAAGTGTGGATCAGACCGGTGGTGCCGCCGTAGAGCGGGGTGGTATAGACGATCGAAGAGGCCGGCCGCGCGAAGGCGAAAAAGGCAGTCATGATGGCCGCCATCCCGGAGTTAAACACCGCTGCTTCAGCGCCGCCGGCTTCGAGCGGCACAATCTGGTCTTCGAGGATCTCCGCGTTGGGGTGGGAGAAGCGCGAATAGATCAGGTCGGCCCGCTCGCCGGGGGCCGGCTGGATTTTTCCCGTGGTGATGGCGAAGGCGTGCTCGGCCGCTTCGGGGCTTTCGAAGGCATAAGTGGAGCTGCGAAATACCGCCGGCCGTGCCGAGCCGAACGACAGATGCGGGTCGAAACCGCGCGTCAACACCGCGGTTCGCGGGCGCACGTCTCCATGGGACTTCTCATCGACGATCCGATCGTGCATGGAACCTCCCAATCCGAGTGTAGCCGATCCGAGGGAGACACAACGAGACCGTGGTGCTGGTACGGGGCCAGACGCACAACGACCTGACGCTGGTTCTGAGAGGCCGCGCTCAGGCTGTGGGGAACCGGGGCCAAGCGACCCTCCGGCTTTCGGCCAGCCAGGGCAATACGCCGGTCCCGGCAGCGGAAACGACCGCAGTGAAAATGGCCCCCAGTGTATACTCTCTAGCGGAACCGCGTTCGCAGGAGAAGCTCGTGCGTCTTCGGTCCTTCGCTTGGATCATTTTTGCGGAATGCACGCTGGCGGCGGCCACGCCCAACGCGCCGCGGTTCGCTTTTACTTTGCCTACGGCCGACAATTTCGGCCCGGCCGCGGTGGTGGTCGATTCCAGCGGCAACACCTATCTGGCGGGGAGCGTGGTGGGAAGCCCGCTCACCGCGACGCCCGGAGCGTACCAACCGCAGAACGCGGGTGGAACCTGCTACGGCGGTGAATTCGTGCCCCAACCTATCCCCTGCCGCAATCTGTTCGTGATCAAGCTGGATCCTTCCGGCGCCGTGCTGCTGGCCACCTATCTGGGAGGCACCGCCAACGTGGACGCCACGGCGCTGGCAGTGGATTCCCAGGGCAACGTCTACGTCGCGGGAACGGTGGACGGAGGCCAGACGGCCGAGTCTCCGGTCTTTCCGATTACCCCTGGCGCGGCCTTCGCGGTTTCCAACCCCCAGGCCACCTCCGGCAATTTCGCCTTCCTCGCCAAGCTGAATGCCTCAGGCACGCAATTGAACTATGCGACGGTGATCCCGGGAGTGTTTTACCCGACCATCGCGGTGGATGGCGCCGGAGAGGTTTTCTTCACGGGACAGTGGGACCCCACCTTCGGCAACTTTCCGGCCACTCCCGGCGCATATCAGATGGCGCCTGGCAACCCTGTCGCGGCCACGGTCATCGGTAAGTTCAACGGGGCCGGCTCCGCGCTGTTGTGGGGGACTTACCTCTCCGGCACAACGGGTGAGTCATACGGAGAGGGCATCGCGGTGGATACCGGCGGGAACGTGCTTGCCGGAGGAACCACCACCGCGTCCGATTTTCCTGCCACTGCGGGCCAATTCAGCACCGCCGCAGCGGATCAGAATCTCTACCTCGCCAAGCTGAGTTCCGATGGCAGCAGTTTGCTCTATGCCACACTCTTGGGACCCGCGGAAGGTTCCCTGGTGGTGGGTCCAAACGGCGATATCTATTTCGACTGCTGGTCGCCTGCGTTTCCTGTCACCAGCGCCGGCTTCGGGGCGCCCGCAGGCAGAGGCGATTACCTGGTACACGTCAGCACGGACGGCGCCTCCATTGTGAGTTCGATCTACCTGCCGTTCACCTTGAGCGGCCTAGCCGTGGATGCCGCCGGGAACGCCTACGTGGCCGGTTCCGGTTCGGTCGAAACCAGCGCCAGCGCATTTCAGCCATCGCCCCTGGATGGTCAGGCGGACCAGCTCGTGGTGGCCAAGATCACGCCGGAGGGGAACGTTGCCGGCGCTACTTATGTGGGCGCGCCGGGGGACGGAGCGTCGCTTGCCGTGGAGCGCGATGGCTCGGTAGTGATCGCCGGTCCCGTCGCCGCCGTCGATTTCCTGGGAATCACGGGGGCCACTTTCCTGGCGGCGAATTTCTTCCCGGCGATCACCGTTGAGAACGCGGCCAGCTATGCGGCCAACACGGCTGTGCCGGGGGAATTGGTGTCGATTGAAGGCTATCGGATCGGGCCTGGGGAGGCCCTGAGTTCCTCCCCGGTGGATGAGCTGGGCGGAGTCCAGGTCTACTTCGACAATTTCTCCGCGCCGATCCTTTACGCCCAGGCGGGGCTGCTCAACGTCCAAGTGCCGTGGGAGATCGGCAGCCAGTCGGCCACCCAGGTGCGCATCCTATACAACGGCGTGGTGGCCGGCAGCGCCAGCGTGCCCATGGGTCCGGCGCAACCGGGCGTTTTCTACATCGAAAATTCGGATGGCACGCGCAACTCGCCCTCGAATCCGGCGCGCCCCGGAGATTATGTGGCGGTGTACGGAACGGGCGGGGGAGTCATGAGTCCGGCGGGGGTGACCGGAGCATCCTGGCCGGCGGCCCCGCTATCCTTTCTGGCGCAGCCGGTCTCGGCCACCATCGGCGGCGAGGCCGGCACGGTGCTCTACTCCGGCTCCGCCCCAACGCTCGAATCCGGCTTCTTCCAGATCAACGTGCGGCTGCCGGCCGATTTGAAGGCAGGGGCGGAAAATCTGTGCCTGACGGTTGCGGGCGTGACGGGCGCACCCGCGATTCTGTCCGTTCAGTGAACCGGCGCCGGCGCTCGCTATAGCATCAGCCCCTTCAGATACTCGCGGAAGGGACCGCCCAGGTCGTGGCGGCGCAGGGCGTACTCCACGGTGGCTTTGAGGAAACCGAGCTTGTCGCCGGCATCGTAGCGGGTGCCGTCGAAACGCACCGCATAGATCGGCCGGCTGCGCAGCAGGTGCTTCAGCGCGTCGGTAAGCTGGATCTCGCCGCCCGATCCCGGGTCA
>DATJRE010000470.1:0-28413 GCA_035505095.1 Bryobacteraceae bacterium | reverse complement strand
GCCTTCAAACAGGTAATCGTCGATTCCGGCGTGGGCGCCTACCTCGGCAAGCTGCTGATCACGTCTTCCATCTCGCCGCTGCTGGTGGTGTACGTGATCGCCGCCGCCATGCGCATGGCGCAGGGATCGGCCACCGTCGCCATCATCACCGCCGCGGGCATCGCCGCGCCCATCGTGAAGGGCATTCCCGGCTACAGTCCCGATTGGCTGGTGCTGGCGCTGTGCTGCGGCGGCACCGCCTTTTCGCACGTCAACGATTCGGGCTTCTGGATGGTCAACCAGTATTTCGGCATGAGCGTTCCCGAGACGCTGCGCTCCTGGACCACCATGAAGATCGTCTCCTCCGCCGTGGGCCTGGCCATCGTGCTGGCCTTGCACGCGTTGCTACCATAACAGGGTGACCAAGCGATTATACGATCTGGAGCCGGGCCCGGACTGCCCCGAAATTGTCCGCATGATCGTCGAGATTCCCAAAAATTCCAGCAACAAGTATGAGTACGATGGCGCGCTGGGCGTTTTCCGTCTGGACCGCGCGCTGTATTCGCCCATGCACTATCCCGGCGATTACGGCTTCATCCCCGGCACCCTGGCGGAGGATGGCGACCCGCTGGACGTGCTCGCACTGGTGGACGAGGCCAGCTATCCCGGAGTGATGATCGTGGTCCGCCCGCTGGGACTGCTCGAAATGGTGGACCAGGACCAGCCGGACCAGAAGATTCTGGCGGTGCCCGAGCGCAATCCGCGCTTCGACCAGATCCACACCATCGACCAGGTGTTCCCGCACAACCTGCGCGAGATCGAGCACTTCTTCGCGATCTACAAGGAGCTCGAAGGCAAGCGCACCGAGATGCGCGGCTGGCACGGCCCGCGGGAGGCGCGGGAGATTATCCGGCGCGCGCGCGAGCGCTATCTGCAGGCGCACCCGGAAGCGGAAGGCGCGGGATCGGCGGCGGGAGGGAGCGGAGCCTAAGCGCCGGGGCCGAGTAAGCTTGGTCTCGCGCACCGCGCGGCCAGCGACCGCTTGATCGCCTTGGGCGCCTGGAAGGGGCCGGAGGCGCCGTTGCAGACTGCGGATGAGCACCGCGCCCGCAAGGTCCGCGTGGTATACTTCTTCTCCAAAGGATGCTGGGAAGAAGCGACACTCTCTGTCTCGCGCGCGGCTTGATGGCTGCGTGCCTGGCTGTGCTGGTATCGGCTGCTTCCCTGGCGCCCTTGGCGGAGGGAGCTTTTAGCCCCAATGCTTCCGTCCCGTCCTGCTGCCGGGGCCACCTGAAGTGCAGTTGCAAAGCACATGCGAAGCGGTCGGTGGACCCCGCCTTTTCAGGCCCATCCTGCGGTAGCAATTGCGGCCGGCTGACTTTGGGCACGGCCGGCGCGACCGTCTTCCTGGCCCCCTGCACTCGCTCCCTGGCGCCGGCGGCACGGTCTCTCGGCATGGCGCGCGGCGGCAGAACGGCTCTTCCGGGGCGGCTCAGCCACCACGCTCTGCAGCAGCGGCCGCCGCCTTCCTTTCCCCTCTCTTAATCGACCCCTTTGTAGTTGAGATTGAGGCCGGGGGTTTGGCGCCTCTGGCAATGGAAGGAATTTGGCCCGCATTCGCAACAACCCGGTGAAGTCCGTGGTGTGCCGCCTGTTCGGTTTGTGTCTCGCCCTGGCGCTGCTCACTCCGCTCGACGGGCTGGCTCTCCTGTTCCAGGCAGGCGGCTCCTCGTGCGAAATGAGTTGCTGCCACGGCAAATCCTCGTGCCGGAAATCCGGGCATCCGGGCCCTCACGAAAGCGGGTGGACTGCCGGAACGAGATGCGCCAGCGGTTGCGGGCAGTCTCCGGGGCTGACTGCTCCGCAGGCCCGCGGCCTGATGTCGCACCGATTTCCCGGCGTCGGGAGCCTGCCCGAATCCCGCTTGGGCGGCCAACCTCGTGGCGCGCACAGCCGTCCGGGCGTGGCCTTCGCGCTATTTGAAAGACCTCCTCCCTTCTCCCGCTAGGTTTGCGGCCGCGAGGTCGCTCGCTTACGGTGGCGGCTCTGTTTCGATGCGGAGCCGCGTGCGCCAGCGAGTGGGCGAACCGAATCAAGCGGCCGGAAACCTGGCTCGATCCGTGGCAGGTGAGCGGTCTGTAGAAGGGGAGAAAACAGAGTGAGTTTGCGATTGTGGACGACGTTTACATTCCTGTCGCTGGGCGCCTTAACCGGCGCGGCGCAGGAATCCATTCAATACGGCAGTATCAGCGGGCGCGTGGAAGATGCCAGCGGAGCGGTAATTGAGGGGGCCAAAGTAACCGCGCGCCAGGTGGATACCAACCTTGGCAGCACTCTGCTTACGGACAAGGAGGGGCGGTTTCGCTTCGCCTACCTGAGCGTCGGGCAATACCAGATCAAGGTGGAGCACCCGGGTTTTGCGGTGGCAACCCGCTCGGTGAATGTGGGGCTGGGGTCAGCCTTTGAACTCCCCATTGCGCTGACGGTGGCGTCGTCGCAAAGCCAGGTTACCGTCAGTAGCCAGGCGGATTTGCTGGAAACGGCGCGCACGCAAATTGCCGGCACGATCTCACAGGCCGAGGTCAACAACCTTCCGCTCAACGGACGCAATTTCCTGGACCTGGCGCTGCTGATTCCCGGTGTCTCTCCCACCAACACGGCGGCCAATCAACTTTTCGCCGAGACCTCGGCGGTGCCGGGGCAAGGCATTTCGATCGGCAGCCAGCGGAACTTCTCCAACAGCTTCATCATAGACGGCCTCTCGAATAACGACGATGCAGCCGGCGTGACGGGCGTCTTTTACGGCCTCGACGTGGTCAACGAATTCCAGGTGGTGACCTCCGGCGGGCAGGCCGAGTTCGGCCGGGCACTGGGGGGTTACGTCAACGTGGTCAGCAAGAGCGGCACCAATACGCTGCACGGGGACTTGTACCTGTATTTTCGCAACCAGCGGCTGGATGCCGCCAACGCGCTGGCGCAACTCGCGCTCCCCCTCACCGAGGCCCAATATGGAGCCAGCCTGGGCGGGCCGATCGTAAAGGACCGGACCTTTTACTTCGCCAATTTCGAGCAGCGGGAATTGAACCAGTCGGGGCTCACCACGATCTCGCCGGCAAGCGTGGCGACGATCAACGCGAGACTGGTGGCCGTGGGTTATCCGGGTCCACAGATCTACACCGGCATTTATCCCAACCCGGTTCACAACAGCAATGTATTCGCCAAGGTGGATCATCAGTTCAGCGATCGCGACCTGTTCAGCGCGCGCTACAGCGCATACCACGTAACCAGCATCAATTCGCGCGGCGCGGGCGGCCTGAGCGCGCCCAGCGCTTCGGCCAACCTGGACGACACCGATCAAACCATCGCCCTCAGCAATATCGCCACGCTCTCGCCGCACCTGGTGAACGAAAGCCGCGCGCAGTTCACGGACAGCGATCTGAAAGCCCCGCCTTCGGACCTGATCGGCCCGGCCGTGAGCATCTCGGGAGTGGCGTCCTTCGGCACTCTCTCGGGGTCGCCGACCGCCCGTCTGAACAGGATGGCGGAAGCCGTGGATAACGTCTCCTACCAGGTGGGAGCGCACGCCATACGGGTGGGAGCGGACTTCCTCTACAACGCCGACACCATCACCTTTCCGCGCACCTATCGCGGCAGCTACTCCTTCTCCTCAATGGCGAATTTTCTCGCGGGAACCTTCAACAACTCGGGCTTCACACAGACTTTCGCCAACAGCGTGGTGACCCAGAGCAATCCGAACATCGGCTTTTATGCGCAGGATGAGTGGCGCGTCAGCCCGCGATTCACCCTGAACCTGGGGGTGCGCTACGACCTGGAATATCTCCGCACCATCGCCACCCAAACCGGCAACGTCTCGCCGCGCGGCGGTTTCGCCTGGACGCCGTTCGCCTCGCGCAAGACCGTGATTCGCGGCAGCTACGGTCTCTTCTACGACCGCATCCCGCTGCGGCCTCTGGCCAACGCCCTGCTTTCCGCGAACAACACCACCAACGTGGCTGACCTGAGCCAGGTGAGCATCAGCCTGTCACCCGGACAAGCCGGTGCGCCGGTGTTTCCCAACATCCTGAGCAGCCTGACTCTGCCGGCGGGGGTGCTGTTCAACTTCAGCACCATGGACCCGAACATGAAGAATGCCTACTCGGAACAAGGCAGCTTCGAAATCGAGCAGCAACTCGGCAGCCACACCACTCTGAGCGTGGGCTATCAGCACCTGCGCGGCATCCACCTGATCATTTCGGTGAATCAGAACGTGCCCACCTGTACCGCGGCCGGAACCAATAACGGATGCCGCCCCAACCCGAACTACGGCAACGACAGCCAGTATTCCCCGCTGGCCGATTCTCACTACGACGGTTTGCACGTTTCTTTCGTCGAACGGCCCTCCTCGTGGAGCAATTTCCGCATCTCCTATGCGTACTCCAAGGCGCTCGACGACGTCAGCGAGTTTTTCTTCAGCGCCCCGATCAACAATTTCGATATCTGGCAGGACTACAGCCGGTCGGATGACGATCAGCGCGACCGCCTGGTCTTCGAAGGCACGGTGCATTCGCGGATGACTCCCGCATCCACGGCGTGGGAGCGGCTCAGCCACGGATTCCAACTGACCACCATGCTGCAATACTATTCCGCGCTGCCCTTTAACATCACCACTGGCGCGAACACCGTTCAGGGCACCTCGGCGCGTCCAACCATTAACGGCGTTTTCATCAACCGCAATGCCGGAATCGGTCCCGATTTCCTCAACCTGAGCGCCCGCCTGAGCCGCAGCTTCGGCCTTTCGGAACGGTTTCGGGTGGAAACCATGGCGGAGGGCTTCAACCTCACCAACCACGTCAACGGCGTGACGGTCAACGGAGTGTTCGGCACGGGCGCTTACCCCACCAATCCCTCCGCGACGTTCGGCCAGATCACGGCGGTGGACGATTCGCGCTCGTTCCAACTGGCGTTGCGGGTGCGGTTTTAGAGATGGGCAGATGGGCGTGGTTCGCCGCGGGAGTGTTGAGCACGGTGGCCGTATTGGCCATGGCCGCATACGCAGAACTGCGCCAGGCGCGCGGTTTCAGCACGTTCGGCGCGCCGACCGCGATGGAGCGCTGGATCGCCGGAGCCGCGCGCGGTCTCGCCATGCCCGCTGCCGCCAGGCGGGCCGCCAACCCCATCGCGGAGTCGGCCGCCGCCCTTGCCGACGCCCGCGCCCACTGGGCCGATCATTGCGCCGCGTGCCACGCCAACAATGGCAGCGGAGATACGGAAATGGGCAAGCACTTCGATCCGCCCGCGCCCGACATGCGCGCCGCCGAAACGCAGCACAAGAGCGACGGCGAACTGTTCTTCATCATCCAGAATGGCGTCCGGATGTCGGGAATGCCCGCCTGGGGCGCCAATGGCCACGAGGAAGATTCGTGGAAGCTGGTTCATTTTATTCGCCATCTGCCTCACATGACCGCGCAGGAGGAACTGGACATGCAACGGATGAACCCGAAATCCCCCGGGGAACTGGAAGAGGAAAAGCAAGAAAACGATTATTTGAATGGAGTTGCTCCCAATGAAACAAAATCGCACGTTCACTAAACTCGCGCTCAGCTTCGCGCTTTGCGCCGTTCTGGTTCTGGCCCACGGCGGACTCGAACACGTCATCGGAACCATCGCTAAAATTTCCAGCGCGTCGGTCACGGTGACCACTACCGATCAAAAAACGGTGGAGGTCCTGTTGGACGCCAAGACCACTTACTCGCGCGGCAGCCAGGCCATTCAGAGGACCGATCTGAAAGTCGGAGACCGCGTGGTGATTCACGCCGAGAAGAGCGGCGAGAAACTGACTGCGCATACCGTCGAAATCGGGACGGCGACCAAAGCCACGCAGCATTAGAGGGGAAATATGATTCCAATTTTGATTGCGCTTCTGACTATCCGGGTGGGACCGGTGGCTGCCGATGCGCCGGCGCGGGAACCGCAAATGGCGGCCAACGGAAACACGGTCGCGCTGGCGTTCGGAGCGGGCAAGACGATTTACTGCAGCGTATCGCACGATGGCGGCAAGAGCTTTTCGGCGCCGGCGAAAGTGGCCGAAGCGGGCATTCTGCCATTGACTCGCCATCGTGGGCCGCGGATTGCGTTCGCCGGAAGCGCGATCGTGATCACCGCGGTCACCGGCAACAAACCCGAGGAAGGCGCGCACGCGCACGGGCTGCCGTCGGATGGCGACTTGTTTGTATGGCGCTCGACGGATGGCGGCAAAACCTGGTCGGCCGGAAAAGCGATCAACGACGTTCCCGCTGCGGCGACCGAGGGCCTACACGCGCTGGCATCGGATGGGAAGGGCACGCTTTTTGCGGCGTGGCTGGACCACCGCGGCGGCAAGGGCACGAAACTTTACGGCGCGCGATCGACCGATGGCGGGGTCACATGGTCGAAAAATTTCGCGGTTTACCAATCGCCCGGCGGGAGCATCTGCGAATGCTGCCATCCCTCGCTGGCGATGGATGGGTCGGGGCGACTGCTGGTAATGTGGCGCAATTCGCTCGATGGATCGCGGGACATGTACCTGGCGTCCTCGGCCGATGGAGCGACCTTTTCGGCGCCTCGGAAACTCGGCAACGGCACGTGGAAGCTGAACGCCTGCCCCATGGACGGAGGGGGACTGGCGGCGTCGGGCGGGCGCATCGTCACCGCCTGGAGGCGCGACAGCGACGTCTTCCTGGATGAACCGGGGCAGGCGGAACAGCGGCTGGGCACGGGCAAGGATGTCGCACTGGCGCTTAGCGGAGGCCACGTTTATGTGGCATGGGAAGACGGTCCCAAGCTGGCGGTGTGGGAGGGCGGCAAACTGGAGGTGCTGGCCGAATCGGGGACGTTTCCTTCGCTCTGCGCTCTGCCGGAAGGCGGCGTGCTGGCCGCTTGGGAGCAGAACGGGGCCATTGAAATGCGCAGGCTGCCGTAACATCCAATCCGATGAGAATGCCCTCGACCGATTCGATTGCGAAGAACGCCTTGCGCGCGAGTCGCACGATTGCGGTCGGGGTGCTCGCGTTCGCCCTGCTGGCGCCCTTTTTGTGGGGCATTCCCCTCGAAACGGCCGGTCTCGATTGCAGCGCGAGCTGTTGCAAGAACGGCCAGCACTGCTGCCGGCGGTCTAAAACCTCAGCCAGTGAAATGGGTCCGGGATGGAGAGCCGCGCCTGGCTGTCTGAAAGGCTGTGGCCCGCAACCCGGGCGGCTGCGGCCGACCGCCGTGGGCGCCGGACTGGCCTGTTTCGATCCGGCTCCCGTGACCGCTCCACTGGAAGCTCGCTCTTTCGCCTTTTCCCTCGGCGCCAGTGCGGAGTTCCCACGCTTCGCCCGGCCGCCACCCTCCTTCTAACCAGTCGTTCTCGCTTTTCAGGCAGGCGCTCCGGCCGTGGTTGGTGCGCTGAATTGGCATCGGACGATTCCAGGGAGGAGTTTTCTCATGAATCCAAAAGCGGTTTTGTGGTTGTTCGCGACTCTGCCGTTTACCGGGAGCGGCGCATGGGCTGCCGGCCAAAAGGTGGCTGTCCGTTTTCAGACCATGGTGGCCGGCGAAAAGCTCGCCTGCGGCCGAACCGATTCGGGAATCGGTGCCACCGCCTCGAAGCTTTCCCCGCGCAAGTTCGCGCGCCTGGATTTTTCGAGCACCGGGATGCCGCGCGGTTACGCGATCCACCTGGGTAGCACCGGATGCGCCCCTGAACAGGGGAAGACGGCTCCTCCGGCGCAGTGCGGCGCGCCCAACTCGCCCGAAATCGAACTGGCTTCGGTGCGCCGGCAGGGCGCCGGCGCCGCGGCTGCCAGGGAAAGCGGACAGAGATGAAGATCGTCAGGACGAAATTATTGGTGGCATCGGCCGCACTGTTGTGGGCGGTGTCCGCGGCGGCAGATTGGCCCAAGCCCCAGGCCGCCGCCGCCGGTGTCTCGCAGGGAGGCGAAGAGGATTACTTACGCGGACTCCGGTATGCCGATGGCGTCGGCGTTCCGCGCGACTATGCCGTGGCGGCACGCTATTACCGCATGGCCGCTCAGAAGGGATACATCGCGGCGCAATACAATCTGGCCTGGCTTCTGGAAAACGGCGTGGGGGTCAAACAGGATCTGCAGGAGGCGGCGGTATGGTATCGCAAAGCCGCCGAGCAAGGCGATGCCGAATCGCAAAACAACCTGGGCACGCTTTACGCCACGGGCCATGGCGTATTGCGAGACGATGCGGAGGCCGTTCGCTGGTACACCCTGGCCGCGAAGCAGGAGGATCCCGAAGGGCTGACCAACCTGGCCATGATGTATCTGCAAGGCCGCGGCGTGAAGCGCGACCCGCCACGGGCATTTCGACTCTGCCGCCAGGCCGCCGAAGCCGGACACCCCGCAGCGCGGCAAAACCTCGCCCTGATGTACGCGAACGGCGATGGGGTGGAACGCGACTATGTGGCGGCATACGTCTGGATGGATCTGGCGGCCGGCGAGATGGACAGCGCCGCCAGCCTGCGAGACCGGCTTGCCAAAGAAATGACACCGGACCAGCTCGCGCGTGCGCGAGACCTGGCTGCACAGAAACGCAAACCAACCAACACACCAAAAAAGGAAAAACCATGATGACACGAAGAACATTACTCGAACTTGCAACCCTCAGCACGGCGGCCGCCGCGGCTTCAGCGGCTGAGCCTCCCTTTACCCTGCCGCCACTGCCCTACGCCTACGACGCGCTGGAGCCCTACATCGACGCGCAGACGATGCAGATTCACCACGACAAGCATCACAAGGCCTACGTGGACAACCTGAATAAAGCGATCAGCGGCGACCCCGCGCTGGCAAAGATGAGTGTGGAGGAATTGCTGGAACGGCTGAATACGCTGCCGGTGGCGCTGCGGACGGCCGTCCGCAACCAGGGCGGCGGCCACGCCAACCACTCGCTGTTTTGGCAGACGCTATGCCCGGCGTCCCAAAGCGGCAAGCCGGCGGGGCCTCTGGCAGCGGCTCTCGACCGCTCGTTCGGCGGCCAGGAAAAGTTCGAAGACAGGCTGCAGGCCGCCGCGGTAAGCGTCTTTGGCAGCGGATGGGCGTGGCTGTCGGTAGACCGGGGAAAGAACCTGGTCCTCGATACCGCTCCCAACCAGGACAGTCCGCTGCTGTCCGGAAAGCGTCCGCTGTTGGGGATTGACGTGTGGGAACACGCTTACTACTTGAAATATCAGAACCGCCGCGCCGACTACCTGAAGGCGATCGTGAAAGTCGTCAACTGGAATTTCGTCAGCCACCGCTATGGGGAGCTGGCCGGATGAATTAGAACGTGTGCACCGTCGTCCAACACGGGCTATCGGTGTGGATAAACGAGCTGCAGCCGGGTTGCTCCATCGGCCTCCGGGCCGCCGCGTCGCCCGTCGCCGCGTTCGGTCCCCTTTTTGCCTTACTTCCGCAGCCGCAGCCGCAAGCTCACGATCGAGTAAGGCGGCGTGGCCACCTCCAGCCCCTCTTTCTGCACGGCGATTTCCCGCTGATTTCGCTCGGCGGCATCGCACAGCCAGGCGCGATCGATGGGGAGCAGGCCCGCGGAGAGACGCGCCTTACCCGCGCGGCCCGCGGTTTCGAGCAGCCTCACGATGTAGCCGTCGCCATCCTCGGCGGGCTTGAGCGTCTCCATTTCCACGCCCTCGCCGTCCAGGCTCAGAAACGACCCGGCCGTGTCCGGCAGCGAGCCGCGGATCCCCACCTTGTCGTTTCTCGTCAGCTCGCCCAATTCCAGGGGCGTCAGCTCCTCGCGCCCCAGCCGGCTCAGCGCCGCCGGATTCAGCTCGCTGCCGCTGGTCAGGACGTAATCAAAGCGGAAGTCGCCGCTCTGTACGCGCGGGAAGTTGGTGTGCCAATAGTTGTTCAACGCGTAGGAGAAAATGGCGGACGACCGCGGCTCGAATTTCTGCGGCCACAAGCCGCGGTTGATGTCGCCGAAGGTCACCAGCGGGGCATCCAGTGGAATCACTGCCGCGCTCACTCCGCCGCCGCTCACCCGCGCCCAGTGCCCCGCCGCGTACCATTCCCGGCAGCCGCCGGCCAGTTCGTCGCGGGCGGGGTTCACCGTTCCGGTCTGGCCCTCGTACTCAAATTGCGGGTCCGGCGCGGCGAAAGGAAACGCAAAATAGACCGCCTCCTTGTCGCTGACCGGCTCTTTCTTCACCCGGTTGACGATTTCAATCTTCTTCTGGCCGTCGAAAAGGCGGACCTCCACGGCGATTTCGGGCGCGTGCGGCCCGCTCACCTGGTAGCGTAACGAGGATCCCCAGGGGGTCGGTGTGGTGCTCACCGCCGTCGCGCCACCCGATGGGCTGACCGTCAGGTTCGCCGCCGGCAGGTGCTCGGTGATGTGGATGAGCCGCGTGCCCTCGCCGCCCGACACGTACAAGTATTGGTCCAGCAGGTAGGGGCTTTTCCGATCCACCAGCTCGCGCCCGGCCTGTTTGTCGAGGATGCTGGAAATCCCGCCGCGGGCCGGGTCGACGGTCACGCGGTAGAACGCATTTTCAATGACGTTTCCGGGCTTCGCCGCCGCGGCCGGGTTCCCGGCCTGGCGGTTTTCCAAGCGGTAGACGCGGTAGCCCATCGCGGGTACATGTTCGGCGAGGAAACGCACCCGCCGGTATCCGGGCCCGGCGCGCACCGTCTCCACCGCCATCGGCTGCCCGCCGGCCTCCACCAACGCCAGCCCGTTGGATAAGTCCATCTCCACCAGCCCACTGCGCTCATGCGCCAGCGAGTTGAAGACGACTACCGCCGGAGCGACGATCCGGATGCATTCCAGCAACCGGCTGATGGATTCCTGAGCGATCCAGTGCGCCGTCTCCCGTGCGTCGGTCACATGGAAGTGCTTGGTCTCGATTTGGCGCACGCTCTGCTCGCTCTCGGGCCGCGAATAGCCGCCCGAGGAGGTATACGTGTGCTCGGCATAGAGGATCAGGTCCTGCCACAAACGGCGGAGCTGGTCGAGCGGCGGCGCCCACTCGGGGCGTTGCGCGGCTGCCAGCGAGGACAGCGTCTCCACCGCCGCGGCGCGGCTTTCCGTCTGCCGGTATAGGGCGGCGTATTGCGCATCGGTCCCGATGCCGTCTTCCCAATACGGGCCGAAATCGCCGCGCACGGTTTCCAGCTTGTCGCCGTACTGCTTCTGGATCAGCTCGAAATAGTCGCGAAAGGTGGCCAGTTGCAGGCGCGGCCAGGCGTACGTGGCATTCCAGCCGCGCACGAATTTGCCCTCGCCGGGAATCAGGTCGGTATTTTCAAGCTGGCTGCCGAACATCAGCACCACATCGGGCTGATAGCCGGGGGATTCAAAGGTCTGAAAGAAAACCGGCAGGCTCTCGCGGCAGGCGGCCTCGCCCGGCGGCAGCCCGCAGATGAACCACAGGTTGGAGTACTGGCGCGTGTAGGCCATCAGCACCTTGGCTCCGTCGGGACCTTGCCACCAAAAGGGCGAGCGGGTCTGCCAGCGCCCGTAGAGCGGCTGGGGGCCGCGGTCGTCATTCGCGCCGGCGGCGAAGTACTTCACCCCCGCGGCGCTCAGCACCGAAGCATAGGCCCACGGATAGGCCGGCACGTCGGTGATGTTGGCGTAATCGGCCTCGCGGCCCGCCTGGCGGTTAAGCGCCTGGCCGGCGTACAACGAGCGGATCAGGGTTTCCAGGCCCGCCCCTCCGGCCATCAGATTGGCGTACTGCGCGGGGATGGAAATGCGGCCGGCGCGCACCGCCTCCAGCAACTCGCGCTGTGCCGCGGGCGAGCGGGTGCGCAGGTATTGCTCCGCCAACCAGGCGCCGTCGAGCGAGAAGCGCATGTCGGGGTCACCGCGCATCTCTTCCAGCAGGCGGTCGAGATTGCGGTTTTGCAGCTCCTCGATCTTCGGCTGATAATCGGTGAAGCCGATATCCAGGTGGGTGTGCGGGACGATGTAGACGGTGAGTTTGCGTTTTGGCGTCAGCCGCTCGACCCGCTGGTAGGTTTTGCCGTTAAGCGCAACGGCGGCGCGGGCTTCGGCCCCGGCCCGAAACTCCGGGACCCAGAATTCGAAGCGCTGCTGGCCGAAGCGCGCCGCGGCCAAATCGGCGCGATAAGCAGCCCCGGCCAGCGACAGCGTCAAGGTTCCCGAAGAGACGGTCTCCGAGGAGGTGACCGTTTCCGTGACCAATTCGCGCAGGATGCCGTTCCGGTTGGCGAAGAAGTAGGCCGGCTCCACGGACACGGCCGCTTCGCCGGGGACGCCTTCGGATCGCGTCAAAGCGATGGCGTCCCAACTGATTTGCGAATCGCCGTTCTCGTCTGGCTCATCGTCCACCGCCGTGATGCGCAGGGTGTTGCCGCCCTGGCGCAGCACGCTTGCCGGGACGGGAATGCGCACCCGTGCTTCGGCGCAAATGGGCGAGTCGGCGCGCCCTTCGGCGTGGTAGCTCAAGCGCCGGTCGAGGTAGGCCGTGGCCGGCGTGCCGTTCAGATCCAGTTCCAGATGGGGCGTGCGGGGATTGCCGGCCAGGATGGCGAAGTCCAGCACGAACGATCCCCGCGGAGCTTCGTTGAGCCGGAATTGGATCGTCCGCGAATGCGATTGCGGGCCGGAGTGGGCGTTAAGGGTTCCAGCTTGGGAAGCGGGCCAGCGCCTCGCGGCATCCGGCGCATCCGCGTCAACCACCACGGGCTGATTGCGCACCTGGCCGGCAAACTCGGCTGCCGTGTGGTCAAAATTGCCGATATGCCAGACGGTGTTCTCCTGGGCCGATAGCGCCAAGGTTCCCGCAGCCAGGCTGAACAGCGCCAGCCCGGCGGGAGAAAGGATTCGAAAGCGCATTTCACCGACAATTCTATCCCCCCTCTCGAAACTTGGCCGAACGGTTCGGAGAGCGGCGAGTGGAGCCGCCCTCTACTGGACGGATTTTTCCGGTTCTAACAACCGGCAATTCCGCGATGTGGCTTCGGGCGGTACGATCTCCGGCGATCCTTCCCTCAATGCCCTTGCCCCTCACGCAGATGGACGACGCGAAAGTATGCCTAAGAATTTTGCCTCTCGCGCCGCACTACTCAAAACGAAGGCGTCCGTAGCTTAACTGCGGATACGACTTTCTACACCCCGGGGAGCATAGAACTGATGATCGGGATCCTTCGCGAACATTTCCTGCTGATGGCTGCCATGGTGGCGCTGGCGGGAACGGCTTCGAATCTGCCGGCTCAGACGCCGTCCAACCCGCAGAGCGTGCCCAACATGAACCAGACGATTACGCCTCTGGCGCCGCAGGGGGCTCGCTTTCTACCGCTGAACCCGGGGCTGCCGGACAATCCCGACTGGACCGTCGGGTTCGCCGTCAGCACCGTGGTGAGTCCGGATCACAAGACCCTGCTGGTCTTAACCAGCGGGTTCAACCGGCTTTTCAACAGCGACGTCGTGCCCCCAGGGTCGGCGGCGGCCCAATATGACCTGCCGGACTCGAACGACTACGTTTTTATTTACGACATCTCCACCCAGGTCCCCATCCAGAAACAGGTTGTCCAAATTCCCGTCACTTACAACGGGGTGGTCTTCGATCCATCCGGCACGCGTTTTTACGTGGCGGGCTGCACCACGGACAACGTTCACACCATCAGCCTGAACCAATCGGGGACCTGGGCGGAAGAGCAGCCGAACAATCCGCAACTAGCCATGGGCCATACCCTGGGTATCGGCCTGAACATTCAACCGAATGGCGCCACGGCCATCAACAGCCAGGTGGGCGTCTATCCCTGTGCGGCGGGGTTGGCTATGTCCAGTGATGGCAACACCCTGGTAGTGGCGAATTACTACAACGACTCGATTACCATATTCAACGGCGGCTATCCCAATTGGTCCCGTAAGGAACTCGACCTGCGGCCCGGCAAGAGCGATCCCGCGAAGGTCGGCGTGCCCGGCGGAGAGTATCCCTTCTGGGTAGCGGTCAAGGGCAATGGCGCCAACGCCACGGCCTATGTATCCAGCATCCGCGACCGCGAAATCGTGGTGGCGAAACTGACCGGTCCGCCGGAACTGTTCAACCCGGGCGGAACGCCTCAGGTGATCGCCCGCATCCCGGTGAAGGGCCAGCCGAACAAAATGACCTTGAACGCCGCCCAGACGCTGCTGTATGTCGCGGAGGACCAATCCGACACGGTGGACGTAATCGATACCACCGCCAACGCCATCGTCGAGACCATTCCGGTGATCGCCCCCCCGTCTGGAATGCCGGCTTCTTTTCAAAGCCTGCTGGCGAAGTATACCGGCGCCAACACCAACAGCGTCACGCTCTCGCCGGACGAAAAGCAGCTATACGTCACCGACGCCAATCTGAATTGCGTGGCGGTAGTGGCGCTGAACGGCGCCAACAATGGCGACCAGGTGGTTGGCCTGATTCCTACCGGCTGGTATCCGAACTCGGTGAGTTTTAGCGGCGACGGCAACACGGTGTATGTGGTCAACGGGAAATCGCCCACCGGCCCGAATCCCGGCTGGTGTTACGGCGGCTATGGGCCGGTGGGCTCGAAAACCTGCGGTCTCTCGCAGCAATACAACCCACAGTTGACCAAAGCCGGATTCCAGATCTTCCCCCGGCCCGATGCCGCGCAACTCGCCACTCTCACCGCCCAGACGGCCTCCAACAACCGCTTTGCCAGCACCGAGAGCGACAGCGACGCCGCCATCATGGCGCAGGTGCGCCAGGCGATTCAGCATGTGATCTTCATCATCAAGGAAAACCGGACCTACGACCAGGTTCTGGGCGACCTGCCAATCGGCGACGGCTATCCTTACCTGACTGAGTTCGGCCAGATGTACACGCCCAATCAGCACAACCTGGCGCTGAACTTTGTCACTCTCGACAGATTCATGGACACCGCCGAAGTCAGCTACGACGGCTGGCTGTGGACCACTTCCGCGCGCGCCCCCGATGTCGTCGAAAAACAGTACCCCATAGCCTACTCCTACCGCGGCCTCAGCCTGGATTCCGAAGGTCATGACCGCAACGTGAACGTTTCGATTCCCACCGTCGCCGGGCGCCAGGCGGCCGATCCCTTCACCTCAAGCGATCCGGACGTGCTGCCGGGGCAGGCCGACGTGGCTGCACCCGATGGTCCCGGCAATCAGTTGAATACCGGTTACTTATGGGACGCTGCGCTGCGCGCCGGGCTCACCCTTCGCAACTATGGTTTCTTCATTGACACCACCCGCTATTCCACGGCCGATTTCACCATTCCCGTGCTCCGCAACCCGGCCGCCACGGGAACCGTCGTGTCTTATCCCTCCAGCGCTTCCCTCACTCCGTTCACCGACCCCTACTTTCGGGGTTTCGACAACTCGCTTCCGGATTACTACCGCTATACGGAGTGGGCCCGCGAGTTCGATTCCGACTATACCTGCGCGGGTTGCAACCCTACCTCGAAGCCAGGTCTGCCGTCTTTGAGCCTGGTCCGCTTCATGCACGATCACACCGGAAACTTCACCACTGCCATCGATGGGGTGAACACGCCGGATCTGATGGTAGCCGATAACGACTACGCCGTCGGCCTGCTGGTGCAGGAGGTGGCCCACAGCAAGTACGCCAACAACACCCTGATCTTTGTGGTGGAAGACGATGCGCAGGATGGCGGCGACCACTTCGATTCCCACCGCAGCGTGGCATTTGTGGCAGGCCCTTACGTCAATCAACAGGCGCTGGTTTCCACCCAGTACAACACCCTGGATCTGCTGCGCACCATCGAAGAGGTTCTCGGCATTCCGCCGCTGAATCTGAATGACGCGCTCGCCAGGCCCATGACCGATCTCTTCAACACCGCGGAGCTTGCCGCCCAAACTCCGGCGCCCTGGACTTTCACCGCCGTTCCCTCGCCGTCTCTATACAACACCCAATTGCCGCTGCCTCCGAGACAGGCCGGCCTGGTAGTTCCCAAGCCGGCGCACAACGCCAGGTATTGGGCGCGCGTCACCCAGGGCATGGACTTCGAGGAGGAGGATCGCGTCGATCCTCTCGACTTCAACCACATCTTGTGGAAGGGGATGATGGGCAAACAGCCGTATCCCGACGCGCCTTCCAAGGTGGACATGCGCCAGAACCGCGAGGAAATGCTCGCGCGCTACCGCAAGTCGCTGAAGCTCGCGCCCGCCAAACCCAAACCACAGAACTGACGCGGCCAACGCCAGGCGGTGACGGGGATCCTGCTCAAGAGGGAAGCTCGGAAAAGCGGGATCCCCGCCAAGGCGCCGGTCCAAAATCCGCCGTTGGATTGATGAGAAGAGCATCCGGCATTTGGCACTCAATCAGCATGACCGTTCCCCTCTGCCGGCTGGCAAGCCTCGTTCTTGCGTGCCAGGCCTTTCTTGCGGCGCAGCCCGCCGACGACACGCAACTCAAGCAGGTGATTCTCTTTGGCCGTCATGGTGTGCGCACGCCCAATTCTCCGAACAGCGTCCTCAACAATTTCTCGGTCCAGCCGTTTCCGGTCTTCCCGGATGTCCCTGGCTACCCCATTCCCACGGATAATCAGCCCTCCATCCTGACCAACAACGGAGCCGCCAATGAAACTCTCCTGGGCGGGTACTTCCGTCTCTGGCTCACCCAGGAGGGCCTGCTGACCGGCAATGATGCGGCCGATGCCGCCAATGTCTATTTTCGAGCCGACGGCGCCCCGCTGATTACCGGCACCGCGCAGGCGTTTGCCGCCGGCCTGCTCCCGGCAGCTACTGTAACGGTGAATTCCATTCTTCCCCTGACCAGCGATGCGCTGTTCGATCCGATCGATGCGGGCGTCGCTCTGCTCAATCAGCAGATGGCGGCGGCAGCCGTGAATGGGCGCCTCGGCGCCAATCCACAGGCGTTGACCTCGGCCTACTCCGCCGAGCTCAGCCTCATTCGCTCGGTCCTGTTCGATTACCCGGCCGGCCAGACTCCCGCGCCCGCGGCGCCCGCCGGCAAGCTCGATGTTACCGCCGTTCCCATCAGCGTGACCGCCGGGATCCCGGCGCTGCCCGTGAACCTGGGAGGACTGGAAACGGTTGCGACCGCCATCGATCCTTTCGTCATGGAGTACGCCGATGGGTTGCCGGCGTCCCAGGTCGCCTGGGGCCAGTTAACAGCCGACGGCATCAGCCAGGTCTTCCGCGTGTACGACCGCCTCCTCGATCTGGAGTTCCGTACACCTTATCTCGCCAGGGTCCAGAGTTCCAATCTGGCCTCCCACATTGTGCGCTCGCTGGTTCAGGCGTCCACTGGGAGTGCCATGACGGGCACCCTCGGGAATCCGTCCAGCAAGGTGATCGCGTTAATCGGATCCAATACCAATATTGAAGGGTTCGCCGGCCTGTTCCATCTCGACTGGCTGCTACCGGGTTACCAGGCGGATGTCGCCGCTCCGGGCGGAATCCTCAGGTTCGAGCTCCGTCAATCCCAGAGCACCGGGGAGTACATCGTGCGGATCTCTTACGTGGCCCAGACCATGGACCAGCTCCGCAACCGCACCGCCTTGACCCTGGCCGCGCCGCCGCCCAGCGCCCCGGTTTTCATCCCCGGTTGCAGCCTTCCGAATGCTACCCTCGATTGCCCTCTGGCAAAATTCGTCGCCATCGCCAACCAGGTGATTGACCCGCACTCGGCCGACCTCATGAATTAGGTCTCCGGCGAGGAAGCGCATCTCGCGGCCGGGGGACCTGGTCTCCCGGCCCGGATGGCTCGACGGATCGACGGATCGACGGTTCGCGAGTAGTCCCACACCCCGGCCCCGGCTGCCGGATCGGAACCTAGTCCGGCCGGCCCACTGGTTCCGTTGAGCTCCAGATTGCGCGCCAGGTTGAGATAATCGTGCTCGTGGACGCCTTAAGCAAATAAAACAGCCAGAGGCTCTGCGACAGGCGGCGCAGCCGGCGCAATCCGCCGCCGGAGAGTGTCAGCGATACGCGTCCGGCATGCGGGGAACATAATAGCGCGACTGCAGAAAGGCCACGATGTCCGTCAACTGCCGGACGGTCATCCGGTCGGCGTAATGCGGCATCCGCGATTGGCCCCCGCTGGTAATCTCATCCTTGGGATACGGCGCCAAGTCATACGACGGATAGATGATCGACGTCACCAGGTAAGCGTCGCTGAAACTGGTTTCGACGGGCCCACCCAGCGCCACCGGGACGGGCGGCTGAACCGTGGGCCGCGGCAGATCGACGCCCGATACTTCATGGCAAGAGTTGCACTCCAATGCGACAAAGGCCGCCTGGCCCCGTTTTGCGTCTCCATCCGGAGGTAAGTGAAAAGCTGACGGCGAATGACGCCCGGAGCTACAAGTTGCGCTCGCTATCGCCAGTACCGCGACAGGCGCGAGCCTCCAACGAGGTCCCATACTTCACCTCCTGTTGCTCTGCTTCAGTCCTCATTCTAACTCCGGAATCGCGTGAATCATACCCCTTTATCCTGGATATCCGCGGGGCGCCGCAGGGCGGGACCGCCCGCGGCCCACGGCCGCATGGGAAATGCGGATACGAGTCGAACGCTCTCGATTCGCGCGTGGGAGAGAGGATAATAACGGTAGAGCCAAGATCCATGAAATTTTTGCACTGCGTCGCCGCAACACTTCTGCTGGCTGGATCTCTGCCGGCAATCGCCCTCGCGGATGACCTGGCGTCCCGAGCCGGGCTGCCGCTGGAGCAAACCGCCAGCCGGGGAATCACTACCCGCGATCCGTCCACCATCGTGAAATGCAAAGACGAGTTTTGGGTCTTCTATACCGGACGTGGCGTTCCTTCGTTTCATTCCAAAGATCTGGTGAAGTGGGAACCCGGGCCGCCGGTGTTCCAGGCCGCTCCCGAATGGATTGCCACAGTGGTTCCCGGGAACCGGAACATGAGCTACTGGGCTCCCGACGTCATCCACCTGGGCGATCGATATCTGCTCTACTACGCCGTCTCCAGCTTCGGCAAAATCACTTCCGCAATCGGGCTCGCAACCACCCCCACGCTCGATCCAGCCGATCCCGCCTATCACTGGACCGATCACGGCGTGGTCGTCGAATCGCGAGAGGGCGGCGACTTCAACACCATCGATCCGTCCGTGTTCTCCGATACCAACGGGACCTTGTGGCTTGCCTTTGGTTCCTACTGGAGCGGAATCAAGTTGGTGCAGCTCGACCCGAAAACCGGTAAGCGATTGACCCCCGACGCGCCCTTCTCATCGCTGGCGTACAACCAGTCGATCGAGGCGTCGTGCCTTTACAAGCACGATGGCTATTACTATCTCTTCGTCAATTGGGGCTCGTGCTGCCGCGGTGTGAATAGCACTTATAATATTCGCGTTGGACGAAGCCGGAAGGTTACCGGCCCGTACATCGATAAGGATGGCGTCGACATGCTGAAAGCCGGCGGTACTCTGCTGCTTTCCAGCCAAGGGCCGCTCTTTGGACCCGGTCACGCCGGCATCCTTGTGGATCACGGAAAGAGTTGGTTCACCTCCGATTTTGAGGGCGATAGCCGGATGGGAGGGAAAGCAACTCTCGCCATCATGCCGCTTAGCTGGAAATCAGGCTGGCCCAAGGTGGAAATCGTCGACAAATGACCCCGGTCCGCGCCCGCTCAGCGGACCGATGGCGCCGGCTTTTCTCGCGGGTCTGCCGGCTCAAGCGGCCCTCAGCGCCTCCTTATTCCCGGACGCCGTGGAACTCGCGTACTGCGTCGAGCATCGCGACGATGTTCGCCACCGGCGTCCCGGCTTGCACGTTGTGGATCGAGTTGAAGACGAATCCGCCGCCCGGCGCGAAGATCTCGCAACGGCGCAGTGCCTCTTCCCGCACCTCCGCCGGAGTCCCGAAGGGCAGCGTCCGCTGCGTATCCACGCCGCCGCCCCAAAAGACCAGGCGCGGGCCGTAGTCGCGCTTCAGCAGCGTGGGGTCCATCCCGGCGGCCGAACACTGCACCGGGTTGACGATGTCAAACCCCGCCTCGATGAAGCTTTCGAAAAACCGCGCCACGCTTCCGCAGGAGTGCTTAAAGGTCTTCCACGAGGTATGGGTGTGAATCCAGTCGTTGACCCGCTTATAGTAGGGGAACCATAATTCCCGGAACGTGGCTACCGAACAGAATGCCGAAGTCTGGGTGCCGAAATCGGTGCCGCAAACAAACACCGCGTCCACCAGGCTGCCCACGCGGGCGTGAATGCGCGCCAGGTTTTCCAGGGCGAACTCGCACTGCTTTTCGAATACCTGGTGGATGTAGCCGCGCCGCGAGCGCGTGGAGACGTACCACTCGGTGACATCGCGAATGCCCTTCGGCCTTTTGAGAAACGGGGCCGGAACCAGGGCGATGTCGCCGAAGGCCGTGCCGCCGAAGTTGGCGACCACCGCGCGGCCCGAAGCGGCCGCCTGGCGGATGCTGCGCTCCAGGTAATCGAGATCCTCTTCCGCAATGGGGCCGAACTCCTCCAGGTTATCGTTCGGGTCGAGGCGGTCTTCGTCCAGGGGCGGCTGCCGCACAATCGCGTCGAAGAACTCGCTGCCCAGGGGCATGCGGCCGCTCGGCGGAGCCGTCCAGTCGCCTTCCGGATGAATCAGGATGTCCCCGTTGGCCTGAACGGTGGTTCGGAAATCTTCGCTGACCAGCACCGGGAGTCCGCGGAAGTCCCACTCCTTCCACCGCTCGTTGGGGAAGCCGAACATGGTCTTGCGGGGCGCCACTCCCACCGCATCCGCGCCCATGGCATCCAGCAGGTCGTCCTCCAGCAGTCCCAGCATCTGGTACGGCTCGTGGACTTTGACGGGCCGCTTCTCCAGTCCGTAATACTCCCGCAGCGCGGCGACGCAGCGGACGTGCATTCCGCTTACCGGCGTGCTGCCGAAATCGAGCGCCACCCGATCCGGCTCGCGGTGCGCCAACGTGGTTGCGATGCGCTCTTTGGAATTCATGGATGGTCTTTCAGGCGGTACGGCGCCAGCGTCATCATGTCCGCAAAACGGTTGGAAAAGTCGGCCAGGGCGGCCAGTTCCACGTGGCGGCAGCGGGATAAGATCCGGCCCAACCGCTGGCGGCGCGTGGAGGGTGCCAGCAGCAGCGCCCGCGCGCCCCGCAGCGCAGTGTTGCCGACCGGTTCCACGGGCAGGTCTTGCGGAAGCAGGCCGATGGCCGCGGCACTCGGCGGGCGGATGTAGTTGCCGAAAGCGCCCGCCAGATAGAGTTTTTCCACTCCGCCCGCGGCGAGCAGGCGCAGGCCGGCCGCCATGGCGCCTTTGGCAAGCTGCAACTCGCGGATATCGCGCTGCGCGAGGGCTACACCACCGGTCAGAGCCAGGCGTTGGTGATCGCCGTTCAGCCGGCCGTCCGGGCGGAGCCGGCCGAGTTCGAGGGCGCAGGCCGCCGCGTCTACCAGGCCGCTGCCGCAGATGCCGCGCGCCGGGCCGCCGCCGATGACGTGGCATTCAAGCGCGCCCCCGCGCACGTGCACGCTGTCAATGGCCCCCGTGCCCGCGCGCATCCCGGCTCCCACGCGCCCGCCTTCGAAGGCCGGCCCGGCCGCCGTCGAAGCGCACGCAATTCCCTGCGCCGATCCGACCACCACTTCGCCGTTCGTGCCGATATCGAAAAGTGCCTGCGGCCGCGCCTGCTCATCCAGACGCGTGGCCACGATGCCGCACAGCAGGTCGCTGCCCACGAAGCCGCCCAGGCAGGGCAGGAATTCCACCGGCTGCGGCCATCCCGATTCCTCCGCGGCCAGCCGGTACCCGCCCAGCCTCGGCGACAGGAACGGAGCGTGCGTGAGCGGCTCCACATCCAATCCGCCGAAGAGATGATGCATGGCGGTGTTGCCCGCCACCAGCACCTCGCGGAGTGGCTCGCTGCCCAGCATGCATGCCAGCTTGTGGCGAATCACGCAGGCCAGTTCTCCCGGCCGGCGCAGATCGTATTCCAGGCGGCTCATCACGTCGGCGCCAAAGCGGGCCTGCGGGTTGAGCGCCGTCTCTACGCGGAGCACTTCCCCGCTCGCCAGGTCCACCACCTCGACCACCAGTGTGGTGGTTCCCAGGTCGATGACGGCGCCGCGTCCCTCGCGCGGCTCGATCGATTCGGTGGCTCTCCCCGAATCGCCGGCCAGCACCCGCGGCGACCACTGCTCCACTTCCACCAGCACCCGGCCCGCGGCCGAAGCGCAGCACGCCAGGCGCCAGCCGTCCCGAATCTGCTGCTCGCTGAGCGCCTCGCGCATCCGCGGAGTCACGGGCACCTGGCCTTCCAGCACCCGCACCTTGCAGCCCCCGCAGGCGCTCTCGCCGCCGCAGGGGAACTCCACGCCGGCGGCAAACAGGCGGTCGGACAGGCTCTGGAAGGCGTGCGGATCGAGTGCCAGTTTCATGCCCGTACCTTCACCACGCAGTCGTCGTAGCTGGCCTCAAAGCGCTGGCCCGGCTCCGCCACGACGAACTCGGCTTCCGGCCACTGGCCTTCCACCAGCCGCCGCAGCCAGGCCAGGTCGCCCCGCAGGCGCTCGAAACTCCAGCCCTTGGCTTCCGCTTCGGCAGCCGCTTCGGCCAGAAACCGCCCGCCGGCTTCCAGGCCCGTTTCGATGAAGGTGAGCTTGCGGTATTCCGAACGGTAGCGGGTCATCTCCTGGTACAGGTAACCGCCGTTGTCCTCGCCGTATTTGCGGATCATGGTTTCGAGCGAATCGTCGAAGCCCATGGTGTTGTGGGTCAACTGCTGCAAGCCCTGGCCACGCTCCAGCCAGCCGGTCGAGCGATAAAAGGTGCCCGGGTTCCGCTCGAAATACTCCATGTAACGCGCGCGGCTGCCCATCAGCAGGGCGATGCAGTCGTGCGCACGCGGCAGCACCAGCCGGGTATGCCGCGCGGTCAGGCCGTGAAGGCCATTGCCGCACAGCCCGTAGCCCAGCAACACGGCATCGTAGACGCCTTGCGGCACGCGATCGACTATTTCCTGAATCCGCGCCGCCATCGGCTTTCCGCCCAAATCGTGCAGCCCCTTGGGCAGGAACTCCACATCCACCTGGTGCGGCGAATGCGCGCAGGCGTGGCACATTTCGCGGAACAGCACCTCGCAACCGATCAGCTTGCAGCGCATTTGGCCTTCACCAGGGCGCGGATGAAATCCGGCGTGGACCCGCAGCAGGCGCCCACAAACGCGGCTCCCGCCTCCCGCAGCGCCGGGTAGTGCGCGGCGAAGGATTCCGCCGTCACCTCGTAGCGAATGGCGTCCCCGTCCATCTTCGGCAGGCCGGCGTTGGGCTTGATCCAGACCGGCAGATCGCACGCCGAGCGCAAACGCCGGCAGAGCGGCACGGCCTGCTCCGGGCCTACGCCGCAGTTGGCGCCTATGCCATCCGCGCCCGCTTCCGCCATAGCCTGGGCAACCGCTTCGGGCGTAGCGCCGGTCAGGGTGCGGTCCTTGTTTTTGCCGCTGTCGAAGGCGAACGAAACGATCACCGGCAGCCCGGTGGCCTGCGCCGCGGCCAGGGCCAGGCGCGCCTCCTCAATGTCACTGACGGTTTCGATCAGCAGCGCATCCGCGCCCGCTTCGCGCAGCACCGCGGCCTGCGCGGCGAAAGCCGCCTGCGTCTCCTCACGGCCGATTTCGCCCGTCAGCAGCAGTTTGCCGGTCGGGCCGAGCGAGGCAAATACCAGCGCCCGTCCCGCCGCCGCCCGCTTCGAGAGCGCCACGCCCGCGCGGTTGATGGCCTCGAAGCCGCTCCCGATGGCCACGGGGTTGGCGCGAAAGGTGTTGGTCAAAATCACCTGGCTGCCCGCCGCCACGTAGGCGCGCGCCACCTCTTCCACCTGTCCCGCGTGGCTCAGGTTCCAGAAATCCGGCGCCGTGCCCGGCGGCAAACCGCGCTTTTGCAACTCGGTGCCCCAGGCCCCGTCCGTAATCAACGGACCTCCCGCCAGCCAATCCCGAAGCCGGCTCATGCGGCCCTCACCGGGCCACCAGTTTGCGCGCCAGGGCCACCGCCGCTCCGGCGCTCTCGCCGTATCCATCGGCGCCGATGGCGTCGGCGTAGTGCTGGGTAACCGGCGCGCCGCCCACCATAATTTTCACCTTCTGGCGCAGCCCGGCCGCGCCGAAAGCGTCGATGGTGGTCTTCATTGAGGTCATGGTCACGGTCAGCAGCGCCGAGAGCGCCACCAGGTTGGCATGGCGCGCCGCGGCCGCCTCCACAAACCGCTCCGGCGCCACATCCGCGCCCAGGTCGATCACCTCGAAGCCGCCGCCTTCCAGCATCGCCGCTACCAGGTTCTTGCCGATATCGTGCAGATCGCCCTTGACCGTTCCAATCACCACCCGCCCCGCGGGTTCCGCGTGTGCCGCCGCCAGCAGCGGGCGCAGAATCTCCATCGAGGCTTTCATGGCGCGCGCCGCAAGCAACATTTCCGGCACAAAGTACTCCTCGCAATCGAAGCGCCGGCCCACCTCGTCCATGGCCGGCACCAGCGACCGGTTCACCACGGCAAGCGGCGCCATACCGGCAGCGAGCACAGCCTGGGTAGCCGCCGCGGCGGCTTTCCAGTCTCCCTCTAACACGGCTGCGTGCAGCTTCTCCAGGTCAGTCATGCGGAGTCTCCGTTGAATTCGTGCACCGCGCGAAGCATGGCGGCGATGTTCTCCACGGGCGTGCCGGCCTGCAGGTTGTGGATGGCGTTGAAGACGAATCCGCCGCCTGGCGCGAAGATTTCGCAGCGGCGCAAGACCTCCTCGCGCACCTCCGCCGGCGTGCCGAAAGGCAGCGTTTTCTGGGTATCCACGCCGCCGCCCCAGAACACCAGCCGGCCGCCGTACTTGCGCTTCAGCGCGGCCGGCTCCATGCCCACGGCCGAGCACTGCACCGGGTTGACGATGTCGAATCCGGCCTCAATGAAGCTTTCGAAAAAGCGCTCCACACTGCCGCAGGAGTGTTTGAAACATTTCCAGGTAGTGTGGGCGTGCACCCAGCCGGTGAGGCGCTGGTAGTAGGGAAGCCACAGCTCCCGAAAGGTCGCGACCGAACAGAAGGCGGAGGTCTGCGTGCCGAAATCGGCGCCGCACAAATATACGCAATCCACCGCGTTGCCGACGCGCGCGTGAATCCGCGCCAGGTTTTGGATGCCGATCTCGCACTGGCGGTCGAAGACCTGGTGGATGTAGGCGCGGCGCGTGCGCGTGGAAATGTACCACTCCGCCACGTCGCGAATCCCCTTGGGGTTCTTCAGCGACGTGCCGGGAACCAGGGCCACGTCGCCGAACGAGGTGCCTCCGAAACCCGCCGCCACGGCGTAGCCGGAAGCGGAAGCGGCGCGGGCCAGGTGTTCGATGTGGTCGAGGTCCGCTTCGGCGATGGCGCCGAATTCCTCCAGGTTGTCCGCCGGATCGAGCTTCTCGTCGTGGATCTCCGGCTGCCGGATAATGGCATCGAAAAAGGCGCTGCCCGTGGGCATCCGCCCGCTGGGCGCTGCCGTCTCATCGCCCTGCGGATAGATCAGGATCTCGCCTTCGGGCCCGGTGCGGGTGCGAAAATCCGCCGGCACCAGCACCTGCAGGCCGCGGAAATTCCACTCCTTCCAGCCGGTGTTGGCAAAGCCAAACTTGGTTTGGCGCGGGTACAACCCGGTGACGTCGATGCCCATGGCCCGGCGCAGGTCGTCATCCACCAGGCCGAGCATCTGCCCTGGCTCGTGCACCTTCACCGGCTGCGCCGGCAGGCCGTAATAGTCCCGCAACGCCGCCACGCAAGTGACATGCATGCCGGTCACCGAGGTACTTCCAAAATCCAGCGGAATGCGATCCGGTTGCCGGTGTTCCAGGGCCAGGCGAACCCTGTCCCGCGAGGAGACTTGGCTCAACACGCAATTTATATCACGGTTACACAGCTTCTTGGCGACGGAGCCGGATTTTGTTTCTCCGCTGGCACAAGCCGGTTCGGTGGCAGATTCGGGTTGTCGTGCACTCCCAGACACCGCCGAACAGGTTCAGCCCGCCGTCGATTGGCGCTGTCTCACGTCCTCGGCCGGAGACCTACAGCGGCCCACGAGCTGGTTGAGGTGTTCCATCACCTGGAACGCGTCCGCCACATACAGGACGTCCGCTTTGCCGCGTGCCCAGCCGCAGTTGGGGTCGAGGTTGATGGCCCGGCGCTCGGTGATGAATCGCCAGCCGACCACGTGCGGCTCCTCGCCATGGCAGCAGGTAGAGAGGCCCTTGGGATGCCGCGGGGCCGAACCGGTCTGGCCGATTTGATTGAGGTGGCTCATGAAGGGGAGCACCGCCTGCCCCTCGCCGCTCAGATCGACCAGCGATTTGCTGCCGCCCAGCGAAGCCCGGGAAGCCCGCAGGAAGTCCAGGATCAACTGCCCGGCCTCTTGCGGATGCGCCGCGCCATCGGCCTGCTTTTTGGTCCAGCCGGCGCCGGCCACGAACAACAGCCCGGCGTCAGGGCGGATGGTCTGCTCGCCCGCCTGCGGAGCGCGCCGGCCGATGACCGTGCTGCGCGATGCCGGCTCGGCCGCGACACTCTCCACGGAGGCACTTCCGGCCGTGCCAACCCACGCCGCGCCGCAGCCCGGTTCCAGCAGCACCAACCAGGGACGCCCGGAGCGCGTCAGCACGCCCTCCATGCGCTGCCGGTAGAACCAGCGCGCCACCGCGGGAACGCCGTTGACTTCGGCGATGCGGGTGACATGGGTGTCGATGCGGCCGTGCAAGCGGGCCGCCACTCCGGGCAGGGCGCGCGCCCATCGCGAGGTATGCGCCGCCAGAATCAGACTGGCGCCCGACTCGCGCGCCAGAGCCTCCGCCGCCGCCGCGTCGGTGGCATAGCGGGGCTGCGCGAAAGCCTCGCCTTCCACCGTAAGGAAGCGCGCCGCGCCGCATCCGGCAATCCGGCCGGCGGCCTCCGCCGCGCCCGGCCCGACCAGCCCGACGGTCCACTCGCCCTGGAGTTCGCCAACCAGGGAACACGCCGCCGCCAGCGCCTCGAGCGCGGCCTGGTCCAGATCCGCGTGCGCCAGAAACAGAATCTTCTCCATGTTATTTTCCCCAATCACTCGTTGCCCATCCAGGCCACGATCTCGCGCGCGATCTCTTCAGCCGGCATATTTTTCACGATGCGCGTCTCGCGCCGCTGCGGCGGCAGCGCAACGGATTGATAGCACAGTCCCGCGTTGGCGATGGACGCCGGCCTGGCCTTTTGCAGCGCCGGCATCACCAGGCGCATGTTGGCCATGCCCACCTGCGGATTGTTGCGCGGCTCCGGCAGGTACCCGGTGGCCCAACCCAGCACCGCCGGCGGCCCGGACAAGATCGACACCTGGTGCTGGCCGCCCTCCACGCGCTCCAGGATCTCCATCGACCCGTCCGGCCGCACCGTCAGGCGGTCCACACCGAGGAATTGCTCGGTGATCCCCAGTCGCTCGCCCACGATCTGCAGCGTGGAGCCGGCGCCGCGCGATGCCGATTCCCACCCGCCAAACAGCAGCATGCGCCCGCGATCCAACCCAGCGATGCCGGCGATTGCCTCAGCCAGCGCCTCAGCCGTGGCGAAGGAATCGCCGAAGCCGGACGCCGGGCCATCCAGCGCCACCAGCTCGAACGGGGCCTTCTGCGCCACGGTCATCATCATCTGTTGCAGCTTGGCCTTGGGACCGAGGCTCACCAGCCACACTTTGCTGCCCGCGTTCGCCTTGGCCAGCGCGGCGGCCTCATACAGCGCGTGGGCGGCCCACGGATCCAGCACTACCGGCAACATGGCTTCATTGCGCAAGCCCGGCAGGCCGAGGCCCGCAACCGGCTCCAGCGTCTGCAAGGGATCGGGAACCAGCGTCCCGCAAACTACAATCGGAATGGACATGAGTTCAGTTCTCGTTGGAGTGCAATCCGCCAGCGCCGGCCTCGAACGCCAGCACGCCGTCCGGGCAGTTCCACAGACAGGCGCCGCAATGCACGCACTTTTCGCGATCGAATGACGGCGCGCCGTTGGCGTCTCCGGCGGCGATCGCCTGGCCGGAGCACATCTGGCTGCATAGCCGGGTCGCGCATTTCGCGCACACGGCGGGATTGAGGAAGCGCACGTGGTCGGCAAATCCGGGAGGCGCTTGCACTTTGCCGCCCATCAGCAGGGCGTCCTGATGGCTCACCAGCAATTGGCCGTCGTAGGGGATTTCGGGCCAGCGCGACGCCTCATCGGGAACCGGCGCCGGGATCGGCTGCGGCCTGCCTCCCATACCCAATCGCCCGCCCGAAAACCCGGCCAGCGCCATTCCGGCCAGGCCGCGGAAAAACCCCTTGTGGAATCCATCGCGCGCCCGCCCGGCGATGCGCGCCTCTTGATCCACCCAACTCGCGCGGCGCCGGGCAACGTAGGCATTCTCCAGATTCTGGCGGGTGAACGGCTGGCCGGCTTTTAGAAGTTCGCTGACGCCTTCCGCC
>DATJRE010000469.1:0-16331 GCA_035505095.1 Bryobacteraceae bacterium | reverse complement strand
CGGCGCAATTCCTGCCGCGCCCCACCCGCATGCACTTACAATAAGGAGCGGTGAACCTCGCTCTGATCGGTTTCGGCTTCATGGGCGCCACGCATTTGGAGGCGCTGCGCCGCACGCCGGAAGTGCGCGTGGCCGGGGTGGTCACACGCGATGCCCGCAAGCTGCCGGAAGATCTGCAGTGCCTCACGATGGAAGCCGCGCTGGCTGATCCGGCGATCGATGCAGTGGACATCTGCCTGCCGACATACCTGCACGCCGCGGTGGCGCTGGATGCGCTGCGCGCCGGCAAGCACGTGCTGGTGGAAAAGCCGATGGCGCTGGATTTTCCGAGCGCGGAAGCCATGGCCGCAGAAGCCGCACGGCAGGGGCGCGTGCTGATGACCGCCCACGTGCTGCGCTTCTGGCCGGCGTACGTAGCGCTGCGCGAGACGGTGCGGGGCGGCGCGTTCGGGCGGGTGCGCCACGCGCGTTTCGAGAGGCGCTCGGCGGTGCCTGGGTGGGGAGCGTGGTTGCTGGACCCGGCGCTTAGCGGCGGCGGCGCCTTCGATCTGCTGATCCACGATGCCGATATGTGCCTACAGCTTTTCGGCACTCCTGCGGCGGTGGCCGCGGTTGGCTATACCGAGGGCGGCGCGGGCCCCAGCCTGCTGGATGCGCAACTGTATTACCCGGAAATGGTGGCGCACATTTCAGGCGGCTGGCAACATCCCGGGGCGTTCCCGTTTCGGATGGAGTACACCCTGACGTTCGAGCGGGCGTCGGTGGAGTACGCCTCGGCCGGGCGGCTGGCGACGCTCTACAGCGCCGGCGAAACGCGGCCGATTGAAAGCGGCGAGGGCGACCCGGTGGCCGCGTCGTACGCCGCGGAGATTGCCTACTTCGCGGATTGCTGCCGCACCGGGCGCGCGCCGGAAGTTTGTCCGCCGCGCGAATCGGCACGGGCCGTGGCGCTCATGCAGCTTCTGTGGGACGCGGCGCAGCGGAATGGAGAGAAGATCGCATGCCGCATTTGAAGCCGCTGGAGCCCGGCGTGATGTTCTGGGCGGAACGGGATTCGCTGGCGGAAATTGCCGCCCTGGGGGTGCGCTGCGGGCAGTTGGGTTTGCCGGGCGAGATGCCGCTGACGCCCGCCGCCGCGGAAGCGTGGCGCGGCGACCTGGACCGCGCCGGCTTCACGCTGGTTACGGTGTTTGCGGCTTACGCCGGCGAAAGCTACGCCGATATTCCCACCGTGCAGCAAACGGTTGGCTTCATCCCGCGCGAGAGCCGCGCCGCGCGCGAACGGCGCACGCTTGCCGTGAGCGACTTCGCAGCCCAACTGGGCGTAGGCTCGATTGCGTGCCACATCGGCTTCGTCCCGGAAGATGCCGGCGATCCGGATTACGCCGCGGTGCGCGAGGTGGTGCGGCGGGTTTGCGACCATGCCGCCGGCCACGGCCAGACGTTTGCGTTGGAGACCGGGCAGGAGCGCGCCGAAGTGCTGCTGCGTTTCATGGATGACGTGGGCCGCGCCAACCTGCGCATCAATTTCGATCCGGCCAACATGATTCTCTACGGCACCGGCGACCCGATCGAAGCTCTGCGGGCGCTGGGGCCGCGGGTGGTTTCGGTACACTGCAAGGATGGCGACTGGCCTCCGGCCGATGGAGACGCCGGGCGCGGCGCGCTGGGCACGGAGCGCCCGCTGGGCCAGGGTTCGGTAGGGATTCCGCAATTCGTAGCCACGCTGCGGGAAATCGGCTTCGCGGGCCCGTTAAACGTGGAGCGCGAGACGGAAGATCAACCTGCGCGGCTGCGCGAGATAGGCGCCGCCATCGATCTGCTTCGAGGCATAGTGGGGGCTGGTTGAGCCTCTTTCAGGCCAAACTTCCCAGTACTGCTATCATCTATAATTGGCGACTGAGTCGAACGCAGAACCATCCTGGCCCGACCCTCAATTAGTCCGGGAATGTCTGGCGGGGAATGAGAAAGCCTGGGCGGCGCTCATCGATAAGTATAAGAACCTGATTTACTCGGTTCCCGTCCGATGGGGTTTCTCGCAAGCCGATGCCAGCGACATCTTTCAATCCGTGGTGGCGGAGCTGCTTTCGCACTTAGGCAGCTTGCGGGACCCCAGCGCGCTGCCGGGGTGGCTGATTCAAGTCACGTCGCACAAATGTAACCGCTGGCGGCAGGAGCAGATTCGCGAAGCCGCATCGGAAGAGAGCGAAACGGCCACGCAGATGGTGGCCGAGCCGGGGCTGACACCGGAAGGGCTGCTGCACGAGGCGCGCAAGGAACAGATTTTGCGGCAAGCCCTGGTGCACGCCTCCCCACGCTGCCGCGAGCTGATCCGGATGCTGTTTTTCGAGAACACCGCGCGGCCTTATCCGGAGATTGCGGCGAGTCTCGGAATTGCCACCGGCTCGGTGGGATTCATCCGGCGGCGCTGCCTGGACCGGCTGCGGAAATACCTGGTGGAAGCCGGGTTGACATGAGCGCTGGCAAGCCGCGACGCGCCTCCGCGGGGCAGCGGCTGGCCGGGGCGGTGGAGAACGGCGGCATCGCGGGCGTCCTCGGGCGGCACCGCCGGCTGTTGCGGCCGGCTGTGGTTCTGAGGCTGGTAGAGCAGGCGCGCGAAGAGCTGCGCACCAGCGCGCAGGAGAGCTTGCGGCTGGCCGAAACGGCGCGGGCGCTGGCCCAGCAGACCGGCGCCGAAAGCGCCCACGCCCTGGCATTGCGCGCCAAGGCCAATGCGCTGTGGTTTTTGAACCGCAACCAGCCGGCCGTGGATCTCTATGGCGAGGCGATCGCCATTTTCGACCGGTTGGGCGAAGAAACCGAAGTGGGGCGAACGCTCAGCTCGTCCATCCAGCCGCTGATCCGCCTGGGCGAATATGCGCGCGCGCTCGAAGGCGCCGGCCGGGCGCGCGGCATCTTCCAGAAGACCGGCGACGAGCTGCGGCTGGCGCGGCTGGACTTGAACGTGGCTAACATCCTGCACCGGCAGGATCGCTTCGCCGAAGCCCTGGAAGCTTACGAGCGCACCTATCAGCGGCTGCTTCCTTTTAAAGACGCCGAGGGCATGGGGGTGGCGCTGCACAACATGGCCGTGTGCCTGATTGTGCTGGACGATTTTCCCCGGGCGCTGGCCACTTACGGCAAGGCGCGGGAATTTTGCGAAGCGCATGGCATGCGCGGGCTGGTGGTGCAGGCGGATTACAACATCGCCTATCTGTACTACCTGCGCGCCGATTACAGCCGCGCCCTGGAAATGCTGCGGGCGGCGCGGCAGGCGGCGGAGAGCACCGGCGACGGGTATCACCGGGCGCTCTGCTACATGGACCAATCCGAGTTGTATCTCGAATTGAACATGAACGAAGAAGCGGCCGAAACGGCGCAGGAAGCCTTCGCGGGGTTCCAGGCGCTGGGGATTGGCTACGAGAGCGGAAAATCGCTGGCCAACCTGGCCATTGCGCAAGGGCGCATGGGGAAGACCGCGCGCTCGCTGGAGCTGTTTTCGCAGGCGCGGGCGCGGCTGGCGGCGGAGGGCAATCCGGTGTGGCCTTCGCTGCTGGATTTATACCAGGCGCTGGTGCTCTTCGAGGGCGGCCGATTCGCCGAAGCCGGGCGGTTGGGCGCGGAGGCGCTGGAGTTCTTTCGCGCCTGGAAGATGACCAGCAAAGAGGTTCTGTGCCGGCTGCTGCTGGCGCGCGTGGCCTTGCGCACCGGCGCCCCCCACGAGGCGCGCAGCCATTGCGATGCCGCCATGCTGCTGTTGAAGAACCTGGATGCGCCGCACTTGCGGCACCAGGCGTATTTCCTGCTGGGCCAGGTGGAAGAAGAGGAAGGCAATTTCGCGCAGGCGCGGGAGTGCTACGAAGCGGCGCGGGCGGAGGCGGAATCGGTGCGCAGCCTGCTGCGCGGCGAAGAATTGAAAATCGCCTTCATGAAGGGGAAGCACGAGATCTACGAAAGCCTGGTGCGGCTGTGGATGAATCCGCTGGCCGGCGGACCGCGGCCGGTGGAGGCGTTCGCCTGCCTGGAGCAGGCCAAATCGCGGAGCTTGCGCGACCTGGTAATTGCCGGACCTCCGGCCAACCGCCGCGAGATGGAATCCGAGCTCGGCCGGCAGGCCCGCAATCTCAAAGAGGAATTGAACTGGTATTACCACCGCATCGAGCTGGAGCAGGCCGGGCAGGAAGCGCCCTCCAGCGAACGGGTCAGGCACCTGGAGGAGCGGGCACACTCGCGGGAGAAGGATCTGCTGGCGCTGCTGCGCGAGATGCCGGTAGCGGAGGCCGAGAGCGCCGGAATGGCCCAGGCCGCGGCTTTGCCGTTGGAAGAGATCCGCGAAGCGCTGGGGCCGGAGACGGTGCTGGTGGAATACTTCCGCGTGGGCGATGGCATCCTGGCGGCGGTGGTGTCGGCCGAACGGTTGGAGGTGGTGCCGCTGGCGCCGGTGCGCGTGGTGCAGGAATTGGCGCAATTGCTGCGGTTCCAGTTTTCGAAGTTCCGGCTGGGCGCGGCGTATCTGGCGGCGTGCCCGGACGTGCTGCTCAGGGCCACCGAGAGCCATCTGCGGCGGCTGTACCAGGAGCTGGTGGCGCCCATGGAAGGCCTGCTGGGCGGGCGTCACCTGGTGCTGGCGCCGCACGAATCGCTGCACCAGTTGCCGCTGCACGCGCTGTTCGACGGAGAACGCTATCTGATCGACCGGTTCACGGTGAGCTATGCGCCCAGCGGCGGCATCTACGCGCTGTGCCGGAAGCGGCGGGCGAATGCGGCCGGGCCGGCGCTGATCCTGGGAGTGCCCGATCCGCGGGCGCCCTTCATCGAGGACGAGGTCCGGGAACTGGCCGGTTCGCTTCCGAATGCCCGGCTTTTGTTGGGCGCGGAGGCCAATCGCCAGGCGCTAGAGCAGTGGGGGCCGCGCAGCCGCCTGGTGCACATCGCCACGCACGGGCGGTTCCGCGAGGATCGGCCCATGTTCTCGTCGATTCGCCTCGGCGACGGCTACGCCACCCTCGACGATCTCTATCAGCTCAACCTGCCGGTGGAGCTGGCCGCCTTGAGCGGTTGCAGCACGGGGCTGAGCGTGGTGGCCAGCGGAGACGAGTTGCTGGGCCTGGTGCGGGGCCTGCTGCACGCCGGCGCGCGCTCGCTGCTGCTGACCCTTTGGGATGTGCAGGATCGCAGCACGGCGTGGTTCATGAATTCCTTCTACCGGCTGCTGGCGGAGCGGGGGGATAAAGCCGCCGCGCTGCAGGGGGCCATGCAGGAGCTGCGGGAGCGGCATCCCCACCCGTATTACTGGGCGCCCTTCGTGCTGATTGGCGCGCCTTGATACGAATCCTCCGTACCACCAAACCAATGGTACGAAAATAACCTTTCGCGACTGTATTTTTGCGGCAGGCTCTTTCTCTTATTGGCATAGATGCAGAGCTACTACCCAGAGGGAGAGAAAAAATGAATCGCACCGTACCAATGCAGCTTCGCACGCCGTTCCGCCGCAACGACCTGATGAGCCTGAACCAGCAATTGCAGGCCGAGGTGGCCGCGCTGATCGAGGATAACAAGCAGCTTCGCGCCGCGCTCTCGATCTACAGCGAGGTGGCACGGCGTGCGCCCGCCAGCCTGCAGGCCAGCCAGCAGGTGGCCTGAGCATCGGAGACTGGGAGCCGGCGAGCCCGGCCGGTCAACGGCCCCGGAACGTCTGAGGAGAATTCCATGATCATTCCAATCACGACTCTTAGAATCGCTGCATCGGAGAGACCCCCGCTGACGCCGGTCATCAAGACGCGGCGGCTTGCCCTGGAGCGCCTGTACAAGCGCAAAGTGGCCGTCGAGGACTTGATCAAGTCGCTGGAGATGTATCGCGACAATAAGGACCGCTACCGGCAGGAGCAAAGCGACACCGGGCGGAAGTGCTAGCCGTGCAGTCGTGGCGCGTGCTTTAGCTTATGCGCCCAGAGACTATCTCGCAGCCAAGGTTCTTCAATTCGGCCAGAGCCGCAAAAGGCCGGTCCTCCTGCAACCGGTTGCTGGCCGCCGCTGGCCTCGGCGCCTCCAGACGCAGGGCGCCGGGGCTACCGCGGGCCTCGCGGAAACGTCCCCCTCACAAACCGTAAAGCGCGCGGGCATTTTCCCGCAGCACCATCCGCGCCAGCTCGCTGGCTCGCGCACGGGTGATTTCGCCATCGCGCAACATGGCGGTCAGGGCAATGGCCAGCGCTTCCCGTCCATTGCGGGCGGCCACCCAGCCGGATTCTTCCCAGCCCATCTCGTTGCTGTAGGGGTAGGCGTCGGTGGCGAAGAGGACCTTCTCCGGGTTCAGCTCCAGCCATTCGCGCAGGTTGCCGGCCAGCGTGACGGGCGGCAGCATCAGCGATTGCTGCGAGAAATCCAGGTAGGCGTTGGGCTTGGCCAGCAGGGCCGCGATTTCGCGGATGAACGGCCAGCCGCCGTGGAGCATCACGAAGCGCGTCTTGCGCAGGCCGGGGTCGTTCAACACCGATTCCAGGTTCAGCGGATTGGCGCCCGCGACATCGAAATAACCCCCCGCGCCAGCCATGGTGTGGAGGTGCACCGCCATCCCCAGGCGGCCGCACTCGGCGGCGATATAGCGGAAAAGGAAATCCTGGAGCGGCTTGTACTCCGCCTCCGCGGGCGCGGCCGAACCGGCGGGCCGGGCGGCGAATTGGGCATAGATGCGGGCGGCGGTGGGTTGGTCCACCGGGTCGAAAGCCAGGGAGCGCAGATAGGCCGCCTCGAATTTTTCGGCCAGCGCGCCGCCCTGCTTCTGGCGCTCCAGCGTGGGGGTGACCACGCGCGCCAAATATTCGGCCAGGGTGGCAGGAATTTGCCGCAGGCCCACGGCATCCAGGTAGTGCTGGCGCAACTGGTCTTCCAGGGCGAAAAAGCCCTTGCGGTCGGGGGTGCGCGCGGCCAGGCGGGCGTTATCCAGCGGGAAAATCAGGGCGTCGGCATAGGGCACCCAGCGGAAGCGCGGCGGCTCAATGCTGGGCCCCATCTCCACGCGGTTGGCCACCATGGTCTCGACCCCCATCTGATCGAGCACCCAGGCGGGGTATTGCGCGCCCTTCGCCGCCATCACCTGCGCCTTGGTCTGCGCACCATACAGCGCCCGGCTGGCCTCGGCGACGGCCGGCGACCCGGGCCGCAGGGCAACGGGGTCCGATTCGGGCTCCATGGATTCCACCGGCAAGGCGTCGAAGCCGCGGTCGGGCTTCTCCCCGGCGGCCACCCAGCGGACCGGATGGGCATGGTTGTCGATGGCCTTGATCTGGCGGATCTCGGCCAGCAGATCGGGATCGGCGGCGTTCGGGCCGGGCGCGCGCGTGGGGGAGCAGGCCGGCGCCAGCGCCAGCGCTACAAGCAGCGGCCAGAGGGCCAGGGCGGTGTTGCGCATGTTAGAAGCTCCTCGCCGAAAGCACCAGGTCTGAAAGACTTTCCACCCGCACCGGGTCGTTGGCGAACAGGCCGAGGGCGTATTCCGTGCCGGTGGCCAGGCCCAGCAGGCGGGCGGCGGATTTCTGCAGTTCCACGTAACTGCGGCTCTGCACCTGGGTCTGGTGGCAGTGCATCACGGCCTCCCACTCCTCCATGACACCGGCGATGCCGACGACGATATCGGGAGCCGCGCCTACGTGGCGGGTGATGTTGTAGAAGAACAGATTGTCTACTTTGTGGACAGGCCAGGCGCGGAGTTCGTCAAGGCCGCCATAGCGCGCCAGCCGGCAGGCATCCCGCACCAGGCGGCCGGCTACGGCGTGATCGGGGTGCTGATTCTCGTCCGGGTGGGGGGCCAGCACGATGGCGGGCTGGTGGCGGCGGATTTCGGCGGCGATTCGCAGGCTGTTGGCGGGCCGGTACTGCAGGTGGCAGTCCCCGCCGAAATCCAGAAATTCGATGGCCGCGCCCATGCGGCCGGCGGCGGTGCGGGATTCCTGCTCGCGGATTTCCGGCGTGCCGGCCGAACCGGCTTCGCCGCGCGAAAGCACCAGCAAACGCACCGGGTTGCCCCTGCGAAGCTCGTGAATGAGCACCGGCGCGCAGCCGAATTCGATGTCATCGGGGTGGGCGCCCACGGCCAGCAGGTTCACGCGCCGCCTCCCAATACCTCTTCGTAATAGCGCTCATATTGGGGGATGATCGATTCGGTGGAATAGCGGGTCTCGGCGCTGTGGCGGGCGGCCTCGGAGACGCGCCGGTAGAGGGCCTCGTCGGTGAGCAGGGCAGTGACGTAGCCGGCATGGGCGGCGATATCGCCCACCGGCGCGAGAAAGCCATCCACCCCGTGGGTGATCAGCTCGCTGACCCCGCCGGTGAGGGTGGCCACGGGAGGCAGGCCGCAAGCCATGGCTTCCAGGGCGGCCAGGCCGAAAGCTTCCGTCTCGCTGGGCAACAGCAGGATATCGGCTGTGGGGATCAGGCGCTCGATGTGGTCCTGTTTTCCAAGGAAGGTGACGTGGTGCGAAACACCGAGCTGGTGTGCCAGCATTTCGGCGGGCCCGCGCTCCGGGCCGTCCCCGGCCATCAGCAGGTGGACGGGCAGTGTGCGGCGCACTTCGTGCAAAATGCGGATGCAATCCATTACCCGCTTCACCGGGCGGAAGTTGGAAATGTGGATCAGGCGTTTTTCCCCGCCGTGCGGCGCCGCGGGGGGGCGGTAGAGGTCGCAGTTCACGAAGTTGTGAATCACGCGGATCGGGTTGGCGATTCCAAAGACTTCCACGGTCTGGGTTTGCAGGTAATTGCTGATGGTGGTGATGCCGTCGGACTGCTCGATGGAGAACTTGGTGATGGGGAAATAGGAGCGGTCGGTGCCCACCAGGGTGATATCGGTGCCGTGCAGGGTGGTGATGAAGGGCAGGCGGCGGGTGGTGGTCATCTGCTTGGCCAGCAGGGCGGAGATGGAGTGCGGGATGGCGTAATGGACGTGCAGCAGATCGAGTTCGTAGCACTCGGCGACTTCCGCCATGCGCGAGGCCAGGGCCAGGCAATAGGGCGGGTACTGGAACAGCGGATAAGTGGAAACCTCCACTTCGTGGTAGTGGATACGCGGAGTGCCGGGGTCCAGGCGGATAGGGTTGGCGTAGCTGATGAAATGAATTTCATGTCCGCGGGCAGCCAGCTCCAGGCCCAGCTCGGTGGCCACGATTCCACTGCCGCCGTAGGTGGGGTAACAGGTAATGCCGATCCTCACAATGGGCAGAGTAGCACGGGCGTGGCGAATTTTTGCCTCAGGGGCGGCAAGTCGGTTTCGTTAAGAGGCTGATTTTGCAAGGGTGGCACTTTGGAACCCGGCGTGCCAGTAACGGGGCGCCATGAGGCCCAACTGTCACATCTCGGTGCGCATTAAGGGCTGCTGCGACACCTGCGGGAACTGGCCCAGTCAATTGCACATGCCTGAGGAACTGCACGGGTGGTATTGCGGGACCTGCTGCCCCGCCTGCAAGGCGCAGCCGGCCGAGCCGCCCGCGCCGGAGGCTCCGCAACCGTCGGAAACGGCGGATGTGCCGCCGCCGGGCGCCGATGGGCAGACGGTACTCGCGCCGCAGGCGGCGTAATAACAGGGGGGCTGAGGTTCCCGGCAGGCGGTGTGCGCCGATTCGACGCACCGTTTCGCCCGCCGCGGCGCCGCACGCGAAGTTTCCGTGGAAGGGTACGGGCGGTCGCGCCCATAGGCGTTAGGATAAGGCAGCGCGAACATCCCCCGGGGTGTTGGGCGCTTCTGCTTGGCCAGCCGCGTTTTGGTTGCAAGTTCCCGGAACCGGGCGGGCTGAGTTCCGCCTCATGAGGCCCGAGAGTCGATAGGCCCCAAAGGCGGTCTACACTGCCATCGCAGCCCGTACGCGATCAGCCCACCCCCGATCCCCTGCAGAACTTCGGCACCATCTTAATTTACACACGACCGCAAGGCTAAAAACGCCGAGACAGGCATTCGAGGCCGGGCAGCCGTGATACCGACTGCTCTGGCGGTGTTTCCGGTACGCCCGTTTCCCGACCTCCCTCGTCCATAGCGTCATCCATTGCATATACAATGGAGATGCAGTGTTCGATTGGGACGAGAATAATCTCCGAAAGATCCGTTCCCATCGGGTTAAGCGCGCCGAGGTGGAGGAGACGTTATCGAATGATCCCATCCTGATCTACGAACAGTCTGCAGCAGGCGAACCGCGATTTGTATACTACGGTGAAACCGATGCGGGACGGCTGCTGGCCGTCGTTATCACAGAGCGCAATGACCGGATCCGCGTCGTTACCGCCTACAAATTAGACGCCGGGCAGAAGAAGGACTACTTTGCGCGGCGTCTCGAAGGGGAGTGAACCATGAAAAAGACGGTCAAGCCACCGGCATTTGCGAATGAGGATGAAGAGGCCACATGGTGGGCCGGTCGCGAGGGACGCGAGTTCCTCAAGCAGAAATTGGCGGAACCTAAGAAGAAAGTGGCGAAGGGATCGCGTCTTGTCGGTCAACTGAACCGGAATGCGAGTGTTCAAATCGCATTGCGGTTGCCCGGCCCCGATGTCGAGAAGGCTCGAGAACTCGCGACCCGAAAGGGCATCGGATACCAGACCCTGCTCAAGATGCTCGTCCACGAGGGTCTACGGCGCGAAGCGCGACGGGCCTGACGTATAAGTTCCCTTAGGCTGTCGTGCGGGATCGGGCCTCCCTTAGAGTCAGCTAAGCCCGTTAACCAAGGACTACTCTCAGCAGTGCCGTGGTATGCTGATGCCGGATTGGGTCGTCACAATCGCGCACCGCCGCAACCCTGTGCGCGTAAGCAATTCGGATGTCCGACGCTGAGGAAAATGGAGTGTTTGAGTTGACCACTTTGACATCGCCATTCGAGCGTGTAGGGGATCTTCTCGCTTCGTTCGGTCGCCTGGCCGTTCTCGTTTCTGCAGCGTGGTCTATGACGGCGTTTGCCCAACCGACCTGCAGCGTTGCGTCAGAGACGAAACTAGACACGATTACCGGCCGGTTCTCGTTTGGCCGGTCGACGCTGGCGCTGACGCTTCCCTACACACTGTACCGATCCGATCCGGAGGTCGTATACATGCAAGTGTCGGGTGGTGATTTTCCCAAGGAATTGCTTCTCGACTCCAACGGGGAAAAGGTGCGTATCCAGGATGGCGCTGAGTTTCATTTATTCCCGAAAGGGACGAATCCACTTACATTCTCCAAACGACTTATATTCTCCATTACCGACACAGGCGGCAAGAGCCTATGCGAATGGGTGACCAACGTGAGAACGTCAAAGTTTGACCCACCCTTCATTCCAGAGGGGTTCGGCCCCCTGTCTGATCTTTCCCACCAGGTGAGGCACCCGCGTTTCACTACCAAGGTGCAGGGCTTCCGCAATGCGGGCGATCCAATCCTGCTGGAGGTGGGTGGAAAGCTCGCGAGCGGGACGGGGGAGTTTTCTATTGACGGCCTTCCAGCGACAGTGCTGGCGCGGACTGCATATCAAGTGATTTTGGAGGACTCGCATCCGGCGGCGGGTATGCGGGTTAACGAGTCACGGGGCTATTCGATTTCCATCGCGGTTGTTGTTCTTGAAATGAAATTACTTAGTTCGCCCTCTCCTGGACCCACCAGCATCGAAATCAACCTACTCGGCCGGGATCGGATTGCCCTACCCGCGCTCTGGGACCGGAGTCTGGCCTTGACCAATTTCGATCCTAGTCGGCTGCAAATCTTGTGCGATAAGCCCCCGCATGGTTTAGGTCCCAGCTTCATCCGCCTGCATGGTAACGAAGACAGGCTAACAGCGTCGTGCCGGGTCAACCTCCTCAAACCAGGGCCGGTCAGCATCGATGCCAGGCTATTGGAAACGAAAACGGTGGGCGGGTGGCCCCGGCTAAATTGATCCGTAGCCTGAACTCAGTGCGGTCTGGGCATCTCACGAACTTGCAACCGCGCTGCCGCGGCAAGGCGGAGGGGCCTATTCTGCAAGCGGGCCATTCAAGTGGTTCTCGTACACCAGCCAGAGACCGCCTCAGGGAAGTTCTAAACCACGCGCGACCGGGATTGCCAACGGCCTTATCGTAGCGCCTATGCGGGCGCCCCTCCGGGCAGGCGGCCTGAGATCGGTGATAAGATTTTGGCAAGTTGCTTTTCGCGACCCGCCAGCGTCTGAGCCTGCCCAAAACGGGCCGGACGTGTCTCCGTGGCAGCGGGAACTGCCAATACCAAGCCCATACCCAAAGGAGCCCCGAATGTTTCGTTTTCCAAGCATCGCGTCGCTGGTCTGCGTAGTGGGTGGCCTCAGTCTGGCCATTGCCCCAGCCATCGCCCAGCCGCCGGCAGCCCAGCCGCCCGCCCGGCCGGCGCGCCCCACGCCGCCCACCCGCGATCCCCACACCCCCGGTTATGTGACCGCCAAAGAGTTACCGGACGGCGAAATTCCTCCCGCCGACGCCGATGGCAACTTCATCCTCGGCCCCACCCACACGCCCGCGCCGGAGATGGCCGTGAAGGAAGGCGTGCCGCAGGGCGAAGTCTCCATATTCACCATGCAATCGGCCGATAGCAAAATCTATCCCGGCATCGCGCGCGAGCAGGGCACCTTCGGCACCGTAGACCCCCACGATCCCGCCAAGCTCATTGTCACCACCAGCCACCCCGCTCCCTACACCCGGCGGGTGGCCGTGTATGTCCCCAAGCAGTACGTCCCCGGCACGGCCGCGCCGTTCATTGTGGGGGCGGATGGACCGGACCGCTCGCTGTTCAAGGCGCTGGACAACCTGATTGCCGAACATAAAGTGCCGGTGATGATCGCCATCTCCATCAGCAACGGCAGCGGCGACGCCCAGGGAAGCGAACGCGGCCTGGAGTACGACACCATGTCGGGGCTATACGCGGAGTTCGTCGAGAAAGAAGTGCTGCCCCTGGTGGAGAAACAGTACAACGTCAAGCTGACCAAGGATCCCGACGGCCGGGCGACCATGGGCGGCAGTTCGGGCGGTTCCTGCGCAATGATCATGGCGTGGTATCACCCGGAGCTTTACCACCGCGTGCTCACCTACTCCGGCACTTATGTGAACCAGCAATGGCCGGCCAACCCGAAGGTGCCCCACGGCGCATGGGAATTCCACGAACGGCTGATTTCCAAAAGCCGGGTGAAGCCGCTGCGCATCTGGATGGAAGTGGGCGACCGCGACCTGCTCAACCCGAACGTCATGCGCGACAACATGCACGACTGGGTGGTGGCCAATGAAAACATGGCCCGGGTGCTGGCGGCCAAGGGCTATCATTACCAGTTCGTCTTCGCGCGCAATGCCGGCCACACCGACGGCAGAGTGAAACAACAGACCCTGCCCGAGGCTCTGGAATATTTGTGGCAGGGGTACCCGATGGGCGGGGCCAAGAACTGACGGCAGGCGTCACGCGCGGGTGTAGTTGATCCAGACCTCAGCCGCCAGGGTTTGCACGCTGAACCCCAGCCAGAAGGCCGCGCCGAAAAAGTCGTGGGGCGTGAGGTGGGTGAGGCGGCTGGTGGCGAAGAAGATCCCCACGATGGGCCGCACGAAGGCCACCGCCAGTCCGATTGCGAAGGCCCGGATCATCCACTCGCGGTGCAGCGCTACTTTGCCGCGGCGGATGGCCAGGAAAGCCTTGCCCAGGGCGGCCAGGAACAGGATGGCGAACAGCGTGGTGGCGGCCGTCTCGCTGATGCCGCCGATGGCCATTTGCGGGCTCATCACCAGGGCCGTGGAGCCGATAACGATTCCCGAGGCCAGCACGGTTCGGCCGATCCAGCGGTGTACCGCGGGATGGCGGGCCCGCAGCGAGCCCACAAACTGGAGCGGCCCCAGAATCACAAACAGCATCCCCAGAACGATGTGCAGCGTGGTCAGCAGGCGGTGGCGTGCGAAACCGCCATCCTGGGCGGCCGCGCCCGGCGGGCCTTGGAACGCAGCCAACGTGGGCACCCACAGGCGAAGCATCCGGTGCGCCACCGCCGCCACGCCGATCGCCGCCAGCAGCAGGGTCCACCCCCAGAGAATCCGCGTCCGCATGCGGGCAGGCCGGGGCTTCACGACTCGCGCAGGGCATCCAGCGGATCGACGCGGGTGGCCCAGCGGGCGGGCAGATAGCACGCCGCCAGGGCTACTGCGGATAGCACAAGAGCCGCCGCCACCACGCTGACCGGATCGCTGGCGCCCACCCCGAAGAGCATGCGGCTGAGCAGCCGCCCGGCCGCCAGCGCTCCTGCGAAGCCGATCAGCACCCCGGCCATCACCAGCGCCATTCCCTGTCCCAGCACCAGCCGGAGCACCCGCGCCCGCGTGGCGCCCAGGGCCATCCGCAGGCCGATTTCCCGCTTCCGCTGATTCACCGAGTAGGCCAGGATTCCGTACAGGCCGATGCTCGCCAGGCCCAGCGCCAGCAGGCCGAAGGTGGTCAACAAGCCGACCGCCATCTTGGCCTGGAACAATCCGTTGTCCACGATTTCGCTGCCCGTGCGAATGCCGAAGAGCAGGATCTGCGGGCCGGTGGCCTTGATCTCGCGCTCCACCGGCAGGAGCATTTCGCGCGGGTCCACCTTGGTGCGCACGTAGAGGACCATGGCGTCGGAGTAATTCTGTGCCAGGGGTACGTAAATGCAGGGCTGCGGCGGCTCGCCCCAGGTGGTGTAATTGGCGGTCCGGGCGACCCCGATCACCTGCCGCGTGACCTTCTCCCCCGGCAACTGAATGCGCCTTCCCAGCGCGCCGTCCGGCCAATAATCCTGGGCCATCTTGCGATTCACAATGGCCACCGGCTGGGAGGTTTCGGCGTCGAGATCGGTAAACGGCCGGCCGCTCTCAAGCGCCACGCCGGCGGTAGCAAAGTAGTCTCTATCCACTGTGTTGATGACCGCGCGGACCTGGTCGGCGCGCGACTTCTGCTGCCGCCCTTCCACCTGGATGCCGTTTACGCTTCCCGCCCAAAGGGGCATGCTGGAGGACCATGATACCGATTGGACGCCCGGCAGGCGCGAGACACGGTCGCGCACCTCGCGGTAGAATTCAGTGGTTTGCGCCTGGCCGTAGCCGGCCTGCCCGGGGCTGGCCGGGAAGACCGCCAGGTGGGCCGTCTGGAAGCCCGGGTCCAACTGGTAGGCGCGCCCGATGCTGCGCAGGAACAGCGCCGCCGTCACCAGCAGCAGAAAGGAAAACGCCACCTGCCCCACCAGCAGCGCGTTGGCGAGGGTGATCCTGCGGCGGCTGCGGCCGGCCGTGCGCCCGGCTTCCTTCAACGCCTCGGCCACGTTGGCACGCGAGGCTTTCCATGCCGGAATGGTGCCGAACAGGAAACCGGTGGCCAGCGAGACCACCAGCGCAAAACCGAAGACCGTGGCATCCAGCTTGGGCTGCGGGAAGTTGGCCGAGCCGGGCAGCCGGCCGAAGAGAAATTGCAAACCGGCGTACGCCAGGAACAGCCCTACCGCGCCGCTGAGGCACCCCAGCAGCACGCTTTCGGTGAGAAACTGGCGGACGAGCCGCGGGCGGCTGGCGCCCATGGCCAACCGCACCGCCATCTCCTGCTGCCGTGCGGCGGAGCGGGCCAGCAGCAGGTTGGCCACGTTGGAACAGGCGATCAGCAGCACGATGCCGGTGACGATGGAAAGGGCCAGACTGCCGAACACCACCGGATTGGTGGTGCTATCGGCGCTGGAGAGCAGGATATCGCTCAGAGGGCGCACCGCCACGCTGTGGCCCTCGTCGGTGGCCGGGTAGAGTTGCGCCAGCGCGGAGGCAATCGCGGCCAGGTTGGCCTGCGCCTCCGCCTGGGTGACGTGCGGCTTGAGGCGGCCGGCGGCGAGAAAGGCGGCTCTGCCGCGGTCGGTCAGGACGTTCTGTTTCAGGTTTGGAAACAGGCTCTCGGCCATGGAGGCGGGCACCCACAGATCGGGACCGAACACCGCGTTCAGCCCGATGAAATGCGGGGGAGCCACGCCCACCACCGTGAGGACTATGTTATTGATGCGCAATTGGCGGCCCACCACATCCGGCGCGCCTCCGAGATTTTTCTGCCAGGTGGCGTAATTCAGCACCGCCACCGGGTGCGCGCCCGGAGCGCCATCTTCATCGGGTGAGAAGAAGCGGCCGCGCGCGGGTGTGAGGCCGAGGGTGGCAAAGTAGTTACCGGTGACCACTTCGGCGAACAGCGCTTCGGAAGCGCCGTGCTCCATCCAGGTGACCGAGCGCGGGGAGGTGAAACCGGCCAGCGAGCGAAACACGCTGTTGCGCGACTGGTAGTCCTGCAGATCGGGGTACGAGATAGGAAACAGTACGGCGGACTTGGCCGTGCTCCTGGTGTCCACCGCGGCGAC
>DATJRE010000468.1:0-14818 GCA_035505095.1 Bryobacteraceae bacterium | reverse complement strand
AAGAAAACCATCTTTCCCTTACGGGCTTCCCACCTTGCGGCAGGAGCCTCATTCTTCAATTCTCCAAACGCGTCCCGACCAAGTTCACAAACGAGCGGAAGCATCAGAATGGAGCCGGCCTATATCGCTCCACCGGCAATTTCCACTATGCTCCTGTTCGCGTTCATTTTCATCCTCTCCTGTGCCGAAGCGAAGCGCGCGCCAAGCGAAGCGCGTGCCAAGCGAAGCGCCGCCGTCTCCTGTTCGCAAACTTCGCCAAATCGATTTCCTTTCCCCTCAACCACTTGCCGCCTCACCCCCCAGGTCATCGTCTCCTCGCCTGATATATGTGAGTTTTCGGAAAGGAACTCCCGATGCCCAATCAACCACCGATTCCCGTCGAACCTACCGGGGAACTCGCCCGCCTGCGCGAAGACCTCATCGCTTTCTACCGTCCCGTCGGCTCTCAGGAGCGGCTCGCCGTCGAGCGCGTCGCTTTCGCCCAGCAATCCATGCTGCGCGCCGCCCGCCTCGAAACCAGCCTCTTCCAATCCGCGCCCGAAGGCGAGTTGCACACCATCCTGGAAACCCCCGGCTTCAAGGCCTTCCTCCGCTACCAGTCCCAGGCCGAGCGCCTCTACCGCCGCGCCATAGACGAATTGCTGTCCCTCCAGGCGGAGCGTCCTCCCGTACCCTTCCCGCAACCGGCCGCACCCGCGCACCAGCCGCAACCAGCCGTCGCCGCCGCGTCCGCCGCTGCCTCCCGCGCACCCCTCGGCAACCTCGCCCTGCGCCTCTAGACGTCTCTCAAGATCAGGATCTGCACAAAAGTGTCAAGTTTTGAAATGACCGCAGGTCCCGTCCATCCGGTGCCCGCACAGAAGCCACGAGGGCAATGCTCTCAGCCATTTCGGCCGAGTCGCCGGAATCGGGATATCTCCCGTCGTGCGGATTTCGCCAACAGCCCCTCTCGCTTTGCGTTCTTTGCGACTTGGCGGCTTGGCGAGAGATCTACGAGAGCGGCGTCTACCTGCCTCGTCTACCGGCTTGGCGAGAGATCCACTAAGGCCCCGTCCACCTGCCTCGTCGGTTTGAGGTCGAAGACGTCGCTAGCCAACCTCGCGCCGTCTCCCCACGCCGCCCTGCGGTTGCCAAGCCCGCCCCGTTTCCCACATAATGGTTGCAAAATTGGCTGGCCCTATTTGGTTATGGCGATATCCGCGGTGATCGCCCGCCTGCGCACTTCCCGGCGCGGTAGGCTGAAAGAACAATCCAGGAGCTTCCGATGAGAGCGAGGTACCGTAGTCTGTCCAATCCCCTGTTTGCCCGCCTGAGCCTGTTAGCGCTCGTCCCCTGCGCATCGGGCCTGTTGGCCCAGGATGCGCCCAAGGCCGGGGCATCCGGCGGGCCGCCGTCCGGTGCCCAGGGTTTCGTCGAAAACTACTCCAGGGCGCCCGGCCTCTTTCCGGGTTTCTGGCAGCCTTACAAGCAGCGCCCCATCGGCCTGCCCATCCTCGAAAACTCTCCGCGCCTCGGCAGCCTCATTCACGATGGCAAGCTGGAACTGTCCCTCGCCGACGCCATGGCCCTCACGCTCGAAAATAATCTCGACATCGTCATCGGCCGCTACGTGGTGCCTTTCTCTCAAACCGATATCCTCCGCACCAAGTCCGGCCAGGCCGCCCGCGGCTTCACCGGCGCCCTCTTCCCCAGCGAACTCAATTCCGGCGCCATCGGAGCGGGCGTCACCAATTCCGGCAGCACGGGAGGCACCGGCAATGCGGGCGGCATCACCGGTGGCGGCGGCGCTGTCTCCATCGGGGCCGCCGGCGCCTTCGATCCCGCCGTCAGTTTCGGCTTTAGCTGGGACCGCGTCACCAGCCCCCTGAACTCCCTGGTGGTCTCCGGCATCCCCACCACCACCAGCTACGCCACGTCTTTATCCTTCGGCTACGCGCAGATGTTTACCGATGGCGCCAGCTATTCCGTCTCGCTCAGCGCCCTGCGCCAAAGCACCACCCAGGAAAACACCCTCTTCAACCCCGATGTCACCTCGCGCCTCTCCATCGGCTTTAACCAGCCGCTCCTGGCCGGTTTCGGCAAGCTGCCCAACGAGCGCTTCATGCTGGTGGCGCGCAACAACGTGGGCACCGCCCAGGAAGTCTTCCGGCTGCAGGTCATCGCCAGCGTCACCCAGTTGGAAAACGCCTACTGGGATTTCGCTGCCTTCCAGGAAAATGTCCGCGTGGCCCAGGAATCCCTGGCCGCCGCCCAGGAACTGCTCAACGAAACCCGCAAGCAGGAGCAGATCGGCACCATGTCCCAGCTCGACCTGGTGACCGCCGAGTCCCAGGTGGCCTCCAGCCAGCGCGATCTGATCGTCGCCCAAACCAACCTGCAACAGCAGGCCACCACCCTCAAGCAATTGATCAGCAAAAGGGGCGACCCGGCGCTCGACAACGCCACCATCGTGGTGACCGATTCGCTGCCTGAGCCGCGCGAGACCGACCTGCCCGGCCTGCAGGAAGCCCTCACCACCGCCCAGCGGAATCGCTCCGAGCTCCGCGAAGCCGCCAACAACCTGGCCAACCAGCAGATCGCCATTGCCTACGCGCGCAACAACCAATTGCCCAGCCTGGCGGCGTTCGGGCTTTATGCCAGTTCCGGCTTGCAGGGCAACAACGCGCTGACCACCGGCGGCGCGGCCGGTTCCCTCGGCCAGTCCTTCGGCGCGGCCTATCCCGAGACGGCCTATGGCGTCAGCCTCAGCGGCGCCATCCGCAACCGTTCCGCGCAAGCCGATAGCATTCGCTCCCAACTGGAGCGCAACCAGTTGCAGATCGGCATGCAAAGCACCCGCAACCAGATCGACCTCCAGGTGCGCCAGGCGCGCGTGGGCATCATTCAGGGCAAATCCCAAGTCGCCGCCGCGCACGAAGCCACCCGCCTGGCACAGCTCACCCTCGACGCCGAACGCAAAAAGCTGGAGAGCGGTCTTTCCACTTCCTATAACGTAGTGCTGCGCGAGCGCGACCTGGTCACCGCCCAATATGCCGAAGTGCAGGCCCTCGACGCTTATGCCAAGGCACTCGTAGCCATCGATCAGTCCATGGGCGATCTGCTGGAACGTAATGGCATTCAGTTAAGCGACGCCCTCACCGGAACCGTCACCAACGCCCCCACGCCCTTGCGCTCCCAAGCCGTCCCGCCCCAACCCGGAGCCGTAAAGAGCGTCGCCGCCGGAGCAGGTTCGGCAAAATGATCCTCGCCACCCCCAGTTCCGCCTTCCGCGAACGGTCTCCGGAACCCCCGGCTCCTCCGCGCCCGTCCCGTCCCCTGCCGCTCCTACTCCGGTTTTCCGCGCGCTTTGTCCGCGCCCTCCCCGTCTCCGCCGAAACTCTGCTTCCGCTGCGATCTTTCTTTACCTTGCGTCTTTTCCGCGTTTCCTCCGCCCCTCCGAGACCGCAGAGCACCCCCCGCGTCGAAGGGGCCCCACGCCCACCCATTTTCCAACCGCTTCTACTCTGGTTTTCTCCGCGCTTTCTCCCCGTATCTCCGGAAACTCCGCGCCCTCCGCAGCCCGTCTTCGACTCGCGTCTTCTCCGCGTTTCCTCCGCCCCTCCGGGACCGCAGGGCACTCCCCGCGTCGAAGGGGCCCCACGCCCGCCTATTTTCCAACCGCTTTTACTCTGGTTTTCTCCGCGCTTTCTCCGCGCCCTCCGCGTCTCCGCGGTGAAAACGTCGCTCGCCCTCTGCCTGGCCGCCGCCGCCGCCGCGCAGACCGCCGCCGATTACAGCAAAGCCCCCAGCATCTTCCCGCACATCTTCCAACCTTATTCCGCGCCGCGCATCCCGCTGCCCAATTTCTCCAACGCGGAGAACCCCCCCCTCGAAGTGCACGATGGCAAGCTGCGTCTCTCCATGGACCAACTGGTCCGCCTGGTGATCGAGAACAACCTCACCATCGCCGCCGCGCGCTACTACCCCTCCATGGCCCAGACCGATTTGCTGCGGGCGCGCTCCGGCTCTTCGCCCCGCGGCGTGGACGTCAGCACCATTCCCAGCGGCGTCTTCGCCGGCGCCGAGGGCGGCAGCATCCTGGGCACCGCCGGCGGCAGTGGCGGTGGTTCCTCCAACCCCGGCGGCATTACCGGATCGGCCGGCGCCGTCAACATTCGCCCTTCCGGCGTCTTCGATCCCACCCTGCGTTTCAGTTTCAGCGTCGACCATACCGACAGCCCGCTCAATACCGAAGTGGTCGCCGGACTACCCGCGGTCACCACCGGCACCGGAGCCTTCTCCGTCAGCTATGTGCAGGCCTTCTCGTCCGGCACCAGCTTCAGCGTCCAATACGCCGTCGATCGGCAGGGTTCCACGCAACGCCACTTGCTCTATGACCCCGATTTCACCCCTGGGTTCACCGCCACCATCAGCCAGCAATTGGCCAACGGCTTCGGTTTCGCCGTCAACCGGGCATTGATCTACGTCGCTAGAAACGAGGAGAAGATCGAGCGCGCATCCTTCCGTCAGCAGGCCATGGCCGCGCTGGTCAGCGCTCAGGACGCCTATTGGGATCTGGTGGCCGACCAGGGAGCCGTCCGATCCGCCGAAGAAGCCTTGGCCGTCGCCCAGCAGTTAGAAAGGGAAAGCCGCAAGCAGCTCGAGATCGGCACGATGGCTCCCTTGGACGTGGTCAGCGCGCAATCTCAGGTGGCCGGCAGCCAGCGCGATTTGATCGTCGCCCAAACCACCGTGCAAAACGCCGAACTGGCCCTCAAGGCCCTGATCAGCAAAAATCTGGACGAGCCTCTGGCTTCCGCCACCATCGAGACCCTCGATCCGCTGCCCGAACCGGATGACACCGAAATTCCCGATGTGGATGCGGCCAAGGCCATCGCCATGCAGAACCGCCCCGAGCTCTCCATCGCCGAAGGCAACCTGAAAAGCGAGATGGATGCGATGCCCTTCATCCGCAACGCCCTGCTCCCCAGTGTCAACGTCTTCGGCCTGATCACCACCGTGGGACTCTACGATGTCTTCGGCACTTCCATGGTCGATGCCATCCACTTCAAATACCCCGAGGTCGCCTTCGGTTTAAGCGTCAGTTTCCCCATCCGCAACCGCCAGGCCCAGGCCGATGAAGTCCGCACCCGCCTGGAGTTGAAGCAGGCCCAGGATACCCTGGTGCGCAGCAAGAGCCAGGTGGAAGTGGACGTCGAGAACGCCGTGATTGCGCTGAAGCAATCCAAAGCCCAGGTGGCCGCCGCGCAGGAAACCGTGCGCCTCAACCAGCGCAGGCTGGATGCCGAGCAGATCAAGCTCAACGCCGGCCTCTCCACTTCCTACAACGTCATCCTCGTCCAGCGCGACCTCTTCGCCTCCCAACTGGCCGACTTGCAGGCCCGCGACGCCTTCGCCAAAGCCCGCGTCACTCTCGCCCAAGCCACCGGCTCCGTATTAGACGCCGACCACATCACTCTCGACGAAGCCCTCCGCGGCCGCCTCGGCGCCCCGCCCACGCCCTAGCGCAATAAGGCCGTCCGCCGTTACACCGCGAAGCGGTACCCTACGCCTCTCACCGTGTGAATGTGCCGCGGGTTGGCCGGCGAGTCTTCCAGCTTCTGGCGCAGCCACGCCACGTGGACGTCGATGGTCCGCGAAGAGACGCCCGGCTGGTATTCCCACACCGCCTCCAGCAACTCCTCGCGGGAAACCACCTTCCCGCGATGGTCCACCAGGTAGCGCAACAGGTGCAGCTCTTTGCCGGCCAGGTTCACCGGGGCGCCCAGCTTGCGCACGTCGCCTTTTTCGAAATCCACTTCCACGTTGCCGAACTGGAACCGCACCACCGGCGTCAGTTTCTCGCGGTGCACGCGCCGCAACAGGGCCTCGATGCGCGCCAGCAGCTCGGGCGGCTCGAAGGGTTTGGTCAGGTAATCGTCCGCCCCCAGCTTCAGCCCCACTACACGGTCGGTCAACTGCGTTTTGGCGGTGAGCATCAGGATGGCGCAATCGCGGCCCCTCTGGCGCAGCTCGCGGCAGACGTCGAAGCCGCTTTTGCCGGGCAGCATCACGTCCAGAATCACCAGGTCGAACGGCTCCGCGGCCGCCCGCGCCAAGCCAGTCCGCCCGTCCATGGCGCTCTCCACTTCATAGCCCTCCGCGGTCAGCAGGTCCGAAACCGTCAGCACCACGCCCGGCTCGTCTTCCACCAGCAGGATGCGCGCGCTCATCCCGCCACTCCCGCGGCCGGCGCTGCCAGGGCCGGCAGCCACACCACAAACTCCGCGCCCTTCATCGGCTCGCTGCGCACCCGGATGGTTCCGCCGTGCGCCTCCACAATTTTCTTCACCAGGCTCAGCCCCAGGCCAGTGCCATGCACCTGGTCTTCCACCGCCCGGGCGCCGCGGAAAAACGGGTCGAAGATGCGCCCCTGCTCCTCGGCCGGAATCCCCGGCCCGCGGTCGGACACCCGGATCTCCACCCCCGGTTCCCCCGCGCCGCGGGTCTTGGACACCGCAATCCCGATCCAGCGGCTCTCGCCGGAGCCGTATTTGGCAGCGTTCGCCAGCAGGTTCTGCAGCGCCTGGCGCAGCGCTACCGGATCGGCCGCCACCGCCGGCAGGTCCGCCTCGGCGCGCTTCTCCACCACGCATCCGGCGGCTTCCGTCACCGGCCGGCTGGCGGCGATGGCCTCATCGAGCAGCCTCTCCACCGCCAGCGGCTCGCGCTCCTGGATCACGTGGCCGGCATTGGCCCCGGCGAATCGCAGCACCTGCTCCACCAGCTCCTTCAGCCGCCCGCTCTCCTGCTGGATCAGCGCTCCGTAACGCTCCACCTGGGCCGGATTGGAGGCCACCTTGCCGCGCAGGTTGTGGGCCGCCGTGTGGATCACCGTCAGCGGCGTGCGCAGCTCGTGCGAGACTCCCGCCACAAACTCCATCTGCAATTCCGCCAGCTTCTGCGCCCGCCGCGTGTAGCGGATCAGCGCCGCCAGGGTGGCCGCCAGCATCAGCAGCACTCCAGCCGTCACCGCCATGCTGCGCCAGCGCGCCTGCGACACCACCGCCTCCAGCGACCCGGCGCGGTGCCGCACGAACATCAGCCAGCGCCCCATACCCGGCGATGGACCGCGGCCGGGGCCGGGGCCGGAGCCGGGGCCGGGCCCATGCGATCCCCCGCCGGGCGGCCCACCGCGGTGGAACATCCCTTCCCCCTGCGGATCGAACAGGCTTGCCGAAGCGTCGGCCGCCTGCTCCAGGCTGGAAGCCAGGTCGGGGTCGGAGCGGTAAATCACCGCCCGCGGCGTGCTGCGCGTGACCACCTCCGCCTGATAATCCGCGCCCAGATGGCGTTGCAGCAACTCGGGCAGAAGGCTCTCGCGCACATAGGGGATGTTGACCTCGAAGATCAGCCAGACAACTTCGTGGCGGCTTGGAGGCAGCCCCGCCGGTCCCCGGCCGAATCGCGGGCCGCGCCGCCCGAACCCGCCCGGCGGATTGTTGAACACCGGAACCTCAAACACCGTCCCCTCGTCGCGCACCGGCGGCGTGGGCGGCTGTCCGCCCGGCTGCCGGGACTCGATACGGCTGCGCATCCCGCTCCATTCGGCGGGCCATTCCGCCGGTTTCCAGGCGCCTTCGGCGGCGTCGAACACCAGCAGGCCCAGCCCGCGTTTCTGCGGAACGGCCATGGCGATCCGCGAGAACAACTGGCGGTAGCGGGCCGTCGTCCTGCCGCGCGCGTATAGCGCCGCGAAGGCGGGCGGCGCGGCTTCGGCATCCTCCGGCGAAGCAGGCGTCAGCGCACCGGCGGCGGACGAGATTTCGGAGTTGAAATCCTGGCTGAAGGCCACCAGGCTGGCTTCCAGACTGCTGCGCAGGCGCTCGCGCGCGGCGATGCTGACCTCGGCAATGGCGCGGTATTGCAGGATGCCCAGCACCGCGCACAGGCCGAACAAGGCGTACACGAAGAGCCACGCTCCCAGGAACCTGCTGGGGGACCGCTCCGTTCTGGCGCCCTTGCCCATACCCTCTATTATCCAACAAGCCTTGTGTAAAGAATAAGTTAAGAACGTTAAGCCTGCGCCCGAAGGGGAAACTTCAGGTCCCCGCGCAACACCTTCACGGGTGGACCAACCGATTATGTCATCCAAACCAGCAGGTTGTATCGCGGGCGCTTTGGCCTTCTTCCTGGCAGCCGTCTCGCTGCCGGCGTCCGAATACCGGGGCGTCATCCGAGCCGCCGGGATTCCCCTCCCCGGCGCAACCGTCACCGCCACGCAGGGCGCTAAGAAACTGGCCACCACCACCGACGACCGGGGCGCATTCCGCTTCGCCGATCTCCCTGACGGCGCCTGGACTCTGGCCGTGGAGATGGTCGGCTTCGAGCGCCTCAGCCGCGAGGTAGCGGTAGCTTCGAATGCGCCATCGCCCGTTTGGGACTTGCAGTATCTCTCGGAGCAGGCGCTGCTGACCAGCCTCGGCGGCGGGACGACGGAAACTCCGGAACACCGTCCGCCAGCGCCGGTGGGCCAGCGGCAGGGATTTCAACGCCTGCAAGTGAACCAGACCTCCGATACAACCACTTCGGCCGATGGCGCCCTCAAGACCGAGGAGATCGCCGACCTGACCCAGAACTCGGCCAACTCGTTCCTGGTGCAAGGCAGCATGAGCAGCGCCCTGGGATTAGGCGTGCAGAACGATTGGGGTCCGCGCGGCCCCGGCATGGATATGCCTGGTGGACCCGGAATGGGGATGGGCGGCCCTGGCGGACCTGGGGGTCCGGGCGGCGGACCTCCGGGCGGGGGCGGCCCTGGCGGCGGACGCGGGGGACCGGGCGGAGCGGCATTTGCCGGCGGACCGGGCGGGGGTGGGCCCGGCGGCGGACCGGGTGGACCGGGCGGGGGTGGTCCGGGCGGCGGCTTCGGCGGTGGGCCGGGTGGTCCCGGCGGAGGACGCGGCGGCCCACCCCCCGGCGGACCCGACTGGATGGGCCGGCCCAACGCCATGGCCTTCGGCAACGGACGCCGGGACCCGCGCAGTATGTACCAGTTCGGCGCCACCTTCAGCCTCGACAATTCGGCCCTGGACGCACGCAGTTTCTCGGTCACGGGCGCCAACCTGGGCAAGCCGCCCTACGCCAACGGACGCGGCGGCCTGAACTTCGGCGGCCCGCTGCGCATCCCCAAGCTGGTGAGCGCCTCAAGGCAGATCCTGTTCAGCGTGAACTATCAGTTCACCCGCAACCGCACCGGCAGCACCTCCAACCCGGTGAACATGCCCACCGCCCTGGAACGCACGGGCGACTTCTCCGAGACGCTTCTCCCGGGCGCGGCCGTAACTATCTACGATCCCACCACCGGGGCGCCGTTTCCCAATAACCGCATCCCCAGCAGCCGGATCAATCCGGCCTCGGCGGCGCTGCTTGAATACTTTCCGTTGCCCAACTTAGCCGATGCTGCGCAGAACTATCAAACTTCGCTCATTGGGCTGAATAACTCGCAGAACCTGAACGCGCGCATTTCCAACATCCGCATCGGCGCCAAAGACCGGCTGAATTTCGGCCTGGGTTACCAGGGCAGTAACAGCATCACTCCCAACCTGTTGCAGTTCGCCGATACCGGCTCGGGAAGCGGCATCAACGCCAACCTGGCGTGGTCGCACGCCTTCACCAGCCACCTCACCAATAACCTGCAATATACCTTCAGCCGCATGCGCCAGCAAACCAATCCTTACTTCGCCGGCCGCACTAACGTGGCAGCGGAGTTAGGAATCGAGGGGACTTCGCAGGCTACGACTAACTGGGGGCCTCCTAATCTCAGCTTCACCAATTACGGCGGTTTAACCGACGCGAACTCGTCGCTGAATCGCAACCAGACCAGCTCCGTGGCCAATAGCCTCATATGGGTCCACGGCGCGCATAACTTCACCTTCGGCGGCGATTACCGGCGGATGCAGTTCAATACTTTCTCGGACAGCAACGGCCGCGGCAGTTACACCTTCAACGGTTCCGCCACCAGCCTGCTGGTGGATGGCGTGGCGCAAAGCGGCACCGGTTACGACCTGGCCGACTTTCTGCTTGGTATGCCTACCACCGCCTCCATCCGCTACGGCAATCCGGATAACTATTTCCGGGGCGCGGGCTATGACGGTTTTGTGAACGACGATTGGCGCATCGCTTCGCGGCTGACCCTGCTGGCCGGCCTCCGGTGGGAGTACGCCACTCCAGTAAGTGAGTTATATAACCGGCTGACCAATCTCTTACTGGGGCCGGGCGACGCCACCATTCAGCAGATCGAGCCGGGCCAGACTTCCACCTATTACGGGGGCCTGCCGGCCGCCCTGATCCGCCCCGACCGCAACGCATTCGCGCCGCGCCTGGGCTTCGCGTGGCGCCCGTTGACCAAGGGGTCGCTGGTGGTCCGCGGCGGGTATGGCATCTACCACAACACCTCCGTCTACAATACCATTGCGTCTAACATGGCCGAGCAGCCGCCCTTCGCCGAGTCACTCAGCGTGGCCGCGTCCGAGAGCGCGCCGCTGGATATCCGGAGCGCCTTCCTGGCGGCTTCCGCGAGCGGCGCCGGCAGCACTTACGCGGTCGATCCCAATTACCGCATCGGCTACGCCCAGAGTTGGAACCTGACCGTGCAACGGGACTTGCCGGGGTCGATGTTCGCCACCGTGGGGTACCTGGGGACCAAGGGAACCCGGCTGGACCAGCAGTTCATTCCTAACTCGGTGGCTCCGGGAGCCACGGAATCGGCTTACCCGCACAGCTTCACTTACGAGACTTCGAATGGCAATTCAATTTACCACGCCGCGCAGTTCCAGTTGAACCGGCGCTTCCATAGCGGAATCATGTGGCACGCCAATTACCAGTTCTCGAAGTCCATCGACGACGCCGGAACCGGCGGACGCGGCCAAGGCAATACGCCAGTGGCGCAGAACTGGCTGGACCTGGACGCGGAACGCGGCCTCTCCGGTTTCGATGCCCGCCACAACCTTAACCTGCAAGTGCAGTATTCGAGCGGCCAGGGCGCCGCCGGCGGAACGCTGATTAACGGCTGGAAAGGGACGCTGCTCAAAGACTGGACCGTCGCCACCAGCATCAACGTACACTCCGGCAACCCGTTCACCGCCACGGTGGGCGGCAATCTTTCGCAGATCGGCGGCACGGCGGTGAGCAACACCGTGCGGGCGGAGGCCACCGGCCTGCCTATTGAGGCGGCCGGGATGTTGTTCAACACCGCAGCGTTCACCGATCCGGCTGCGGGAAGTTGGGGCAACGCCGGGCGCGACACCATTCCCGGCCCGACTATCTTCTCGCTGGACAGCCAGTTGGGCCGCGTGTTCCGTTTCGGCGAGCGCCGCAGCGCCGATTTCCAGGTGCAGGCTACCAACATGCTGAACCACGTGACCATCACCAGTTGGGGCACGGTGCTCGGTTCGGAAACCTTCGGGCTGCCCAGCGCCGCGGCGGCTATGCGCAAAGTGACCGCCAGTGTGCGGTTCCGGTTTTGATGGGCGGCCCTGTGTTCACCGCGGAGACGCGGAGTTGGCGGAGGAAGCGCGGAGAAAGGCCAAGGCAAATGCGCTTCCGCGCGGGAATGGTTCGAAAGTATAAGGACTTACTCATGAGACGAATTCTATTTCTGATTCTGATTGCGGCCTGGGCGCCGGGCCAGCAGAAGGGCGTCAAATTCGAGGCCACCAGCCAGTTAGTGGTGGTCAACGTGGCCGCCAAGACCAAGGGCGGGGAGCCGCTCGAAGGGCTGAAGGCCTCGGACTTCATCGTCACTGAAGACGGCAAGGCACAGCAGATCAAGGTATTCGAGTATCAGCGGCTGCAGGATGAACTCGTGGCGCCGGCGGCCCTGGCGGCGCGCACTGCGGCCACGCCCGTTGCGGCCCCTCTGGTTCCGGTGGCAAAGCCGGCGGTCTCCACTCCCATCGCCCCGGCGGTGAAGGGCGAAGTCAAGTACAAAGACCGGCGGCTGCTGGTGCTTTTCTTCGACCAGGCAGGCATGCCGGTGGCCGACCAGCTTCGCTCGCAGAAAGCCGCGCTGAAGTTCCTCAACAGCGAGATTAGCAAGTCCGACTTAGTGGCCGTGATGACCTATGTTACCGACCTGAAGGTGCTGCAGGACTTCACCGGCGACCGCGACCGGCTGATCCAGGTGGTGAAGGGCCTGTCGCTGGGCGAGAACGGGATGGCCAACGGCAGCACCGGCGACGATAGCGAAGGCGACACCGGGGCGGCCTACACCCAGGACGATTCCGAGTTCAATATCTTTAACACCGACCGCAAGCTGGCGGCCCTGGAATCGGCCGTGAAGATGCTCGGAACGCTGTCTGAGAAGAAGGCGCTGGTGTATTTCGCGAGCGGGATGCAGCTCAACGGCATCGACAACCAGGCGCAGTTGCGCGCCACGGTCAACGCGGCCATCCGGGGGAACGTGGCGTTCTATCCCGTGGATGCGCGCGGACTAATGGCCAGCGCACCGGTTGGCGACGCCACCCAGGCATCGCCGGGCGGCCAGGCGATGTATTCGGGGAGCTCGCAGAGGACCGCGCAATCCAACTTCCAGGGCCAGCAGGAAACTCTCTACACGCTGGCCTCCGACACCGGCGGCAAGGCACTGCTGGACCAGAACGATTTGGCCTTGGGCATCGTGCAGGCGCAGAAAGATATTGCCAGTTACTATATTCTGGGTTACTACAGTAACAATACGGCGCAGGACGGCCGTTACCGCCGGATTAAGGTGCAGGTGGGGCGGCAGCTTACGGCCAGGCTGGATTACCGCAGCGGTTACTTCGCCTCCAAGGAGTTCAAACACTTCGATTCCTCGGACCGCGAGCGGCAGTTACAGGAAGCGCTGATGCTGGGCGACCCGGTGACTGACTTGACGGTAGCCCTGGAGATCAATTACTTTCGCCAGGCCAAAGACCGGTACTTCGTCCCCGTAAGCGTGAAAATCCCGGGCAGCGATATCGAACTGGCCCGGCGGGGCGGAGCGGAGAGCACGCGGCTGGATTTTATCGGCGAGGTCAAGGATGCGAAAGGCGCGCTACAGGGAACCGTCCGCGACGACATCCAGGTGAAGCTGAAAGGCGACGACGCCGGCCAGTTATCCAAGCACAACCTGGAGTATGACACCGGCTTCACGCTTCAGCCCGGCACTTACTCGCTGAAGTTCCTGGCGCGGGAGAACGAAACCGGTAAGATGGGCACCTTCGAGACTAAGTTCACGGTGCCGGACTTAACCGCCGAAAACAAGTATCTGCCGCTCAGCTCGGTGGTGCTGAGTTACCAGCGCGAGAAGGTGGACGCCACGGTGGCCAGCGCCGAGAGGGACAAGAAGCTGATTGCCGCCAACCCCCTGGTGCGCGACAACCAGAAGCTGGTGCCCAGCGTGACGCGGGTGTTCCGCAAGGATTCGGAGATGTACGTGTACCTGGAGGCCTACCAGCCGGGCGCGGAGAAGACCCGCCTGATGGTGGCGACGGTGGCCTTCTATCGCGGCGGCGTGAAGGCGTTCGAAACCGCGCCGTTGAAAATCGCCGAGGGATTGAACGCCAAGTCCAAAGCCGTCCCGGTGAGTTTCAGCGTGCCGATGGGCAAGCTGCAGCCAGGCCGCTACACCTGCCAGGTGAGCGTGGTGCAGCCCGGCGACCACCGCTTCGCCGTGTGGCGCGCGCCGATTGTGTTGTTGCCGTAACGGCGGCGAGCCGGCCTGCGGATGCCGTAGGGATTGGTGCGACAATCGTCTTCAACGGCACGAATCAGGACAGGCTGGCATATGAAATATCGGTATCTGGCGGTGGTGCTGATGGCGGGCACGGCCGCGGGACAATCTCCTTTGCCCGGGACGGCGCCTCTGACCGGCCATGGCGACCTGGCCGCGGAGATGGTGAGCGGCATCCATGAGTATCTGGTGGAGAAATCCGCCGCGTCTCCGGCACAACGCGCCCGCTACTGGCACCGCGATTTTGCAAGCGCGGCGGCTTATGCGCGGTCGATTGAACCGAACCGCCGGGACCTGGCCCGGATCATCGGGGCAGTGGACCCGACGCTGCCGGTGAAGGCGCTGGAACTGGAATCTACGACGGCGGCTTCGGCACTGGCCGGCCGGGGCCGCGGCTACCGGATCGAGGCGGTGCGCTGGCCGGTATGGAGGGGCGTGTACGGGGAGGGGCTGCTGCTGGAACCCGAAGGCGCGCCAATTGCCAGAGTGGTGGCGCTGCCGGATGCGGACGAGAGTCCCGAGGCGCTGGCGGGCCTCTCGGCGGAAATTCCCGCGGCGGCGCAGTTCGCCCGGCGGCTGGCGGAGAGCGGCTGCCAGGTGCTGGTGCCGGTGCTTATTGACCGGCAGGACACCTGGTCGGGGATTCCGGCCGTCGGGAAGATGACCAACCAGCCTCACCGCGAGTGGATCTACCGGATGGCCTTCGAAGTGGGCCGGGGGATGGTGGGATACGAAGTGCAGAAAGTGCGCGCGGCGGTGGACTGGTTTGCCGCGGAGAACGCGGGCCACGCAGTGCCGATTGCCGTGGCGGGCTACGGCGAGGGCGGGTTGCTGGCCCTATACAGCGCCGCGCTGGATACCCGCATTGACGCGGCGCTGGTGAGCGGCTATTTTCAGCCGCGCGAAGAGCTTTGGAAGGAGCCGATTTACCGCGATCTGTGGGGCCTGCTGCGGGAGTTCGGCGACGCGGAAATCGCCGGCATGATTGCGCCCAGGGGACTGGTGGTGGAGGCCAGCCGCATGCCGCGGGTCACCGGGCCGCCGCCGCCGATTCCAGGAGTGCGCACCGGCGCGGCCCCGAACGGCGCG
>DATJRE010000467.1:0-24315 GCA_035505095.1 Bryobacteraceae bacterium | reverse complement strand
GGCCTGGCGGGCGAAGGCCACGCATTCCTCCACCAGGCGCGACCCGAGGCCTAAGCCGCGCGCGGCGGGTTCCACCAGCAGAAGCCGCAGGCGGGCGGCCTCGTCGGACTCCTTCACCAGGAAGACCGACCCCAGCGGTTCACCAGCCCGCTCGGCGATCCAGCAGCGCTCCCGCCGAGGGTCGAAGTTCTGGATGAAGCGGGCAGCGATTTCCGCCACCAGCGCTTCGAACCGCTCATCCCAGCCATACTCCCGTGCGTAGAGGACCGCGTGGCGGTGAATCACCCAACCCATATCGCCCGGGCGGTGCGGGCGCAGCGTATAGGGCGCCTCGCTTGCGCCCCGCGGCTCCAGCAGGCGTCGGATGGTGTCCATGGCCCCGGCGAGGGATGCCCGCTGCCCGTCGGTGAGAGGGTGCAACATCCCGGCAACAGCTTCACTTGCCCGGTTTTCGAGCGGGGCGAAGGTCCGCTTGCCCTTGGCGGTGAGGGCCAGGCGGCTTTGGCGCGCGTCATCCCGCGAGGGCGCGCGGGCCAGTAAGCCGCGCCCCTGAAAGCCGCGCAGCATGCGGCTGAGATAGCCCGCGTCCAACCCCAGATCGCGCGCCAGTTCACTGGCCAGGGGCCGGTCGCGATGGGCCAGCTCATAGAGCACCCGCACTTCCGCCAGCGAATACGGGCTCTTCAGATGGCCTTCGTCGAGGACTCCGATCCGCCGCGTGTAGAACCGGTTGAAAGCGCGCACCGCGGTGACCAGCGGGCCGCCGGATGGATCGCAGGAGGGATCGCCGCTCATGCACTTATGTTGCGCCGATTACTTGACTTTGTCAACTATCGCCGGGCCGGCGCCTCCGTCCTCCGCGTGCCCACTCCTTGCGGACCATGGCGAGCCGTGTACGGCCGACTCCGCCCCTCTACCCCGCCACGCCCGCGGTCGCTAATTTGTTGCCGTAGCCCACGATGACGGTGGAACTCACCAGCACCGCCAGGCTCAACACCACCAGCAGGCGCGTCCGCCGGCCCGCGCCCGACCACTCCTTCAAGGCGATTCCCCACAGCGTGCTGAAGATGATGATGCTGGCCATGTGCAGCGTCCAGCTCGAAAACTTGTAGCGGCCCATCTGGGTCTCACCCATGGTGTAGAAGAAAAACTGCATGTACCAGGTGGTGCCGGCCAAGGCGCAGAAGAAATAGTTGGAAAGCATGGGCGCGCGCACCATCTTCTTCTGCATGGCGCCCACGGCCGCATCAACCGGGACTTCGGGATTGAAATACTGCGCCCAGGTGCGGTTGCGCACGTTCAGGATCACGCACCAGATAAAGTTAGTGGTGAATCCGCCGGCCAGCACCACCACCAGCACCGGCAGGCCCTGCCATAGCGGCGTGGTGCCGTGCTGCACGGTGAGGGCTTTGATGGGATCTCCGGCCGCCAGGCCATAGGCGAAACAGGAACTCATGATGCCCGAGAAGGTGGCCACCAGCAAGCCGCGCTTGAGATCGAATTCCTTGATGGCCTCGCGCTTTTTCTCCTCGGACATCTCGCGCTCTTTGGAAACTCCCGCGGCGCCGGCGAAGCCGATGCCGAGGAGGCAGACCGCTACGCCCACCAGGATCACGCGGCCCGATTCCGTGCCCAGCACTTCGCTGGCAAACACCCCGCGGAAGATGGGCGGCAGCAGCGTGCCGAAGGCGGCGGTGTATCCCAACGCCACGGCCATCCCCAGCGACATGCCCAGGTAGCGCATGGTGAGGCCGAAGGTGAGACCGCCCAATCCCCAAAGTACGCCGAACGTGTAGGCCCAGTGGATGCTGCCGGCAGGCGCGGCGTGCAGCACGCCCATGAGGTCGCTGGTGAGCCACAGAGCCAGCAGCCACGGCGCAATGATCCAACTGAAGATGCCGCCCGCCAGCCAGTAAGTTTCCCAAGCCCAGCTTCGCACGCCGCGATAGGCCACGTAGAAACTGCCGGACGCGAACCCGCCCATCCAGTGGAAAAAGACCCCGAGCAGGGGATTGGGTGTCATGGTATGTGCCGCGAAGAAGCATAAGCATACCACGGGCCCGGCGGGCGTGACGGACGGCAGCGAGCGTCGCTTAGCGCAATCCGCCGGCCGCCGGAATGACCTGGCCGGTAAGCCAGCCGGCGTCCGGAGAGACCAGGAACGAGACCACCGTGGCGATGTCGTGCGGCTGCCCGACGCGGCCCAGCGGCGTCTGCGGCACGGCCCATGCCACCACCTGGTCGAACGACTCCAGGCCGTGCGTGCCTTCGGTCTCGACCGGACCGGGCAGCACCGAATTCACGCGCACTTTCCGCGGGCCCAACTCCGCCGCCAAGGTGCGGGTGAACGAATCGACAGCCGCCTTGGTAGCGCTATAAACCGCCGTAGTGGGCAGAGCGCCGGTGGACGCCATGGAGCTGATGTTGACCACCGACCCGCCTTCGTCGCCGAAAGCCTTGGCCGCGGCCTGGGTAGCGAATAGCAGGCCCTTTACGTTGAGGTCGAACATGCGGTTGAAGTGCTCTTCGCCGATCTCGCCGAGCGGCTTGAATTCGTACACGCCGGCGTTGTTCACCAGAATATCGAGCCGCCCGAATTCCTGGACCGCGCTGTCCACCAGCCGCCTGGCTTCGGCCGGTTTGCTGACATCCGCGCGCACCGCTTTGGCCCGGCCGCCGCTCGACTGAATTCGCGCCACCACCTCCTCCGCCTGCGCTTCGCTGGCCGCGTAATTCACCACTACCTGCGCGCCGCGGCCGGCGAGATCCTCCGCGATGGCTGCCCCGATGCCTTTGGATGCGCCGGTAACCACCGCCACTTTGCCCGTAAGGTTTCCCATGTGCGTTTCTCCTCCCGGTTGCCGCTTGTATCGACAGATCGACAACCGTCTATATGATGAGGATCCCCGCGCGGCGGATTCAGGCCTTACGGCGGACCGGAATGCGGCGCCGCATCTCCGCCAGGTACTCCGCCCAGACTTTGCGGTCGAGCCGGTAGAAACAGAACTTGGCTTCGCGGCGGGGCAGGATCAGGCCGGCGTTGGCAAGCTCTTTCAGGTGGTGGGAGATGGTGGGCTGGGACACTTCCGACTGATTGGCCAGGTCCGAGCAGGCGGTCTCTTTTCCGGCGGCGATGCGTTCCAGGATCTCGACCCGCCGCGGATCGGCAAGCGCCCGGCTGATGCGGTTTAATTGCTCGGGTTCCATTACGTCTTGATGGTAACCGGCGCGGGGCTTCCGGTGGGAGCGGGTCAGCCGCCTTCGGCTGCCGGTTCGGAGACGCCTGCCGGCACGGCCGCGCCGAGGTGACGCGCGAGCCTGTCCAAAAACGGCGCCTGGCCTTTCAGGATCTTCCGCCGCGCTTCGTCGAACCCGAACCACGCGCCCCGATCAATCTCCGGAAACTCCTGCAGGCGGCCGGATCCTTTCGGCCATTCCAGGGAGAACCGATTGCTGCGCAGGGCCGCGGGGTCGCAGTCCCCTTCGAAGGCCCAGGCGGTGACCAGCTTTCCGCCCGGCTGGCGGACCTGGCCGAGCGGCGTGAACGGGCCTTGTGCACGGATGCCGGTCTCCTCTTCGAACTCGCGGGTGGCGGCGGAGAAAGAGTCTTCGTCCTCCGGATACTCGCCCTTGGGCAGCGACCAGGCGGCCAGATCCTTCTTTTTCCAGAAAGGCCCGCCCGGGTGGACGAGGAAGACCTGGACTTCCCCAGCGGACCGGCGGAACATGAGGAAACCGGCGCTCCGTTTGGTCATAGCGAATCCATTGTAGTGGAAAGGGTGCGCGGCGAAGCGATTTATCCGCGGCCCTGCCGCGTACCAATCACTGGGCCCAACGCATCAGCATGCGCTCGAAATCGGCCGGTCTCACCGGCTTCGTCACGTAATCGTCCATTCCGGTTTGCAGACACTCCTCACGCGCACCTTTGATGGCATGGGCGGTCAACGCCACAATGGGCACCCGCGACGCGGTCTGCCGCAACCGGATTTGGCGGCATGCCTCATAGCCGTCCATCTCCGGCATTCGGCAGTCCATGAAGATCAGATCGTAGGTAAACTGCTGCGCCATCCGTACCGCCTCGCGTCCGTTTCCCGCAACGTCCACGCGGCAGCCCAGCTTTTCGAGAAGGCGCAGCGCCAGCCTCTGGTTCACGGCGTTGTCTTCCGCCAGCAGAACACGGCGGGTGCGAGTTCGCAGCGGCGCCTCAACTGGCTTCCCTGTGCCGGCCGGCTCTGCCGCGCATTGGGCGCCGCGCGCCAGTGGTATCCTCAGGGTGAATTCCGACCCCAAGCCGCCCTGGCTCTGCACGGTGATGGTTCCACCCATCAACTGCGCGAGTTCTCGCGAAATGGCCAAGCCTAACCCGGTTCCCTCGTGCTTCCGCCCCAGGGAGGAATCCACCTGCGTGAACCTGCTGAATAAGAGCGCCAGTTTCTCGTGTGGTATGCCGATCCCGGTGTCTTTCACCGAAATCTGAAACACCGTCCGGAGGGCGTCCACCGCCTCGGTTTTCAGGCGCAGTTCCACGCTCCCCTCCTCGGTGAATTTGATCGCGTTGGCCAACAGGTTGAGAACGATCTGCCGCAGGCGGCCGGAATCGCCATTGACCCACTCAGACGGAACATCGTGCTCAAATAGGAAGGAAAGCCCCTTGGCGCTGGCTTGCGTGGACATCAGATCGCCGATTTCACGCAGGCACTCCACCAGATCGAAGTTGGAACACTCCAGTTCCATCCGGCCGGCCTCGATCTTGGAAAGATCCAGAATCGAGTTGATCATATTCAGAAGATCGTTGGCGCATGTCTGGATGGTCTGGGCCTGTTCGGTTTGCTCGGCCGTCAGGTGATCGTCCAACAGCAGCCCGGTCATTCCGATGATGCCGTTCATGGGGGTGCGCATCTCGTGGCTCATGTGGGTCAGGAATTCGCTCTTGGCCCGGTTGGCCACCTCCGCCTCCGTGCGGGCGCGCTCGAGTTGCCTGGCGCGCAAGTCCGCCTCGGCTTCCAGGCGCTTCCGCTCGGTGATGTCTCGCGCGACCCCGAGAATGGCGGGCGCTCCCTGAAATACGAATAGGCGCGCGTTGACTTCGACGGGCAGCTCCGAGCCGTCTTTGCGCAGGTGTCTGACTTCGAAAACGCAGCCTTGCTGATCGAGAGCCATGCTTCGGTCGCGTACCTTGGCGGCATCCGCCGGGGAGTTGACGTCTTTCAGGTTCATCCGCAGAAATTCCTCCCGGCTATAGCCCAGAGTCCGGCAGGCAACGCCGTTGATTTCCAGAATGCGTCCCTCGGGGTCGGAGATGAAGATGCCGTCGTTGGCGCTCTCAAATACCGTCCGAAACTCCAATTCCGACTGGCGTAAGGCGGCTTCGGCCCGGGAGCGATCCAGCTCTCTGCGGCGAACCTCGACTCCAAAAGCCAGGTCGCCGGCGAGTTCCTCGATCAACCGCCGCTCTTCCGGCAGAAATGCATCCGCCTCCGCCGCATAGATGGCCAGCGCTCCGAAAATCGTTCCATCGCAAAGTAACGGTAGCGCGATGAGGGACTTGAGGCCGAATTTCTCGGCTCGCTGCCTCCACGGCTCGAAGTCGGGATTGCGGGTATCGGCGAAAACCGTAATCGCCCCGGAGCGGATACACGTTCCCACGGCTCCGCGGCCGTGCACCGAATCGGACCAGGTGACCTTGACGCCATCGAGATATGCCGATGCGGGCCCGGACTTCGCGGCTACCCGTACGGACTTTTCAGGATCGTGCCCGGCGAAGGCGATCCAGGCCAATGGGTACCCGCCGATTTCCGTAGTGGCCAGGCAAATCTCGCGCAGCAGCTCTTCTTCTGTTTTAGTTCGAACCACGGCCTGGTTGCAGGCGGAAAGCACGCGCAGCGCCCGATTCGCGCGGGACACCTCGGCTTCAGCCCGCTTCCGCGCGTCGGCGTCCAGGAGGATGCGCCGGGTCCGGCGGCCCAGCCCAACGGCGAAAACGGCCACGGACGCAAACGAGACGATTAAATACACCCATAGGAAGAACCCCGCTTCGCTAAGAGCCTTGCGGACCACACTGACCGGGATTCCTCCCGCCTGGTTATCCACTAAGGACGACAGGAATAGGTGGCGGGCTGTCCAGCCGGCGGCAACCATGATCGCAAAAACCAGGAGGAAGACGGCTACGTAGGTCTGGTTAGTTAAACCGGTGTGAGGCGCCCTTTCCACCTGCGAAACCACCCACCGCCGAACCGGAAGGTGAAACCAATATAAGAGCGGCCCTACAATCAGAACCACCTGCAGCCAGTCTCCCAATACCCATCCCAGCCAAACTGCCTGCGCTTGCGAAAACCGGGCCGCCTGCTGATAATTCCACACCAGCGCGCCCACTGAGGAAGCACCCGTCGCCACCAACGACAGCACACTGAAATGGAAAAGGTTTCGCCAGCCCCTGAGAGATGGCGACACCTCCAGCATGGCCAGGGAGCACCACAGGACCACCAGCATCGTGGGAGTTGCCAGGCTGAAAAGGATGCTTGCCGCCAAAGGCATTCCGGTGTGAATGCCGATCGCAAAGCTGGTAACGCAAGCGGGAATTGCTCCCCAGAAGGGACCCAGCCAGAGCGTCAGCAAGACGCAAAGAGTCAGCGGCGGGTAGAAACTCAGATAGACCGTGTAAGGGCCGAGACGCAGGGCCATCCCGTGCCAGGTGACGGTCTGCAATCCGGTTGCGATGGAAACCGTGGAAATGAGGCACCACGCTACGAGGATTCGCAGCGTACCCGGATTCAGCCGCGTGGCGAACAGGTCTTTGGGATGCCACCAGACTAAGTCGGAATCCGCCGGGACGGCCGGTTTCCATGCCGAGTTCGGGGACACGCCGCTTGGGTTCACAGTGTAACTCTGGCTTGTCAGATCGGGCTTGCGAAAGGCTCCCCTATGGCTCCGGAGTGGGGAATTAACCGCCGCGCCATTAACCGCCGCCGCACGGGCCGTTCGACATCGCCGGTCAATCCGAATGCCATACTTTACATATCGGACGAAATCTTAGTTCTCTGACGGCCGCTCCACCCGGTCGATGACCAGGATCGGTAGCGAGGCTTTCGCCGGTTCCAGCTTGAGACCAAGCTGGTCGCGCAGAGCTTCGAAAGGCGTCGGGCCGGCCGGCGCCGGGGGCAGTGGGGAATCCGAAGCCGCGGCTCTCCGCGGTTCATGCGCCCATTCCACAGTGAAATCAAACCTTCCCTTCAGCCCCGTTTTGTCGATCACCGGCCGGCCCAGCCCCGAGGAGAACAGGCTGGAAAGCGCGCCCGCCAGCACGTCCATGGTTACATCGCGGGAACCCATCAGCAGCAGCTTGGTGCCGGGCCTGTCGATGGCCGAAAGCGAATGGCAATCGCCGGGAAATCCGGGGAGGCCGTCACCTGGCGACGGGCCGGGCCTGTCGCACGGAGGACCATCGGCATGGGGAATGAGTTTCGGCCCCGGCTTACCGGCCTTGGCAAGCCGGAGATCAAACACGGAAACCTCCCTGGCCTCAAAATGGGCCGCCAACTGGAAGCGGCCGGCAAGCAAAGACTGCACCATCAGACGCATCTGGTCTTTAGTGACATTACCCGTTGCCGCCCGTGCTTCAATGCTGTAGCGGTCGTTGGCGACCCATTTCGGCAAATGCGAAAACTCGCGGCTTTGCGGATCATTCGGCCACAGCTTGTAGGCGAACTCAATGTAAGCCCGGAGCGGGACGTCCGCTCGGAAGCGCCCGTTTGGCGTGATATCGTCACCCCAAGGAGTCAGCGGCACGCTTGAGGGCACAAACGCTCCGCGGCCCGGCTTTACGGAAGCCACTTCGAAGGCCATTTTGCCTCCGGCCTTAGCCTGCCAGCCGGTTGCATTCTGAGCCCGGACAGCGGGCGCATTCCATATGCCAATCAGGAACAGCAGGGCCACAATAGCGGCTGCTCCCAGGATGAGCTTCCCACGACTCCTTCGGCCCCAGAGATCGGCGTTGCGCACGAATGTTACTCAAACCGATGACGAAGCTTGGTAAATGCCCGTGCAGGCGGATTTCGACGGCCGGGCAGCACGCCCTTGTGCGATCCGTCGAACTCGCGCAGGTGCCAACTTGGCCCAGCTACACTACGTAGGGTTTGCGATAAACCGGGCGCGTGATCATTTTGGTCGCCTCGGCGTCGCCCGTGAACTTCGGGGTGGCGCCAGGCTCGATCTTCAGCGCGCGGCCGGAGCGGTAGCTGATGTTCGCCAGATGGCAGAGATCGGCGCTGGGCACGGCGTTACCGATCGGATCGTTAAGATCCTGCTCCCGGCGCGATTTCACGCACGCCAGGAAATTCTTCATGTGGAGACCGGTGGGGTCGCCGGCGCCACGGTCGGGCCGCTCTTCCATGATCAGCTCGCTCGAATCGCCTTTGTAGGCCTGGAAACCCTGGTCGCTCATGGCGGCCCAACCCTCGCTGCCATAGAAGAGGTCGCCGACCCCGATATTCAGAGGATTGCTCGCCGGCCCTACCTGCATGGGCGCCGGCGGTGGCGGTGGGGGCGCCGCACCTTCCGCAGGCCTCTGCCCGCCCGCTCCACCGCGTCCGCCGCGTCCGCGTCCGCGGCCCGGTCCGGCCGTCACCACATGCGCCTGCCGCACGCCTTCCCCGTTGGTCATTCGGCCGCGCACCTCGATGACCAGTTGCTTGTCGCCGTAGCTGAAGCCGGCCGTGAGGGTGTTGGGGGTCTCCGTGTCGTCATCGATCCCGAACTTGCCGCCGAACGCCATCGCCGTCGTCGGCCAGCCGGGATCGCCCAGCGCCCAACGTGCGATACCGGTCTCGTGCACTCCCTGGTTCCCGATGTCGCCGTTGCCGGTGTCCCAGAACCAGTGCCAGTAATACGCGAAACGCTTCTCATTGAACGGCCGCATCGGCGCCGGGCCCAGGAACATATCCCAATTCAATCCTGGGGGTGTGGGGCTGTCTGGCGTATGGCCGATCGAGGGACGCAGCTTGTAGCACAGCGCCTTGCTCATGTAGAGCTTGCCGACCAGCCCCTGCTGCAGCGCCGTGATGGCCTTGATCTTGAACGGCCAGCTCCGGTGCTGCGATCCCACCTGCATGATGCGCTGCGTCTCGCGCCGCACCTGGATCATCCGCATGCCTTCATAGATGTTGTAGCAAGCGGGCTTTTCCCCGTACACGTCCTTGCCCGCCTTCATGGCCCAGATTGCGGAGAGCGCGTGCCAGTGGTTCGGAGTTGCAATCGAAACCGCCTCGACCTTCGGGTCGGCGAACATCTGCCGCATATCTTCGAATTCCAGGGCTTTTTCCAGGTTCTTCCGCGCCAGGGTTGCCTGGGCCGTCTCGCGGGCCGCCTGGTTGACGTCACAGAGGCCGACCACCTGGGCCTCGGCCAGGCCGGTGTATATGTTAAGGTGGCTGGTGCCGCGGCCTCCCAGGCCGACGATGCCGACATTGACCTTGTCATTGGCGCCCCACACGCGAACCGCGGACGCAGCGGTCAGGGCTCCGAGGAAAAACCTGCGAGTTTTTGGATCAGACACCGGGAAACTCCTTTTCGCGCCAATTGTATCAAAGTGAGGGGTGGGACACGGGACGGCACTACGGCTTCCCCAACCTCGCGCCCTCAATCTCCGTCCGGGTCGACCCACCAAACCGGCCCCGGACGGTCGTCCCGCAGCGGGCGCGACAGTTCACGCGACAGGCGCCCGATCAGCAACTCGCGCTCGAACAGAATCTCCGGCGGCAGGTGATCGTGGAGGTCGATGAACAGCTCTTCGTGCTGCGCGATCTCGCGCCGCCAAGGCCTCATTCTGATGGCCAACCCGGGTATCGTAGTGTGGCGGGCCGAGCCGGTTCCAGAATGGCCCAGGCTGTGAATCGCAGGCGGCCCGCCGAAGGGCGATTGCCGCCAAACCAAGGCTCAGGGACGAGGACGTATCGGAGCAATCTTGTACGGCGGAATATCTGGCCGGCGTGGCGAATCTGCTGACGGTAAGGGCTGTTCTCGCCAGCAATCCCCGCGCAGTTCGGTCAGCGCGCGTCCTCCGCGGCTGCGGAGGGCCAACTTTCGGTTGGCGCGTCGTCAGCCCGTGATGCATCGTTTTGTAAGCGGGACTACCAAAAGATACCTGGTTCAAGGCCGGTGTTCTACTAGATGGGACTGGGCTTCTGGAAAGGCCGGCGAGGCTTCAGATTGCAGACCGAGCAATCGCAGCAAGGCCGCGAATCGCCGATCGGCTCGCAGGTCGTCAAAACGGGGGTCTACGCCTATGAAGGCCACGCGCGGTGAGTGCTCCTGGACCGCCGCGCTGAGCAAATCGAGCGTCTGTTCCTTATTGCCCATCCCTATCTCACAGATCGCCAGGTCGTAGGAGGAAACAAATCGGCGCCTGGCTGTCGCCCTTAAAGCATCGAGCAAATTCAAGGCTTCAGACCTTCTTCCCGCGCCTGCCAAGGCGTGGGCAAGCGAAGCTGAGTACATCGATCCCGCGGCCAGCCGGGAAGCAGTCTCGAATTCAGTGATGGCTTCTCGCAGCATGCCCTTCTGCTCATAGGCATAGCCGAGTACCAGGTGCGCGGGCGCGAAATCGGGGCCCAGGTCGACTGCATTACGCCCCTCCTTGATGGCGTCCTCATAGTGCCGTGCAAAGTAATAGCGCGAACTTACCCAGGCATCGATGATGCTCGACAGGGGATCCAGCTCACGGGCCCGCTGCGATTCCGCGATGGCTTGCGCGTGCCGGCCAACCAGCGACAGGAACTCCGCGTACCAATGGTGGCCATTGGCATAATTGGGATTGAGTTCGATCGCGCGGCGGAACTCGCGGTCGGCGCCGGCCCAATCGCGATCGTAGTAAACGGTCACGAAGGCAAGAGACGTATGAGCCTCGGCGAGCGAGTCATCGAGACTTAGTGCCTTGGTAATCGCGTCCCTGGCGCGGGGAAACGCCCCGGATGGGGCCACGAACCCGTACCATCCGAGCGGTATCCAACAGTCCGCCAGCCCGTCGTACGCAAGGGCGTAGTTAGGATCTTTGTCTATGGCCTGCTGAAAAAAACCGATCGCTTTCTTCAGATCCTCCTCGGTGCGCTTATTCCACCAAAAACGCCCCTTGGAATATGCCTGGTACGCATCGGGATCGGTGGTGCGAGCCCGGGTCAACCGGGCCCGGTCAGGCGCCGTCAGCGTGACGCGGATTTCGTCGGCGATCTCACGAGCCACGCTGGCCTGCAAAACGAAAACGTCGCGCAGATCTCCCTCGTAGCTATTACTCCAGATGTGCCGGTCCATTCCGGCCTGAATCAACTCCACGCTGATCCGGACCCGTTCGCCCGAGTTCAGAACAGACCCGTCGACAACCGCGTCGGCGTTTAGTTCGCGCGCGATCTCGCGAAGGGGCTTATTGCTACCGCGATAATGCATCGAAGACGTGCGAGAAATCACTCGCAGCGAGCTGATACCCTCCAAACGTTCGCGAAGGGCGTCGGTCATACCGTCCACAAAATAATCCTGCTCGGAATCGCGTGAGAGGTTCACCAGTGGCAGCACCGCGAGAGAACGGATCTTGCCCGAAAGAACGAGGGTGCGGAGCGTATCGGAGACGCCCGACGGATTGGTGCTGATGGCGAACAGCAGGACGAGCAGGGCAACCCCGGCCGCGGTCAGGATGAATAGACGCCAGCGAACCGGTCTCGATGGCACGGGTTTCGGCACGCCGGGTTGCAGGGCGGCCGGCTCGGGGTAAGAAGATACTGGCAGGGAGACGTCGCCGGCCGGCGGAATTACGGGAGCGATGAAGCGATAGCCTCGCCTCGGCAGAGTCTCGATGAAGAGCGGGGCATCGGCGGAGTCTCCTAGGGCCGCGCGCAGCCTCTTGATAGCTGCGTTGAGGCTCTGCTCGAAATCTACGTTGGTGTTAGCTGGCCATAGCCGTTCTTGCAATGCCTCCCGCGTTACTACCTGGCCTGGCTGTTCGAGGAGCATTGTGAGCATCTCGATGGGTTGGCCGTTAAGCTTGATGCGCAGACCGTGTTTGCGCAATTCACCTGTCTTCGGATCGAACTCGAATGAGCCGAAACACAGCATCCCGCCAGAGGCGCCCGGCCTCTTCGCAAGCCCTCCCGTCATCATCGGGCCGACTCCCAGCGTTTGACAGTATATCACTAGCCAACACAACGCCAGTCCTGTCAATGAGATGCCGTATCAGCAAGATTTCCGCCGCCGAGCATTGCGAGGCAGGCCGGAATCGGCGATGGTTTCCGTTATGTGCGCTCATGCTGGCGTAACGGATCGGGGGCCGAATGGGAATCCTTGACCCGCCCGACGAGTCGCGGGAGCGTTCGAATCCCAATTTCTTAAATGGCAGTGGAGGGAAAATAAAGATGAAACCGATACTCTCTATTTCGCTTGGGCTTGCGCTCGCAAGCGGCGTTGGCCTGTGACCCCCCGGAGAGATAACCATGGGAAATTTCAATCGTTGCGCAGCATTGAGCTTGCTCGCGTGCGCCGGTTTGACAGGGCAAACAGGGCAGTACACGATCTCGACCGTCGCGGGCGGAGGCCTTCTGCCCTCCGCGAAGGACGCAACTAGCGCCGCCATCGGGCCACCCTTCTCGATTGCGGCGGACCTTCGTGGAAACATCTTTATCGGAATCGGCTACGGCGTCTTGAAGATGGACTCGACGGGCGCGCTGACGCCCGTCGCCGGAATGGGAACTCCTGGTGATTCCGGCGACGGCGGACCGGCATTGAAGGCGCAGGTAGGTGGAACCGATGCGATCGCGGTCGATCCGGCGGGCAACCTATATATAGCCGAGGGCTGGTACGGACGCATACGGAAGGTTGACACCGGTGGCATCATCACGACCGTCGCCGGAAGCGGACCGGTCCCCTACTTCAACAATGGCGTGGGCGACGGCGGACCGGCGCTCTCCGCGCCGCTTTTCCATCCTTACCAGGTCGCCGCCGACGCGTCCGGCAGCGTTTACATCGCCGAATGGGGCACTCCGCGTATTCGGAAAGTCGGCACGGATGGCATCATCACGACCGCAGTTGGGAACGGCACCGTTGGATATTCCGGCGATGGCGGACCGGCGTCGCAGGCGCAAATCGGCGCGGCTTGGGGACTCGCGGTCGATTCCTCAGGCACGCTATGGTTTTCGGACGACGTGCCGGGCGATGACATTTATCCGGTGGTCACGCATATTCGCAAAGTGACGCCGGACGGGATCATCACGACGGTGGCGGGAACGGGCGTTCCCGGCTACTCGGGTGACGGAGGTCGGGCACTCGCCGCGCAGCTCTATGCCCCGGGTCAGCTCACAGTGGACGATTCGGGAAATGTTTACTTTCCCGACAACGTGAACATTCGAAAAGTATCGTCTGACGGAACCATCTCCACCATCGCCGGCAACGGAACGTATGGTTATGCGGGCGATGGCGGCCCGGCCGTGAACGCCGCGCTTACCTGGTCAGCGTACGGGCAAGGTTTGGGGGTAGCGGTAGACACCGCGGGCAATCCCTACATCGCCGACAGCGGCAACAGCCGCGTTCGGAAAATCTCCCCGGACCAGACAATTTCGACCGTCGCCGGCAACGGCGGCGGATGCTGCTGGGCCACCGGTGACGAGCCTGCCATGTCGGCGCAGCTCTACAGTCCCGTCGGAGTTGCTGTTGACGCCAGCGGCAACATCTTTATCTCGGACACCTACAACGGCTACATCCGCAAAGTCACGCCTGACGGTATCGTCCATTTCTTCGCAGGCGTGGGTGTCGGGCCTCAGCTAGGCAGCCTTCAGAGCGGAGTTCAGGCGGCCACGGAGCAACTCAGCTTTCCCGCGGGGATGGTCATCGGGCCGAACGGGAATCTATACTTTGCCGATGCGGGGACCGAGCGTGTACTGATGATTTCAAGCGATGAGGCCATCACCACGATTGCCGGGTCCGTCCAGTCAGGTTATTCCGGGGATGGCGGTCCCGCAACGTCTGCGCAATTGAGCTGGCCCAGGGACATCGCCTTCGATAATACCGGAAACCTGTACATCGCCGACTCCGTGAACAACGTCATTCGCAGAGTCGACGCGAACGGCGTCATTACCACGATCGCCGGTACCGGCGCCGCGGGATTTTCGGGCGACGGAAAATCCGCTCTCAGCGCGCAATTCAACGTGCCCAGCGGAATCGCAGTCGACAAGAACGGCAGCGTCTACGTGTCCGACACGAACAACTATCGGGTACGAAAGATCGATCCAACCGGCGTAGTCGCAACCATCGCCGGAACAGGCGTTGCCGGTTTTTCGGGCGACGGCGGTTCGGCGATCAGCGCGCAACTTTCCTACCCAACGGGAATCAAGGTCGACGCGGCCGGAAATCTATACGTCGCCGATAATGGCGCTGTTCGCCGAATCACTCCGGACGGAACCATTACGTCGATCGCTGGCACCGGCGTTTCCGGATACTCGGGCGACGGTGGACCGGCAACGGCATCGCAGCTGAACGCCTGGGGATTGGCGTTTGATAACGCCGGCAACATTTATGTGGCGTCGCCAGCCGACAACGCAGTTCGCCTTCTTCGACCCGTCGGGAGCAAACAATGACTGCCCGGCGGGTTGCGGGAGCCTTCGAATCTCAATTTCTTAATAACAGTGGAGGGGAAGACAAACGATGAAACCGATACTCTCTATTTCGCTTGGGCTGGTGCTCGCAAGCGGCGTTGGCCTGGCAGATGTAATCAAGGATTGGAACCTGGTGCTGCTCCAAGCAACCGAGACGGCGCCGGTAACTCCAGCCCCAATCACGACTCGTGTCGCAGCCATTGTGCAGGCGGCTGTATTCGACGCCGTAAACGGGATCGAGAGACATTACTCGCCAATCTTCGTTCAACCGGCAGCGCCCTCGGGCGCATCCGTACAAGCCGCGGCAGTGGAGGCGGCGTACGTCACGCTGGTGGACCTTTACCCGGCGCAGAAAGCCACCTTCGACCAGCAGCGGACGGCTTCCCTGGCGCAAATTACCGACAACAACATCGCTGTTCAACAGGGGCTGGCTTGGGGCCAGACCGTCGCGAACGAGATATGGACGTGGAAAAGCCAGGACGGATTTTCCAATACGGTCCCGCCGTACCTGGGCGGAACGAATCCCGGGCAGTGGCAGCCCACTCCGCCAGCCATGGCGCCTGGCCTCGATCCGCAATTGGCTACCACCACCCCGTGGGTGATGCGGTCGCCGGCACAGTTCCGCCTTGCGGGTCCGCCAGCCCTTACCAGCGATCAATTCACGGCAGACTTCAACGAAACGAAAAACATGGGGGCGGCTACGAACTCCGGACGTACGGCGGACCAAACGCTCTCCGCGAACTTCTGGCAGGCTGGCAATCCGCCCGATTACTGGGACCAGGCGGTTGTTTCGCTAGCTGAACAAAACAGCTATTCGATTTCCGACGAGGCCCGGTTGTTGGCTCTGGTTAATTTAGGAATGGCGGACGCCATGATCGGGTGCTGGGACTCGAAGTATACCTATAGCTCGTGGCGGCCCATCACTGCGATTCAGTTCACCGGCAGCGACGGAAACAATGCTACCGTCGCGGACCCCTCATGGACTCCGTTGGTTGTGACGCCCCCTTTCCCGGAGTATCCCTCGGCGCACTCATGCGCGAGCGGGGCGGCCGCGCACATCCTGTCGGAGACGTTTGGCGAGGCAACATCGTTTGCAATCGTTACTCTCGCCATGCCCGGAGTGATGCGCCAGTATCACAACTTCTCGGAAGCTCTCGCTGACGTTGCGAATGCGCGGGTGTTCGGCGGCATCCACTTTCGAACCGCAACAACCGACGGAACATCGCTTGGAATTTCGGTCGGCGACTATGTGATGCAGAATGCTCTTTTAGCGGAAGACGAGAAGAAACATCACTAAATCGACGACGTTGCAGGAGAGGTTCCAGTGCGAAGAACGATCATCCTTTTCAACACGCTGGCAATTTGGGCGGCGACCGCCGGATTCGGCCAGACGTACACCGCCTCGACGTTTGCCGGCATTTTTGTTCCCGAGAACGTCCCCGCCGCTTCGATCAGCCTGAACGACGTCAGCGGAGTCGCCGTCGATGCAGCCGGGAACGTCTTTCTGTCCCTACCGTTCTACGCGGTGGTCATGCGAGTCGACGCCGCGAGCGGAATTCTGAGGCGCTTCGCCGGAAACGGAACCAATGGGTTCAGCGGCGATAACGGACCCGCAGTCGACGCTCAGCTCTATAATCCAGGCGCTCTGGCTCTCGATGCAGCCGGCAATCTGTACATCGTGGACACCGGCAACAGCCGTATTCGAAAAGTATCTAATGGCGTCATCACCACCGTCGCCGGAAACGGAACAAGCGAATTCAGCGGCGACAACGGTCCGGCTACCAGCGCCGGGCTGCATTACCCGTACGCGCTCGCCAGCGACAGCGCCGGCAATCTCTATGTTTCCGATGGGACCGGCGAGGTCCGCGAGGTATCGAATGGCATCATCACCAGCGTCGCAGGCGGTCAAGGATTTTTCGCCGGCATCGCTGTCGACAACGCGGGCAATCTTTACCTGCTAGATGGCGCAACCCCGCGCGTCCTCGAAGTGACCAATGGGGCGGCCACCACCATAGCCGGCAACGGAACCTACGGATTTAGCGGCGATAACGGGCCGGCTACCGCCGCCCAGCTCGGCGGAGATCCTGAAGACGGCTTCGGCGGACCTGGCGGCATCGCTGTCGATTCCGCCGGAAATCTCTATATCGCGGATTCCTACAATGGCCGCGTGCGGGAGGTTTCGGGCGGCGTGATCACTACCGTCGCGCAGTCGGGCGACCCCGCGCTCGTGGCCGCGGGCGCCGCCGGCGGTCTCTACATCTTAAACGAGTCGGACGGCGATGGCTACTCGGGGAGCGTCATCCTGAAGTTCGCGGGCGGCGTTACCACTACTGTTGCTGGTAATGGCCTGGTGAGCTTTAGCGGCGACGGCGGTCCTGCGGCGAGCGCGCAGTTCTATCAACCGGAAGGCGTCGCGATCGATTCCGCCGGCAGACTGTACATCGCCGACTCACTGAACAACTCCGTCCGCATGATCGCTAATGGCGTTATCACCACGGTCGCCGGAACCGGCCTTCAAGGCTTCAGCGGAGACGGCGGTCCGGCCGCCAGCGCGCAATTGAGAACCCCCTTTGCGGTCGCTCTGGACCCGGCCGGCAATCTCTATATCGCCGACATCAATAACTATCGAGTGCGTGAAATCTCGGGCGGCATCATCAGCACAGTCGCCGGTACCGTAGGCGTCACGGCATGTGGCGTCGCCGCCGACGCCGCCGGTAATGTCTACGTGTCCGATTGCTTAAAGTCTCGTATCCTCAAGGTTTCGAACGGAATCGCCACGGTGTTAACGTCGCCTGGCTATTCCAACTTGGGCGCCACAATCCACCCGGTCGGCTTGGCCCTCGATCCCGCGGGCGATCTCTATATGACAAATAACGGCGCGATTCTCAAGCTCTCGAATGGCGCTTGGACCACCGTCACGGGAGGCACGGGGGTCGCCTTTGACTCCGCCGGAAACCTTTATGTTGCCGACGGAAACTTAGGTCTGATTCGAAAGTTCTCAAACGGAACCATGACCGCTTTCCCGGTGAATCCGCCGTTGGCTTTTCCCGGTTATGGAATCGCCGTGGACTCTGCCGGCAACATATACGGCTCGGATACCATCCACATCCTGGTTTTGAGGCCTACAGGTGCCGTGGCTTCGCCCTCGCCGGTATCGGTGGATTTCGTGAACAACGCAGCAAGCAATCAGTTTCTCGGCATCTCTCCAGGCGAGATTGTGACAATCAAGGGATCGGGTCTGGGTCCTGCGCAACTTGTCTCCGCTAAGGCTGGTAACGACGGACTGTACCCTACCCAACTCGGCGGCGCCACCGTTCAATTCAACGGCGTTGCCGCGCCCTTGCTCTATGCGTCTTCCACTCAAGTCGCTGCCGTGGTGCCTTACGGCGTCACTGGCGCAAGCGTGCAAGCCGTCGTGAGCTACCAAGGCCAGGCGTCCCTGCCGTTAACCATGCAGGTGGTTGCGTCCGCCCCTGCACTGTTCACGTCGGATGGCTCTGGCGTAGGGCAGGCGGCCGCCATCAATCAAGACGGGACTCTCAACAGCGCCTCCAACCCGGCGCCGATTGGCACCGTCGTTTCGCTTTTTGCGACCGGCCTAGGCCAGACTTCGCCGGCCGCGGTGGATGGACAAGTGTCTGTGCCGCCGCTATCCGAGCTGACGCTACCGGTCTCGGTGGCCATCGGATTTTGCGCGGTGGATGCGGCGCAGTTGCAATATGCCGGTCCCGCCCCTGGTGAAATCGCAGGCGTGATGCAGATCAACGTGCCACTTCTTCCCTGTGTTCCAACCGGAAACGCTGTGCCTGTCCAAATAGGCCCCGGCAGCGCGTTGTCGTCCTATCAGCCGGTCACCATCGCAGTGGCGCCGGCGGGCAAACAGGAGTAGGGAGCATGCAAATCCAGAAAGCGCTGGCAGTCCTTGCGTTGTTCCTTTCAACCGAGCGGAGATGCGCCGCAATTCGCCGCTCACCGTGACCGTCAACGGAGAGGCTGCGGAAGTCCTCGCCGCGGTCGGCTATCCCGGCTCTGTGGATGGCTACCAAGTCAACTTTCAAATGCCGTTCGATGTCAGAACGGGGGTCGCCATCGGCGGCCAACTCGCTGACATCCTCTACTTCGGCGACGCTCCCGGATATCCGGGATATTACCAGGTGAATTTCCGAGTGCCAGGTGGCATCGCGCCGGGATCCGCCGTCCCGGTGCGGTTGAACTATATCAGCCGTCCGAGCAATGCAGTCACCATCGGTGTGCAATAACAACTCGGGGTTATAAATAGATATGCGATTACTCCTTGCCTTTTGTTTGGCAGCGCTCGGCTCCGCCCAGGAGGACCACTCGCAACACCAGCACGCTGCGGCGGGACTCGGCACGGTCGACCTAAGGACATCCTGCAACGCGGGCGCTCAGCAGTCGATTTCCCGCGGCGTGGCGTTGCTGCATTCCTTCGGCTATGAGGATGCGCGGATTGCGTTCCAGTCCGCAGCCGAAGCTGACTCTGCATGTGGGATGGCGTACTGGGGCATCGCTCGAAGCTGGTACCACCCGATATGGCCGTCTCCCACCGAGTACGAATTGAAACAGGGAGCGGAGGCGATCGCCCGCGCGTCGGCAACCGGCGCAAAGACAACGCGTGAACTGGACTATATAGCAAGCCTCTCGGTTTTTTATAGAGATTGGCCTTCCGTAGATCACGCCACCAGGGCCAGGAACTACGAGCAGGCTCTCGCCAAACTCGCGAATCGTTATCCCGATGACGACGAAGCCGCTATTTTCCATGCCTTGCAAATGGTGGCGATCGGGTATCTCGATCCCGCCGACAAATCCTACTCTTGGCAGAGGCGTGGAAGCGAGATTCTGAACCGTCTTCTGCCGCGTCATCCCGACCATCCTGGAGTAGCGCATTACCTCATCCACGCCGACGATTATCCGCCTCTGGCCGAATTGGGACTCAGAGCTGCCCGAGCTTATGCCGCCATCGCCCCCGATTCGCCCCACGCTCTGCACATGCCGTCGCATATCTTCACCCGCCTTGGACTGTGGGATGATTCCATCGCCTCCAACATCGCCTCCGCCAAATCCGCCGTCGCGCAGACCGAGCGCCTGCACGGGGGCGGAGGCTCTTTCGATCAGCTTCATGCCATCGACTACCTGGTGTATGCGTACCTGCAGGAGGCGCGGGATAGAAGCGCCGAAGCCCTTCTGGCTGAAATGGACCGCATGGACAGGGTCGACGAGAGCCAGTTCGCCGCGGCCTACGCGCTGGCGGCCTCGCCTGCTCGATGGGCTCTCGAACGGCACGACTGGCTGGCCGCGGCCCACCTGAAAGCGCTGCCTGCCTGGTTCCCGTGGGAGCGGTTCCGCAACATCGAAGCTCTGCACCGTTACGCGAAAGCCATCGGCGCCGCTCGGGCGGGCGACGTGGCTGCGGCGCGACGGGAGGCGGATGAACTGGCGCTGATCCGCAAGAGCATACCGCAGACTCGCGACTACGATTGGAGCGGCTCGATTGGGGCGCAGTGGGAAACAGTTCTTGCCCTGATCACTTGGGCGGAAGGCTCGAAGGCAGAGGGTATTCAGAAGCTTCGCGCCGCCGCCGAACACGAGGATTCGATGGACAAACACCCGGTAACGCCTGGTCCGCTCCTGCCCGCGCGGGAAATCCTTGCCGATCTTTTGATGGATTCCGGATCGGCAGCCGGGGCGCTGAAGGAGTATGAAGCGGTGCTGAAGACTTCGCCTCGCCGATTCAACGCGACAGCCGGAGCGGCGAAGGCGGCGGAAAGAAGCGGGGACCGTTCTAAGGCCTGGGCCTATGCCGCTCAACTCCTGGACCTCGCATCCAAGGCAGAAGGTTACCGGCCAGAGATCGAATGGGCGCGGGCATATCTAGGCCGCAACTAAGAACCCGGCGATCGCCTCAGCGCAAGAGCAGGCAAATCGCTTCGTGGATCGCCCGTGGGGGCCGCGGCCGGCAAGACCGGCGCCGGCTTCGAGTCTGGTTGTCAAGGGTGTGGATTGTGGAGCGGTCATCGTATACGAGTGTGAAGGCCCTCAAAGCGAAGGCCACCCGCAATCAGCAAGGTAAACAGCAGTCGTCGGCTGGTCCTTTGCGAGTCCGGTTCGGCAATCCGGATGGTCGGCGCGATGCCGGCCGGGAGGTAATGTCCGTGCTCAGTCAGGCTGATCTGTCGCTCTGGTATCAGCGCTTAGCGCAGCCTGGGTTTGGTGTCCATGGGTAGGGCTCCCGTGGGTGCATGAGTTGAAAGTGCCGGATACAGGAGACAGACCTGTGGTTGGGTATTACCGCCCTATGCTGACATTTGCTGCGCACAGCGGGATGGATCCTCCCTGACGGCGAAGGGTTCAGTAGCTGATCGGAGGGCCGGAGGCGATTCTCTCGATAAACGCCGCCAGCAGAAACTCGGTGCCTCCGGCCACGCCCCCCTCAATCTCCGTCCGGGTCGACCCACCACACCGGCTCCGGACGGTCGTCCCGCAGCGGGCGCGACAGCTCACGCGACAGCCGGCCGATCAGCAGCTCGCGCTCGAACAGAATCTCCGGCGGCAGGTGATCGTGCAGGTCGATGAACAGCTCTTCGTGCTGCGCGATCTCGCGCCGCCATGCCGAGCGGTCAATCGCCTGAAGCTCGCGGAACCGCTCGCGCGAAAACTCCAGGCCGTTCCATTCCAGGTCTTCGTAGCCAGGCATCCAGCCGATGGGCATCTCGCGCCCGTAGGCCCGCCCGCGCACGCGGTCCACCACCCACTTCAGCACCCGCATGTTCTCGCTATACCCGGGCCACAGGAATTTGCCCGCGGCGTCTTTGCGGAACCAGTTCACGTGAAAGATTCCCGGCGTCTCTCCCAGGGTCCGCTGCAGGGTGATCCAGTGGCGGAAATAGTCGCCCATGTGGTAGCCGCAGAACGGCAGCATCGCCATGGGGTCGCGGCGCACCGTGCCGGTGGCGCCCGCCGCGGCCGCGGTGGTTTCCGATCCCATGGTGGCCCCTGCATACACGCCCGCCGACCAGTTGAACGCCTGGTACACCAGCGGGATGGTGTCCGCGCGCCGGCCTCCGAAAATGATGGCACTGATCGGTACGCCGTTGGGCGCCTGCCAATCCGGGTCGATGGTGGGACACTGCGCGGCCGGGGCGGTGAACCGGGCGTTGGGGTGCGCCGCTTTGGCGCCCGTCTGGCGGTGGATTTCCGGAGTCCAGCGGTTGCCCTGCCAGTCCAGGCACTCGGCAGGCGGCTCGTCGGTCATGCCCTCCCACCACACGCCGCCCTCCGGCGTGAGCGCCACGTTGGTGAAAATCGTATTCCGCGCCAGCGCCGCCATGGCGTTGGGATTGGTCTTTTGGGAGGTTCCCGGCGCCACGCCGAAGAAGCCCGCTTCGGGATTGATGGCGTGCAGCCGGCCGTACGCATCCGGGCGGATCCAGGCAATGTCGTCCCCCACCGTCCACACCTTCCAGCCTTCGAAACCGGCCGGCGGAATCAGCATAGCGAGATTGGTTTTGCCGCAGGCGCTGGGGAAGGCCGCCGCCACGTAGGTCTTCTCGCCGCGCGGGTCTTCAATGCCTACAATCAGCATGTGCTCGGCCATCCAGCCGTCGTCGCGGGCGATGGCCGAAGCAATCCGCAGGGCCAGGCATTTCTTGCCCAGCAGCGCGTTGCCGCCATAGCCCGAGCCGTATGACCAGATCTCGCGCCGCTCCGGGAAGTGTACGATGTACTTCTCCCGGTTGCACGGCCACGGCACGTCCGCCTGCCCCGGTTCCAGCGGATAACCCACGCTGTGCATGCACGGAACCACGCGTTTGTAGTCCTTGTCAATCTCCCGGAAGACCGGAAGGCCGATGCGCGCCATAATGCGCATGCTCACCACCACGTACGCCGAATCGGTGAGCTGCACGCCGATTTCCGACATGGGCGACCCCACCGGCCCCATGCTGAACGGCAGCACGTACATGGTGCGTCCGCGCATCGCGCCATCGAACAGCGAGCGCAGTTTGCGCCGCATCTGCACCGGAGCGACCCAGTTGTTGGTCGGTCCGGCGGCATCCTGCGAAAACGAGCAGATGAAGGTGCGGTCCTCCACGCGCGCCACATCCCCCGCATCCGACCGCGCGTAGAAGCAGCCCGGCCACAGGTCCTGGTTTAGCCGGGTGAACGTACCCGCGGCCACCAGCCGGCCGCACAGCATATCGTATTCTTCCTGGGACCCATCCACCCAGTGGATGGCCGCCGGCTTAGTCAGCCGCGCCATCTTCTCCACCCATTTCAGGAGGTGAATGTTCTCGCTGATTGGGACCGAGGTATCCCGTGCAGTCTGCATGGACGTTTGTGTGATCGGCACCTGTTCCTCTCCCGGCTGGGCATGTTTGACCCTGCCCATGCCGAACCCCTCCAACCATCTTATCCGCGATGATGGAAGAGATGCAGCGCATACAGCTTGTGGACTCGACCTTGATCGCCTCGCTTATCGAACGGGCCCGCCAGTCGCCGCGCCGCCGCGTCAACCACAACTTCCACGCCGGCATGGATGACAACCCGCACCGCTTCCTGAACGTGATGCTGGAAGGCACTTACGTCACCCCGCATCGCCACCAGGACCCGCCCAAGTCCGAATCCTTCCTGGTGCTGGAGGGGCGCGTGGCGCTGTTCACCTTCCGGCCTGGCGGCGAGGTCGACGCCATTCAGGTGTTGGGCGGCGACCCCGTGGGCGCCGATCTCGCGCCGGGGGTGTGGCACACCATCGCCGTGCTCACGCCCTATGCCGTATGCTTCGAAGTCAAGCCGGGCCCCTATTCGGCGGCCAACGATAAGGATTTCGCCCCTTGGGCGCCCCGCGAGGGCGATCCCGCTGCATCGGCCTACCTGGAGAGCCTCATCGCCCAGGTCGGTTGAAGCGGTGCCGGCTCGTTTTAGCCATTGAACCGGGGTTTACCCGATTGAAAATGTGGAAAATTGCGAGCGGCCGCGCGGCCGCCGGTCGAATGTGAAGAACCATACGCTTGGCGCTGGCCAAGGCGCGCTAAATCGTTTCACAATAAGAACTTGCAGGCACTGCTGCCACTTGGGTCAATTCGATGTAAGTATCTTTACTAACCTTGGCTTAACCGTATTGAAACGTTCTTTCCCACAGGCTTTTCCACAGATCCTGTGGATCTCACGAGCGGCTCGCCAGGCGCTTCAGGCGCCGCTCCAGGGATTGCGGAACGTCCGCCACCACCTCGCAAAACTCGCCCTCGTAGCGCGTTTCCAACACCACGCCGAACTGGTGAAGCAACGCCAGTGTGGCGCCATCGCCCGCCGGAACCCGCAGGCTGGTGTGGACGATGGGGTCGAGCGGCAGCACCGTGTCGATCAACTGCAGCAGCCCGGCGATGCCCACCCCAGTCAGCGCCGAAACCGCCACCGCGCGCGTATCGGTGTGCCCGGTCTCTTTCAGCAGCCGGTGTTCCAGCAGCCGGGGATCGGCCTCCCCTTCCGGAACGCGGTCGATCTTGTTCATCACCAGAACCTGGGGGATCTGGGCCGCGCCGATCTCCGCCAGCACTTTCCACACGTGCGCGGTGTGCTCGGCGGCGGATGGCGCCGAAACGTCCACCACATGCAGCACCAGGGCCGCCTCGGTCACCTCTTCCAGGGTGGCGCGGAAGGCTTTCACCACGGTGGTGGG
>DATJRE010000466.1:0-8999 GCA_035505095.1 Bryobacteraceae bacterium | reverse complement strand
CGGTGGCCGATTGCCGCCGATGCGGGCTTGTTAAAATTAAAACTTGCATGAACCCCTCGTGACGGTGGCCATCCCTACCCTGGCTGCGGATGAGAGGCTGCAACAATGCTTGCAGGCTCTCGCGCAGCAGACGCACCGCGATTTTGAAGTGGTCATCATCGACAACAGCGGCAAGGATTCGGCCCGGCGCTTCGCCGGCTGGCGGCCTGATGGCGCACGCGCGGGGACGCCCTCCGGTCCCGGCGCCCGCGTGATCGCCAACCCGCGCAACCTGGGTTTCGGCGCAGCCGTCAACCAGGGAATGGCGGCCAGCCGCGCGCCTTACCTGGCGACCCTCAATGACGATGCGGTGGCCCACCCCGGCTGGCTGGAAGCGCTGCTCGAAGCTCTTCAGCGCCGCCCGGATGCCGGCATGGGCGCTTCGCAGGTGCGCCTGTTCGGCGAGGGTCTGCTGGATTCGGCGGGCATGCTGATGGCTGGCGACGGCAGCAGCAAACAGCGCGGGCACGGCCGTCCGCCGGAAGACTTTCCGGAGCCGGAAGAGACCCTCTTTCCGAGCGGTTCGGCGGCTCTCTACCGCCGCGCCATGCTGGATGAGATCGGCGGCTTCGACGCCAGCTTCTTCCTCTACTGCGAAGACACCGACCTGGGCCTGCGCGCACGTTGGGCCGGCTGGAAGTGCCTGTACGCCCCCAACGCAGTGGTGGAGCATCATTATTCCCACTCGGCCGGGCGCGCCTCGCCGCTCAAGGCGTACTACGTGGAGCGCAACCGCCTGTTCGTGGTGGCCAAGAACTTCCCCGCCGGCATGGCCTTGGCGGCTCCCTGGGTGACCGCGGCGCGGTATTTCTGGCATGCCTGGTACCTGCTGCGCGGGCAGGGTGCGGCGGCCCGCTTTCGCGCCGAAGGCCACGCCGGGCCGAGAATGCTGTGGTACACGGTCAAGGCTCACGCCGCCCTGGCCCTCCACCTGCTCGGCCTGTGGCGGGAGCGCGGCCGCATCCGCCGCGGCGCCCGGATTACCCCGGCAGTCTTCCGGCATCTCTTACGCAGCCACTCCATCGGCGCGCGGAAGGTGGCCCGGCTTTGAAACGCCCGGCCGGTCCGGAATCGTTGCTGGTGATCGTGCCGGCTTTCAACGAAGAAGAAGCCGTGGCGGGGGTGGTGCGCGCGGTGCACCGCGAGGCGCCGGGAGTGCCCGTGCTGGTGATTGACGATTGCTCGCTCGATGGCACCATTGCCGCGGCCGAATCCGCCGGCGCCGAAGTGCTCCGCCTGCCGCATCACCTGGGCCTGGGCGGGTGCGTGCAGGCGGGCTACAAGCTGGCCTACGAGCTGGGCTTCGAGTACGTCATCCGCGTGGATGGCGACGGGCAGCACGATGCGCGCGATATCCCGCGCATTCTGGAGCGCCTCAAAACCTCCCGCTGCGAGATGGTCATCGGGGCGCGATTCAATGGCGACGGAGGCTACCGCTCGGGGACCGTGCGCTCGCTGGGCATCCGGTTCTTTCGCATGGTGCTGCGCCCCATTCTAGGCAAGCCGGTAACCGACCCGACTTCGGGCTTCGTGGGCGTGAACCGGCGGGCGCTGGCGGTGTTCAGCCAGAGCTTTCCGCTGGAGTACCCGGAAATCGAAGCCCTGGTGGTATTGCAGCGCCGCCGTTTTCGTTTCGAGGAAGTGCCCTGCAAGATGCGGCCGCGGGTGACCGGGCGCTCGTCGATTACGGCCCTCACGTCGATCTATTACATTGCCCACGTCTTGCTGGGTGTTTTCGTCAACGTATTGAAGTACGAAGGCCGGGGTGCGCGCGCGCGCCGCAAGGCGCCGGGGGCCCCGCCGGAAGGAACGGGATAGCGGAGCGGGGAGAGTCGGCGCATCGGAAATGCCGCGGGCCTTACGCCGCCCGGCCTGGGTGGAATTACGGAGGATAAGATGGACCGCCTGTTGAACGTCACTACGATTCTCAGCGTGGTGTTGCTGATCGTCGTGCTGGTGTCGGTGCGGCGCGCGCACATCCGCGTAGAATACTCGCTGAGTTGGCTGCTGGCCGCCGGGTTTATGCTGGTCTTGTCGCGCGCCCGGCCGGTGCTCGATTTTATCACCCGCCGCTTCGATATTCCCGATACCCCGCTCACCCTCTTTCTGGCCGCCGGCAGCGTCTTTCTGATGATGTTCTTCCGCTTTTCGGTGATCATCTCCGATCTGCGCGACGACAACATCGCCCTGGCCCAGCGGGTGGCCATTCTGGAATACCACATCCGCAGCCTTGAGAAACATGAAAACTAAGAAACGGCGGAATACCAAGTCCGAAGCGGCTCCTGCCCCCCGCGCCTTTCCCTGGGGATGGTTGGCGGCCGCCGCGGCAGCGCTCTGCGCGGTGTTCTGGGCTTACGGCCCGGCCCTGCACGGGGCGTTTCAGTTCGACGACCTCAACCTGCCCTATGGAGCGGCGGGTTACAGCCCCTCGTTGAGGTCGTGGATCGGGGGCGGCGTTCGCGGGCTGCTGCTGTTCAGCTACTGGCTGAATGCCCAGATCGGACACGACGATCCGTTCTCCTATCACGTGGTCAGTGTGCTCATCCACGCCATGGCCGGCGGGCTGGTTTTTCTGATCGTGCGGAAGCTGCTCGAATGGTCGAAAGCTGAGGCGGCCTCGCGGAACCTGCTGGCGGGATTCGCGGCCGCGGTGTTTCTGCTGCACCCGGCGCAGACCGAAGCGGTGGCCTATATCGCCGGCCGCTCGGAAGCGCTCAGCACCATGTTTTTCCTGGCCGCTTTCGCCGTGTTTCTGTACCGGCGCGAGGCCGAAATTCGCTGGAGGGAGACGGCCGCCGTGCTGCTCCTCTTCCTGGCGGCGCTGCTTTCCAAAGAGCCGTCCATCGTGCTTCCCGCCGTGCTGCTGCTGACCGATTACTGGTGGAATCCCGGCTTTTCGCTGGCCGGGATCCGCCGCAACTGGCGACTGTACCTTCCCGTCCTCGTCGGCGCGCCGCTGGCCGGGGCGGCCGTTCTCTGGAAAGTGATGGCCAGCGCGCAGACCGCCGGCTTCGGACTCAAAGACTTCACCTGGTATCAATATTTCTTCACGCAGTGCCGCGCCCTGTTCGTGTACATCGGCATCTTCCTGCTGCCGGTGCACCTGAATGCCGATTGGAACTTCCCGATTTCCTACACTATCCTCCAGCACGGCGCCCTCTTCGGCATGGCGGCGCTGGTGGCGCTGGCGGCCCTCGCCTGGATCTACCGGCGCCGCTTTCCGCTGGCCACCTACGGGTTCTTCCTGTACCTGCTGCTGATGTCGCCCACCTCTTCCATCCTGCCGATTCAGGACGCCATCGCCGAGCGCCGCCTGTACTTCTCGATGATCGGGCTGCTGCTGATCGTGGTAGACCTGCTGGGGCGCATCCCCGTGGACCGCCGCAAACTGGCCTACGCCTGCGCGGCCGTGGCACTGATCGCGGCCCTCGGCACGCACGCCCGCGCGGCGGTGTGGACCGACCCGATCCGGCTGTGGGAGGACACCGCCGCCAAGTCTCCCGGCAAATTCCGCGCGCGCTTCCAACTGGGTTACGCGTATTATGTCGATCAGCGCTACGACCGGGCCGTGGCGGAGTTCCAGAAGGCCAGCCTGTTGCAGGCGCGCAGCCCGCTGGAAAAAAACAACCTGCTGGCGGACTGGGGGTTGGCGCTGGACGGCCTGGGCCGCTGGTCCGAAGCCGTCGGCAAACTGCGCGAGGCCGCCGACGCCGAGCCGACCGCCTACATCTACTCGCAGATCGGCATGATTTACGCCCAGCACGGCCAGTATCCCCCGGCGCTGGAGGCTTTGGATCGCGGGGAAAAGCTCGACCCCGGTTTCGCCATGACCTACGTCTACCGGGGCAAGATCTTCGAACTGACCAACCAGCCGGCCGCCGCCGCAAAGCAGTTTCAGAAGGCCGTGGCGGTGGATCCGGCGAATCCGGCCAACGACCAGGTCCGCCAGGAACTGCTCCGGCTGCGCAGCATGCCGCCCGGCGGGCAGGGCAGATGACGCGGCCGCTGCGCATCGGCGTCAATGCGCTCTACCTGATTCCCGGCGGCGTGGGCGGCACGGAGATTTATCTGCGCAGCCTGCTGGCGGCGCTCGCGGAAATCGACCCGGTCAATCGTTACGTGGTGTTCACCAACCGCGAGGCAGATCCCCACCTGGTTCCTGCGCGGGCCAATTTCCGCGCCGCGCCGCAGCCCGTGCGGGCAGCCCTGCGGCCGGCGCGCATTCTGTGGGAGCAGGCGGCACTGCCGTTGGCGGTGCGGCGGGAAGGCCTGGACGTGCTGCTGAATGCCGGTTTCACCGCGCCCCTGCTCTGCCCCTGCCCGCAAGTGACCGTCTTTCACGACCTGCAGCACAAGCGCCACCCGGAATTTTTCCGCTGGTTCGATTTGCCCTTCTGGCGCTTTTTCCTCTACTGGTCGGCCCACATTTCCAAGGGCCTGCTGGCCGATTCCGCCGTCACCGCCGCCGACCTGAACCGCTACTATGGCATTCCCCCGCACAAAATCTGGGTGGCGTCGCTGGGAGTGGAGCCGGTGTTTTTCGAGATCGGACGGCGGCGCCGGCCGGAGCCCTTCCTGCTGACCGCCTCCACGCTCCATCCGCACAAAAACGTGGATGGCCTGCTGCGCGCCTTCGCCGAGTTCCGCCGGCGCCACCCCGATTTCCGGCTGGTGATTTCCGGGCTGCACGGCTTCCACACCGGCCCCGTCCACGCCCTGCGCGATGCGCTGGGCCTGGATGGCGCGGTGGAGTTTCCCGGATGGCTTCCCCGCGACCAGCTCTACGAACTGTTCGCGCGCGCCTGGGCGTTCATCTACCCCACGCGCTTCGAGGGCTTCGGGCTGCCCCTGGTGGAGGCGATGGCGGCGGGACTGCCGACGGCCTGTTCGGCCATCGAACCGCTCTCCAGCATTGCCGGCGACGCCGCCATAACGTTCGATCCCTCCGACCCCGCAGCCATTGAGCGGGCCATGCGGCGCGTCACCGAAGACCAGGCGCTGCGCGAGAAACTGGTGCGCGCCGGCCCTCTGCGCGCCGCCGAATTCTCCTGGAGCAACACGGCCCGCCAGACCCTGGCGGCGCTGGTGGCGGCGGTCGAGCCGGAGTAGCGGCGGGTAGGGAGCACCGACCTCTCGCTTTGCGTTCTTTGCGACTTTGCGGCTTGGCGAGAGAACTACCGAAGCCCTATCGCTACTGGCGAGTAGCCGCGCTATTCGGCGTGCCGCGGGGGTCCGGTTTGACGGTGACAGCCTGTGTGAAGGTCTGGCCGTCCACGGTCAGACGGACGGTATAGTCGCCGGCCTGGAGACCGCCCGCGCCGCGTCCGCCGAAACCGCCGCCTCCCCCACCGCCGCCGCGGCCTCCACGTCCACCGCGGCCTCCACGTCCGCGGCCGCCGCCGGCTCCGGCGACTTCGCTTACTCCGGCCGCGTTGGTGCAGGCATCATGCACGGGCGCTGCCGCGGCGCCGCGTCCGAAGCCGCCACCGCCTCCGCGACCGGCAGGGGCGCCCAGCGCGAAGCGGTGCATCCCGGCCGCGGCCGAGGGCGGCGGAGCGGGCTGCTCCCAGATGGCCTGCACGTTGAGCGTTTCGGTGTCCGGCGGACGCACCGGCGCGTCGCTGGCGGCGCAGGCCCGCACGGCGCCGGTGTGGTCCAGCAATTCCAGCTTCAGGGGCTGGCGCGCGGCGCTCTTGAGCCAATAGTAGGCCACCACGCCGGCGGGCGGATTGAGCTTCTGCGGCTCCTCATGCGGCAACGGGGTGCCGTTCATGCCGCCCTGGTGAATGCCTAAGGTTTCGCCGGGCTTGAACAAATAGGCGCTGGCGGTGACGATTTGGGAACCCTCAGCGGCAATCTGCCGCAGGGCGCTCATCTGGTCGAGCACCCAGAAGCCGCGGCCGTGAGTGGCAATATCGAGATCGTCGCCGTGCACCACGATGTCGCGGACCGAAGTGACCGGCATGTTGTTCTGCAAAGGCTGCCAGCGGTCGCCATCGTCGAAGGAAACGTAGACCCGCAGCTCGGTGGCGGCGTAGAGCAAGCCCTTGGCCTGGGGGTCCTCCTTGACGGAGTTGACGTAGGCGCCAACGGGGATGCCGGCGACCACGTTCTGCCACGTCTTGCCGCCATCGTGAGTGCGGTAGATGTAGGGCTTCAAGTCGGCCAGGCGGTGGCGATCCACCGAGGCGTAAGCGGTTTCGGCATCGAAGTGGCCGGCCTCGATCTGCGAAACCTTGCTCCAGGCAGTCATGGCCGGCGGGGTGACGTTGTTCCAGTTCTTGCCATCGTCGCGGGTGACGTAGATCAGGCCATCGTCCGTGCCCGCCCAGACGGTGTTGGCCTGCAGCGGCGAGGGGCCGAGGCTGTAAACCACCCCGAAGCGGTCGGTCATGACTTCGTCAATATCCTTGGCGGTTTCGGGATCGAGGGTAGAGGGAACCGCCGGATGGACGCGCGCCAGGTCGGGGCTGATTTTTTCCCAGGTGCGCCCGCGGTCGCGCGTGCGGAAGACGAATTGATTGGCGTAGTAGAGGGCTTCATCGGCCTGCGAGAAGACCTGCGGCAGAGTCCAGGTTTTGCGGTTCGGGTCGTTATCGTCGGGCGGGGGCAACTGGCCGCCCAGCGAAGCCGTGGTGTTGAAGTACTGGTCGCAACGGCCGGCGCCGCCGCCATAGAGGATGTTGCCATCCTTGGGGTCGGGGACCACCGTGTTGCTTTCCCCGGCCAGGCAGGTGGGTTCCCAATCGCGGAAAGTGAGCAGGCCTTCGTTGGACCAGGTGGCCACGCCGACGCCGCCGGAATCCTGCTGGGCGCCGTAGAGCCAGTAGGGGAAGCGGTTGTCGGCCGCCACGTGATAGATCTGGGCGGTGGGCTGGTTGTACCAGGTGCTCCAGCTTTTGCCGCCATCCACGCTGACCACCGTGCCCTGGTCGCTAGAGAGCACCATGCGGTTGCCGTCCCTGGGGTTGACCCACATCTGGTGGTAGTCGTCGCCGCCGGGCGCGCCCTTGATGGGAACGAAGTGATGTCCCGCGTCGGTGGACATATAAGTGGCGGTGTTGATCACATAGACGCGGTCGGGGTTCACCGGATCGACGGCCACCCCGGCGAAGTACCACCCGCGGCCCCAGAGACGGTTCTCGTTGTTGACCAGTTTCCAGGTGGCGCCGGCGTCATCCGACATGTAAACCCCGCCGCCGCGATGTTCGGCTGCTGCGCCGCCACCGCCGCCTCCGCCGGTACGGCTGGGCGCGACGGCGCCGCCGGTGTCATCCACCACGGCCCACAGGCGGTTGGGATTGCTGGGGGCAATGGCGATGCCGATTTTGCCGACGTAGGGGTCGGTGGGCAGACCGCTGGTGAGCTGCTTCCAGGTATCGCCGCCATCGGTGGATTTATAGAGTCCGCCGCCGGGCAGGTTGGTGGGGGCGTAGACGGACCATGGTGGGCGGCGGGTGGCCCACAGGGAAGCGTAGAGGATGCGGGAATTCTTGGGGTCGATGGCCACATCGATGGCGCCCACATCGTTGGGGTCGCTGGTCTTGGAGAGGATTTTTTTCCAGGTGGCGCCGCCATCGGTGGAGCGATAAAGGCCGCGTTCCGGATTGGGGTCGTAGATGTGGCCGAGGGCGGCGACGTAGACTCGATTGGGGTTGGTGGGGTCCACGGCCACGCGGCCTATGTGCTGGCTGTCGTTGAGGCCTATGTGGGACCAAGTCTTCCCGGCGTCACTGGACTTGAACATGCCAATGCCGTAAGAGTTCTGGCTGCGGATATCGGGTTCGCCGGTGCCCACGTAGACGATGTTGGCGTTCGATGGGGCCACCGCAATGGCGCCGATGGAACCGATCGGGATGCCTTCATCGGAGATGGGAAGCCAGGTGTGGCCGGCGTTGTCGGTTTTCCAGACGCCGCCGCCGACCGAGCCGAAGTAAAAGGTGTCGGGCTGGCTGGCGTTGCCGGCGACGGCGTAGGAGCGGCCGCCCCGCAGGGGACCGACGTCGCGCCACTCCAGGCCGGCCAGCAGGCTGCCGGGGTACTGCCCGCCCGCATTCCTCTGGGCGAAGACGGCCAGCGCCAATACCAGCAGACACGGCGGCACGAAAACAATCAGCTTACGGCGTCGAAAGAACATAGTGATCCCTCCCATTTGATTTTGGCGAAACGTCCCCAGAAGGAATCACTTTACCACTGCCAGGGGGTTGAAATCGAAACGACGTCCCTCCAGATCCTGCCACGGCCGGCCGCCAACCCTGGCGATTGCCCATGAGCGGCGGTAACATTCTGTCTGAGATGCAGCGTAGAACGTTTCTGACCTTACCTTTGGGAGCCGGCCTTATGCAAGCACAATCCGACGCGCAGGCGAAGCGCGCCTTTTTGGAACTGCGATATTTCAAGATGCGCAACGGACACCAGGTGGAGCGCACCACCACCTATTTGCAGAAGGGTTGGCTGCCCGCCGCGGGACGGGCCGGCATTCACCCGCTGGGATTCTTCAGCGCGGTGGTGGCGCCCGAGGCCCCGTTCATCCTCAGACTGGCGAGCTACGGCTCGCTGGCGGCGTTGGAGGCGGCGCGCGAAAAGATGGCCGCCGACCGGGAATACCAGGCCGCGGCGGACGAGTTCAACTCCATGGCCGAGCTGAGCTACATGCGCATGGAAAGTTCGATTCTGTGGGCGTTTCCAGCGATGCCCGAAGTGGAGGTGCCGCCTGCCGCGCCCGGCCGGGCAGCGCGCATCTTCGAACTGCGCACCTATGAATCGCCCAATGAACAGGCCAGCGACCGCAAAGTGAAGATGTTCGGCGATGGCGAAATTGCCATTTTCCGGAAGTCCGGGATGCTGCCGGTGTTTTTCGGCCAGACCATCATTGGCGGCAATATGCCCAACATCACCTATATGCTGGCGTACGACGACCTGGCGGCGCGGGACCGGACCTGGCGGGCGTTTTCTGCCGA
>DATJRE010000465.1:0-7434 GCA_035505095.1 Bryobacteraceae bacterium | reverse complement strand
GGAGCAGCGCGTTCACGGCGTCATCGAGCCAAAGCGCGCTTGCCGGAGGCGTAGATGGGACCTGGTACACGGATCTGTACGCGGCGCCCCGAATCAATCGGGCCGCACGGGATTGGAGCATCAGCTTTTTTCAGTCGCTGAGCGGCTATGGGATAGATGTTACAGCGTCGTTCAGCACTGAGTTGGGCAACGGCGACGATCGCGCCAGCACCGGAATCGCCCAGATGTATCCGGACGGTCCCGTGTGGGTGAACACGCCGGCGCTGCAAACCAACTTCAGCCCGTCCAGTCTGGCGTTTTGGCAGGAGGTGTACGCCGAAATGGCCGGATTGATGGCCAGCGCGGGCATTCGTCCGTATTTGCAATTCGGCGAGGTGCAGTGGTGGTATTTCGCGGACGCCTCGGGAATGCCATTCTACGACGCATATACGACCAGCACGTTCGCGGCGCAGCAAGGGCGGCCGATGGCGGTGATTCCCAGCCAAACGGCAGACCCGAGCCAGTATCCGCAGGAATGCGCCTTCCTGCCGGGCTTGATCGGGCAATTCACCGAGGCAATTACCAAGTACGTGCAGCAACAATATTCGAATACACAGTTCGAGGTTTTATATCCAGTAGACACCAACGATACCGCCCTGAATGAAATTATTAATTTCCCAGCGCAGTATTGGACTCCCTCGGTATTAGCATGTCTGAAAACCGAGAACTTCACATACACAGGCGACCGCAATCTGAACCAGGCGCGCCAGTCGATTCAATTTCCCATGAGCCAAGGGTTCCCACCCTCGCAATCCAGTCATTTGATCGGGATTTCCGATCCCACGACGCCATGGGAAAGAGAGCGACTGCTGACGCTGGCGGCAGGAGTGCAGACGGTGGCCCTGTTCGCGCTGGACCAGTTCTGCCTGATCGGGACGCCGCTACCGTTGGAGCAGGGTCCGGCGATCTCACGATTCATGGGGAAGTGAAGCAGTCGGGCGAGGCAAGGTACTGCCGCGCTCCTGGCTGCCTTTGCCATTAGCCTTGGGCGACCGGATGGCCCGCGATATAGCGTCGGGCGTGCTCCAGTTGAGCGAGATTCGGGTCGGCGTCCTTCCAAGCCATCAGGAAGTCGGTATATTCTTTGGCGGCGGCCGTGGAATCGCCGGACTCTTCACTACTCATCGCAATCCCATAGAGCGCCCAGCCCGAGCGCGGGCGTTCCCGGAGCGCACTCTCGTAGGCGGCGCTGGCATCTGCCCATTGGCCAAGCGCCATCATGGCGGCCCCTTCCGTTTCGCCTACAGGACGAATGTAACCGGGAGGCTCCCGGTAACCCAAGTCTTTCTCTCCTTGCGCCGCTTTTGCAAACAGACTTTTCGCCTCATCGCTCTTCCGCTCTAGCGCCAGCAGCGACCCTCGCAATTCCAGCGACATCACAGACAAGCTGCTGAGCAGCGGTTGCGGCAGTGCATCCGGCAACACGGGCAGCTTTGGCGGTCCGGAGGGTGCTTTTTGCATTGCCGTGGTTTGCATTCCCTGCGAGCTTTCCACTTGCTCAGACATCCGCTGCAGTTCAGCATCGAATTGCGACGACAGCTCTTCCGCCCGCGGGAGGTCGTGCTTCTCGATGGCTTGCATCCCAGCGGCGAAGCCGGCAAGCTGCTGCGCCAGGAAGTCCAGAGTGGGACGATCCGCGGGCGGAGGGCTGCCCTTCAGAAGTTCCAGCACCCGCGCCCAATCGGCGGTTCGCAGCGCTACCGGTAAGCGCGGATCGAGCCGCGAAATCGAATCCCGCGTTGAATAGATATAAAGGGTCGATTCCAGTACACCGCGCGCGCTGCTGAGTTTCATGGACAATTCGGTAGCCTTCTGCAGTTTTCCTTCCTCCATCAGGTTCGCGACGGCGTACATCAGATTGTGGACGTAGTTCCAGTCGTTATCGGGCTGCACGTGCTGTTCGCGCATGTAGCGCTCGTCCACCTGCATTGACGCCGCAAACGCCTGTTCCGCCCGGGCGTAATCCCCAATCCGAAAAAAGATATGCCCCGGCATATGGACCATGTGTCCCGAAGCCGGCGCCAGTCGCGCCAGGATCTCGGCACTCTTGAGCGCCTGCTCGGGGTGTTCGCTGGCCTCCACCGCGTGAATGTAATGATGATTGGCCGCCGAATCCTGGAGCCGGGCTTTCAAAATAGACTGCAGGATCGCCACGGATTCCTGATGGCCGACCACCCCCGCAAGGAAGATCCGCGCCTGCATCTCGTGTGGGTACTCCTTCACGAGCTGGCGCCAGAGATCCACCGCTGCCAAACGGCCGCCGCGCTGCATCGGGTTGTTCAAACTGTTGGCGGTCGCGGCGGTGGCATCAATGTAAAGCCGTTCGCGTTGGCTGGCGTAGCCTTCGAGACGGACCGCCTGCGCCAGCGCCTGGGCGGCATAACCCTGCGCGGTGCTGTGGTAAAACGACTCGGCCTCGTACAGTCCCCAGTAGCACATCGCACAGTGCGAATCCACGCGAACTCCCTGTTCGAATGCGCGGGCCGACTCGTAATCCCAAAAGTCGTGCAGCAAGTTCAGTCCCTGGTTAAACCACCTTTGCGCTTCGGGCGTGGCGGTGATCCGAATATGGGCGTTTCCGATGCCGGTCATTTTCCGCGGCGCCGGCAATTCGCCGGGCGGCGTCTCGTCGCGGGTTTCCAGCGTGTGGCCGGACATATCCATTTGCGCCCGAGCGCCAGGCTGCAGCGCGAGAGAAGCAGCCAGCCAACCAAACGCCGTCAGTTTTCCGACCATGAATGCATTTTACGACCGCTTTCGCCTTCCGGTTGCGCGCTTTCGCGGGCTACGACCCGGCCAGCGCGTGGGCCTTATAGCCGTGTGGAGGCGCGGTCCCGCCGATGGAGCCGGCATCGTGAAGATCGCGGGTTCCCCTCAGCCGGCGGCTATCGCCCTCAGTACCCACCGGTAACACTAGGGTGTCAGCCATCGTGCGGCCGCAGGCGGCGGTGCGAAACTTACGCGCACCAGCCTTCCTGCCCGCCGTCTTTCAGCCCACAATGCTGCGATAGCGCTCGTAGGCCCGCTCCCAATCCGCGCCCTCGGTGGATTCCGCGCGCGGCTCCACGGCGACCGGCGGAAAAGACCGCCGCACCACCGCGCGAAGCTGATCCAGGCCGCGCAACTCGCCCGCGCCCATAGCTTGCACCAGAATGTTGCCGATGGCCGTCGCCTCGCTGGGTCCGGCAATCACGCGCCGCCCGGTGGCGTCCGCCACAAATTGGTTGAGCACCGTGTTGCGCGACCCGCCGCCGACGATGTGAATGGTGGCGATCTTCCGGCCGCCCAGAATCTCCAGGCTCTCGATCACCTGCCGGTAGCGCAGCGCCAGGCTTTCCAGAATCGCGCGGGCATATTCGCCGTGCGTGGCAGGCGGTTCCTGGCCGGTGCGGCGGCAGTATTCGGCGATTTTCAGCGGCATCCCGCCGGGTTCCAGAAACGCGTCCGGATCGATCGCCGACACGTGCGGCCGCGCGCCGGAGGCCATGCGCGCAAGCTGCTCATAGCTGTAAGTGATGCCCTCCGCCATCCAGGCGCGGCGGCACTCCTGCAACAGCCACAGCCCGGCGATATTCTTCAGCAGCCGGATCTTCCCCGCCACCCCCACCTCGTTGGTGAAGTTGAGCGCCAGCGATGCGTCGTCGATCACCGGCCGATCCAGTTCGAGGCCCATCAACGACCACGTGCCGGAGCTGATGTAGCACCATTCCGCACCGCCATCAGCCGGGGCCGCGGCCACCGCCGATGCGGTATCGTGACCCGCGGTGGCATACACCGAGGTGTGTGGCGGCGTCAGCGACTTGCCAAGCGCGGTTCCCGGCATCACGATGGGACAAAGGATCTCCCTCGGCAAATCCAGGCGCGCCAACAAGCCGGCGGCCCAGTTCATGGTCACGGGATTGAAGAATTGGGTGGTGCTGGCAATGGTGGCTTCCGAGCGCGCCTCTCCGGTGAGCCAGTAGTTGAACAGATCGGGTATATTCAGCAGCCGGTGCGCGCGGGCCAGAGTCCGCGGCGTACCCAGGCTCGCCGCGTACAACTGGTACAGCGTGTTGATCTGCATGAACTGAATTCCGGTGGCGCCGAACACCTCCTCGCGCGGCACGCGGGCGAAAACCGCCTCCATCATTCCGCTGTTGCGCGCATCGCGGTAGTGCCGCGGATTTTCCAGCAGCTTGCCGCTCGAATCCAGCAGACCGTAATCCACGCCCCAGGTGTCGATGCCGATTCCGTCCGGCCGGAATCCGCGCTGGTTGGCAATGCGGATGCCGCGCTGGATCTCGCCCCACAGCCGCTCGATATCCCAGGAAAGCGCGTCCGCAGTGCGGACCGGCTCATTGGGAAAGCGGTGCAGCTCTTCGACCGCCAGGGTTTCATCCTGGAGGGTTCCGCAGATCGCACGCCCGCTCTCCGCGCCCAAGTCGAAGGCCAGATAGTGACCCATGTGGGTATGATACTAGAGCCGGGTAGCGTTGACCGCCGGGAGCCGCTAAGTCGCCATGGATCGTCTGCTGCACGAAGGAATCGAGTTGTTCAACCGCGGGGCCTACTTCGAGTGCCACGAAGTTCTGGAGTTGGCCTGGGCTCCCGAACGCGGGCCGCGGCGGCTGTTTCTGCAGGGGCTGATCCACGTGGCGGTGGGCTTCTACCATCACCGGCGCGGCAACCCCGAGGGCGCCTGCCGGCAGTTACGGAAGGCCCTGCGCAAACTGGCGGAGTATCTGCCGGATTACGAGGGCGTGGATACCGGCCGCCTGCATGGCGATGCGGCGGCGGTGCTCGACGCGATTGAACACGGGCAGCCGGTCAACGAGTATCCCAGGGTTGACCTGGCGCCTGCACGGGCGATATCGTTTCACGCATGAGATGGGATTCCACTCGACGCCGGTTTCTGCTCCAGATAGGCGCTGCGGCCGCTGTGCCGCTGGCGGCTCAGGAGCGGCCCGGGCTGCTGCGGCAAACCTGGCACGCACGCTGGATCACCGCGGCCGGAGCGCCCGAGAACGATTACGGCGTCTACCATTTCCGGCATGTGTTCGACCTGCCGGCCAAACCCGCCCACTTCGTGGTGCACGTGAGCGGCGACAACCGCTACCAGTTGTTTGTCAACGGCCGGCAAGTGGCCCTCGGGCCGGCGCGCGGCGACTTGTTCCACTGGCGTTTCGAAACCGTGGACCTGGCGCCCTACCTGGATGCCGGCCGCAACGCGCTGGCGGCGGTGGTTTGGAATTTCGGCGAATTGGCGCCCGAGGCGCAAATCACCCTGGAAACCGGCTTCGTGCTGGAGGGCGATACCGACGCCGAGCGCATGGCCGCCACCGGCGCCAACTGGAAAGCGCGCCGCGATGACGCTTACACGCCCGTAACCCTCACCAGCGGCGGCATGCACGGCTACTACGCCATCGGGCCGGGTGACCGGGTGGACGCGGCCAAACATCCGTGGGGTTGGGAGACCAAAGACTTCGACGACTCCGGCTGGCCGGCCGCGGCGGTACTTGGCGTGGCCGCGGGGCGCGAGGCCAGCGACCCGCACTCCCGCTGGATGCTGGTGCCGCGGACCATCCCGTTCGAAGAACAGCGCCCCGGCGAGCGGCTGCAGAAACTGCGGCGCGTCAGCGGCATTGCCCAGCCGGCCGCCTTTCCCGCGCACCCCGAGGCGCTCCACGTGCCACCGCGAACGCATGCCGTGCTGCTGCTCGACCAGACCTGGCTGACCACCGGCTATCCCGAGCTGGCGCTGAGCGGCGGCAAAGACGCCGTGGTCCAGATGGGTTATGCCGAGGCGCTGTTTCAGCCGGGCCCGGGGGGCCGCGGCCTGGAGAAGAATAACCGCGACGAGGTGGAAGGCAAACGGTTCATCGGCAACTACGATGAGTTCACCATGGATGGCGGCGCCGGCCGCGTCTTCCGCCCGCTATGGTGGCGCACCTGGCGGTATATCCAGCTCGATATCCAGACTCAGGACGAGCCGCTGACTATAGACGACTTACGCGCCACTTACACCGGTTACCCTTTCGAGCGGCGGGCGCGGTTCGAAGGCGGCGGCGCCGAGATCGGCCGCATCCTCGATGTAGGATGGCGCACCGCCCGGTTGTGCGCGCATGAAACCTATATGGATTGTCCCTATTACGAGCAGTTACAGTATGTGGGCGATACGCGCGTGCAGTGCCTGATTTCCCTGTATAACTCCGGCGATGCCCGCCTGATGCGCAATGCCATCAGCCAGATCAACGATTCCCGGCAGAGCGATGGCGCCACGATGAGCCGGTACCCCACCCGCCTGGAGCAGTATATCCCCGGCTTCTCGCTGTGGTGGATCGCCATGGTGCACGATTACTGGCGGTATGTCGATGACCCCGCTTTCGTCCGCAGCATGTTACCGGGTGTGCGCGCGGTACTTAGTTTCTTCGAGCAGTATCAGAAGCCCAACGGATCGCTGGGGCCGCTGCCGTGGTGGCGGTTTCTGGACTGGGTGCCGGGGTGGTCCGGTGGCGACCCGCCGCAGGAAGCCGATGGCTCCTCGGCGCCCTTCGACCTGATGCTGGCGATGGCTTACGCTTGGGCGGCGGAGCTGGAAAAGGGCCTCGGGGTCGGCGCGCTGGCCGAAGTCTACGCCGGGCGGCAACGGCAACTGCGCGCCACCGCTCAGGAGCTTTACTGGGACGCCGGCAAACGCCTGTACGCCGACACGCCGCGCAAACAGCAGTTTTCGCAGCACACGAACACGCTGGCGGTGCTGGCCCGCGCCATCGATGGGCAGGCGGCGCGCGACCTGATGGTCCGCGTCCTCACCACGCCGGACCTGGCGCAGACCGGCCTGTTCTTCCGCTTCTACGTACACGAGGCCCTGGCCCAGGTGGGAGAAGGCGACCGCTACCTGGATCTGCTGGGCGACTGGCGCGACATGCTGGCGCGCGGCCTCACCACTTTCGCGGAGATTGTGGAGCGCCCCGGCAGCCCGTCGCGCTCGGATTGCCACGCCTGGAGCGCCAGCCCGAATATCGAAATCTTCCGCACGGTGCTGGGCGTCGATTCGGCGGCGCCCGGATTCGCCCGCGTGCGGGTGGCGCCGCACAGGGGCCATTTGACGGCGTACTCCGGCGCGGTTCCACATCCCAAGGGCATGGTGGAAGTGGCCCTAGAGGGCGGCGCCGCGACGGTCCACCTGCCGCCCGGCGTTACCGGCGAATTCGAATGGCGGGGCAAGCGCACGGAGCTGGCGCCGGGAGCCAACCGGATAACAATGAGTTAGGCTGGGTGCGCGACATAGAAGTGATGAAGAACCGTTAATCATGCGCGTCGCGCCTCCCAGTAATCTTCGAACCTGCCGTTGAAGTGGCAGCAGCGCAGAGCCAAGATGGCGTTAGCGCCACCAACGGTCCAGAACATACCCGA
>DATJRE010000464.1:0-2392 GCA_035505095.1 Bryobacteraceae bacterium | reverse complement strand
CGGCGGCGGCCATAACGGCCTGGTGACCGCTGCTTACCTTGCGCGGGCGGGACGCCGCGTGCTGGTGCTGGAACGCCGGCCGATGGTGGGCGGGTGCGCCGTCACCGAGGAGATCTGGCCGGGCTACCGCGTCTCCACCGGGGCCTATCTCACCAGCCTGATGCAGGAGCGCATCGTTCGCGAACTCGATTTGCCGCGTTTCGGCTATCGCGTCGACGCCAAAGACCCCGCCTTCTTCTCCGTCTTCCCCGATGGCCGGCATTTCTTCATGTGGCAGGACCGCGCCAAGACGCTGGCCGAAATCGCCAAATTTTCGAAGCGCGATGCCGAGGTCTATCCAGCTTACGAAGACCGCCTGGAGCGGCTCTCGCAGGTAGTCGAAGGCCTGCTCCTGACCACCCCGCCTCCCTTTCCGCCGCGCGGCCTCGGCAGCTTCGTCGAATATCTGCAACTGGCCGCACGGCTCCGCGGCCTCAGCGCCACCGAAACCGTCGCGCTGGTGAAAATCTTCACCCAGAGCGCGGCTGAGTTTCTGGACGAGTGGTTCGAAAGCGAGCAGGTAAAAGTCACCCTGGCCACCGATGGCGTGATCGGCGCCAACGGCGGCCCGCGCTCGCCCGGAACCGCCTACATTCTGCTGCACCACTGCATGGGCGGGGTGGCCGGACATCGCGGGCTGTGGGGCTTCGTGCGCGGCGGCATGGGCGCGGTTTCCGGGGCCATCGCTGCCGCTGCGCTCGCCAAGGGCGCCCAAATCCGTACCGATGCCACGGTGGCTCGCGTGCTGGTCCGCGGCCGGCGCGTTTCGGGCGTGGTGCTGGAATCGGGCGAGGAGATCGAGGCCACCGCGGTGGCTTCCAACCTCGACCCCAAGCTGACGTTCCTGAAACTGCTGGACGAGCGCGATCTCGACGCCGACTTCGTCTCCGCCATCCGCCATTTCCGCATCGAAGGCACGAGCTGCAAAATCAACCTGGCGCTCAATGGCTTGCCGGAATTCACCGCCTATCCAGGCACACGCGGGCCGCACCACGGGGCCACCATGCACATCTGCCCGGATATCGATTACGTCGAGCGCGCCTGGGACGATGCTAAGTACGGCATGCCCTCCCAGCGGCCGCTGCTCGAACTCACCGTCCCCACCATTTACGACCCATCCCTCGCGCCCGCGGGCAAGCACATCATGGGCATCTTCCTGCAATACGCGCCCTACACCTTGCGCCAGGGCACCTGGGACGAACTGCGCGAGCCATTCGCCGACCGCGTCATCGGGCTGATCGAAGAGTACGCGCCCAACTTCGGCCGCCTCATCGAACACCGCCAGGTGCTCACGCCGCTCGACCTGGAACGGCGCTTTGGCATCACCGGCGGCAACATCTTTCATGGTGAGATGAGCCTGGACCAGATGTTCGTGATGCGCCCCGTGGCGGGATGGGCACGTTACCGTACGCCGGTGGAAGGACTGTACCTGTGCGGCTCGGGCGCACATCCGGGCGGCGGCGTGATGGGTGCGCCGGGGTACAATTGCGCGCGCGAGATGCTCAAGGCGCGGTTGGCATAGCGGCGCCTCCAGGCGGGGGCCCGTCCGCCAATCCGTTTCGCGGCGCCTCGGCGGTATACTCATCCTAGGCAAGGAGGGATGCTGTGGCGGTTGTCAAATTCACACTCAATGGCCAGGCGCAAAGCGTGGATGCGGTACCGGGTATGCCGCTGCTTTGGGTCCTGCGCGACACCCTGGGCCTGGAAGGCACCAAGTTCGGATGCGGCATGGCGCTGTGCGGCGCCTGCACGGTGCATATCAACGGTTCGCCGGCGCGTTCCTGCATGACGTCCATTTCCACCGTGGCGGGCAAGCACGTGGTCACCATCGAGGGGCTTTCGCCCGACCGCAGCCATCCCTGCCAGCGTGCCTGGATCGAAGAGGATGTGCCGCAGTGCGGCTACTGCCAATCGGGGCAGATTATGACGGCAGCGGCGTTGCTTGCGAAGACCTCCACGCCCAGCGATGCCGATATCGACGAGGCGATGCGCGGCAATATCTGCCGCTGCGGCGCTTACGACGGAATCCGCCGCGCCATTCACCGCGCCGCCGAATTGCAGCGGGCTGGAGGTGCGCGATGAGCGCGGCCCCAGCCACCATGAACCGCCGGAGTTTCCTGGGCGCAGCGGCAGCGGCAGCGGGCGGGCTGCTGGTGCGGTTCCGCATGACCGCCGCGGAAACCGGTGCGCGCTCGAAATTGAACGCCTTCATCTACGTGGGCGCGGATGACTCGGTGCTGTTCTACATCCACAAGGCCGAGATGGGGCAGGGCACGGTAACCTCGCTTTCCATGTTGCTGGCCGAGGAATTGGAGTGCGATTGGAAAAAGATCCACACCGATTTCCCGGGCGT
>DATJRE010000463.1:0-3758 GCA_035505095.1 Bryobacteraceae bacterium | reverse complement strand
TCGGCGGAAGCAACCAGGAAGGCAGCGCCTCGAATAGATTGGCATTGAGAGGCCGCATGAGGGATGGATCAATCCAGTGGGATGTTCCAGTACAAACGATCCGGCGCTCCGTAATCTCGAATCGTCAGGGCGCCACGAGCCTCCGGTTCATGGTAGAAGGGAGAAGAACGTTTACCAAAAGGACCCTTTATTTTATGCAGCTTCTCCGGACCAGGAATCTTCCCGCCGCTCTGGTGTGCGGTCTCCTCTGCGCAGTGAGTTTGCGGGCGCAACGCAATGTGCAGCCGACGCGCCCGCCGGAAAAATATCCCGTTGTGCTGGCGCGCCTGGAAGCCATGACCGTCATCCCCATCACCCAGTGGACCGCACACGCCGATATGCCCCACGGCGAAGATCCGTCTCTGGACGATTCCGCGTGGAATAAGGTGATGCTCGAGGGAGGGCGTGGGCGGGGCGGAGGCCGCGGGCAGGGCCGGGGCGGCCGGCAGCAGGGCGAAACCGCAATGATGGCGTGGTATCGCGCGACCTTCGAGGTCCCGCCCACTGTGGGAGGCAAGGATATTCGCGGCGCGCGTCTGAAAATGATGCCGCGTCTCTCGAGCGACGGCCGCGTATTTGTGAATGGCGGCCTGGTGGCGCAAGGCGAAGGCCGGACCCTCGACCCGATCCTCCTCACCAATCGGGCGGCGCCCGGGCAGAAATACGTCATCGCCGTCAAAGTGCCGTTCCATGCGGCCACGGGACGGTTTCAAGGCGCGCAAATTCAGGTGGAGTACCCCGACCAGCTCGACCCAGCCACCATTCGCAGCGAAATTCAGTCGGCGGAAGTGCTGCTCAACGGTTCTCCCGCGGGCGCGGCGGAGCATCAGGGGCAGTTGGACAATGCCGCCAAAGCTATCGATCTGGCGGCGCTCGACCGCGGCGATCAACAGACCTTCAACCGCTCTCTGGACGCGGCCGCTCACGACCTTCAGCCCATCAGGGACTGGAGCCGCCAATACACTATCCGGCTGGTGGGCAATTCGCACATCGACATGGCGTGGGAGTGGCCCTGGACAGAAACCGTGCAAGTGGTGCGCGACACCTTCACCACGGTGCTGCAGTTGATGCGCGAATATCCCGGCTTCACCTATGCGCAATCCAGCGTGCAGGATTACGATTGGCTGCGCGAAAAATATCCGGCGGAGTTTCGTGAGATCCAGGAGCGCGTCAAAGAAGGCCGCTGGGAACTGGTGGGCGGTATGTGGGTCGAGCCCGACCTGAACATGCCGGACGGCGAAGGACTGGTGCGCCAACTTCTGGTAGGCACCCGCTTTTTTAAAAAATATTTCGACAAGGAAACCACCATCGGCTGGAATCCGGACTCGTTCGGCTATAGCTGGCAGCTTCCGCAAATCTATAAGAAATCCGGCTTCGACACCTTCGTCACACAGAAGATGTCGTGGAACGAAACCACTACGTTTCCGTACAAGCTGTTCTGGTGGGAATCGCCGGACGGCAGCCGTGTGCTGACCTATTTCCCGCATGGCTACTCGGGCGGCATCAATCCCGTGAGCCTCTCGCAGGATGTGGCCGATTACTCGGGGCAGACCAAATTTCCCGAGATCATGCACCTGTTTGGCATGGGAGATCATGGCGGCGGACCGACCCGCCAGATGCTGGATGAAGGCGTGAAGATGGAGAGTCCTTCGGCCACCTACCCGAAGACCGTTTTCAGCACCGCACGCCAGTTTTTCGACGACCTGGAAAACAGCATTCAAAAAGGCGACCTGAAGCCCCCGGTGTGGGACGACGAATTGTATCTGCAGTATCACCGCGGCTGCTACACTACGCAATCCGAGACCAAGCGGCTCATCCGTTACAACGAGGAACTGCTGCAGAACGCGGAAAAGTTCGCGTCGCTGGCCTACCTCAACGCCAGCCGCCCTTACGACAACGGCGCATTCGAGGACATCTGGAAGCGCGTGCTGTTCGACCACTTCCACGACATCATGCCGGGTTCGGGCATCGGCATCAATTATGTGGATGCGGCGCGGAACCTTGCCGACGCCAGCCTGCGGAGCCAGAATATTCTGAACGGCGCGCTGGGCGACCTGGACGGAGGCATCGATACCGCCGGCGCGGGAATTCCGGTGGTGGTCTACAATTCACTCTCGTGGGAACGCACCTCGCCGGTCACGGTGGAAGTGCACGCGCCCGCCGCGGGACAGCACCTTGAAGTCCGCGATTCGGCGGGACGGCTGCTGGATTCGCAAATCATTTCGCGGAACGCCAACGGGCAACTGGTCACTCTGCAAGCGATGGCGAAGAATGTGCCGGCAATGGGGTACGAAGTGTTGCACGTGGTTTCGATAGCCAATCCGCGCCCGCCCGTTTCGCCCCTCAAGGTGAACGGAACCGAAATTGAGAATGAGTATCTCCGGGTCAAGATCGACCCCAAGAGCGGATGTGTCACCAGCCTGGTCAATAAGGCGGACGGCAAGGAAGCGGTGGCCCCGGGCGGCTGCGGCAACCTGCTCGAAGCCTTCAAAGATGTGCCGCGCACGCAAGACGCCTGGGAGATCCGCTTCGACCAGGACGAGTGGGACCTGAAACAACCCAGGGAAGTGAAGGTTGTGGAGAACGGACCGGAGCGCGTGGTGGTGCGGATCAGCTATAACTTCAAAGCGCCGACCCGCGCGGAAGGCCCCGAATCCACCATCCAGGAGGACGTGACGGTGTACGCCGGCGTGCCTCGCGTGGATGTGAACATGCAAGTCAACTGGCAGGAGGAGCATGTTCTGCTGAAGGCGGCGTTCCCCGTCAACGTGCAGGCCACCCGCGCGACGTTCGAGATTCCCTACGGCACCATCGAGCGGCCCACCACGCGCAACACACCGGAAGAGAAGGCCATGTTCGAAGTGCCGGCGCTGCGCTGGGGCGATATCTCCGATGCCGCCCAGGGGTTCAGCCTGCTGAACGCCAGCAAGTACGGATACGACGCGCTGGGAAGCGTAATCCGTTTGTCGCTCTTGCGCTCGCCGCAGATGCCCGCTCCCGACGGCCGTATCGCGGACCAGGGCTTCCACGAATTCACCTACGCGCTGTACGCACATTCCGGCGATTGGAAAGCCGGCAACACCATGCGCCAAGGGTACGAATTGAACTATCCCCTGATCGCAAGGGTCACCGAGCCGCACACGGGCACCCTGCCGGGCAACCACTCGTGGGCACGGGTGGAACCGGGCAACGTCATCCTGACGGTGATGAAGAAGGCCGAGGACGACGACGGCGTCATCTTCCGCTTCTACGAATTCGAAGGCAAACCGGCGCAGGTGAAGCTCCAGTTGCCGCAAAAGGCGGTGAGCGCGGTGGAAACCAACCTGATGGAGAAGCACGGTTCGACCCTCGCCCTCGCGCCGGATGGCCGCAGCGTGACCGTGCCCACCGGACCCTACGAAATCAAAACCGTGGAGGTTTCGTTCCCCAAAAAGTAAGAGCGTGAATCTCCGTCGTGCATTCGCCCCGGCGCGCACGCTTGCCTGCCATTAGCACCTGCGCTGGAACGCGGAACGCTTTGTACACAAATGCTCCTCGGGCCGGAACGGGTCGGAGGTACGCCCGACTCAACCGCGGCATCCGCAATATACACTGAGAAGAGTACTGGCGAGGAAAGGACCTGGAAAATGGCAAAAGTGGATTGTTACTCGGTGGTTGTCCCAAACAAGCCGGGCAAGGGGGCGCAATTGCTCGCCGCGTTTAAGGAGGCCGGGGTAAAT
>DATJRE010000462.1:0-5114 GCA_035505095.1 Bryobacteraceae bacterium | reverse complement strand
CAAGGACTGGCAATCGACCATCATTTCGCGCATCAAGGTGATGAGCGAGCTGGATATCGCCGAAAAGCGCGTGCCGCAGGACGGCCGTTTCCGGGTGCGCTACAAGGGCCGGCTGATCGATTTCCGCGTGTCCATCATGCCTACGATTCACGGCGAAGACGCCGTGCTCCGCGTGCTGGACAAGGAGTCCATGAGCGAAAAGTTCGCCAAGCTGTCGCTGGACGTGGTGGGGTTCGCCGAAGCCGACCTGGTGAAGTTCCGGCGCTACATCATGGAGCCGTACGGGATGGTGCTGGTGACCGGGCCGACCGGCTCGGGCAAGACCACCACGCTCTACGCGGCGTTGAGCGAGATCAAGAACGACGAAGACAAGATCATCACCATTGAAGACCCCGTGGAATACCAGGTGAAGGGGATTACCCAGATTCCGGTGAACGAGAAAAAGGGCCTGACGTTTGCGCGCGGGCTGCGGTCGATTCTGCGCCACGACCCGGACAAGATCATGGTGGGCGAAATCCGCGACCAGGAGACCGCCCAGATCGCCATCAACTCGGCGCTCACCGGCCACCTGGTGTTTACCACGGTACACGCCAACAACGTGCTGGACGTGCTGGGCCGCTTCCTGAACATGGGCGTGGAGGCGTACAACTTCGTGTCGGCGTTGAACTGCATTCTGGCGCAGCGGCTGGTGCGCGTGATTTGCGAGCACTGCAAGCGGGAGACCAGCTATCCGGACGCCATGCTGGTGGAGAGCGGACTGAACCCGGACGAGTGGCGCGATATCCCGATGTACGAAGGCGCGGGCTGCTTCGAGTGCGGCGGCACGGGGTTCCGGGGCCGTTCGGCGATCCACGAGCTATTGGACCTGACGGACAAAATTCGCGAGATGATTTTGGACCGGAGGCCGACCTCCGAGATCAAGCGCGCGGCCAAGGAAGACGGGATGACCTTCCTGCGCGAATCGGCCGTAGAGAAAATGCGCCGCGGGATTACGACCCTGCGCGAGATTAATAAGGTGACGTTCATTGAGGGGTAGGAGAGCGCGAAAACCCGACGCCGAGACGCGAAGACGCGGAGAACGCGTTCCCGAGGTTTTCTCCGCGTCTCCGGGCCGAGGGGGCGCCCCCCGCGGTGAACCCATGGCGACGAGGGTCCTCGCATGTTTCTAGACCGCTTGAAGTCGCTCATCCAGGACCCGCCGCCGGCGATGGTGTTTGAAATTTCGCAGCGCGGAATTGCGGCGGCGCGGGTGGCGGCGCGCACGGAGGTGGAGTTTCAGCCGCTCAAGGAAGGGGCCCTGGCGGTCTCGCCGTTTCAGGAAAACGTGCTGGACGCGACGGCTTTCCTGGAGGCCGTCAAGGCGCTGGCGGCCGGGCCGGGGGTGCGTAAGGGCAAGGATGTGGCGCTGATTCTGCCGGACTATTGCGCGCGGTTGGCGGTGCTGGATTTCGACAGCTTCCCCACGGATGCCAAAGAGCAGTCCGCGCTGGTGCGGTTCCGGCTGAAACGCAGCGTGCCGTTCGATGTGGAAACCGCGGCTCTCAGCTACTTTGCGCAGCCCATTGCCGATAAGCACGTGGACGTGGTGGTGGCCACCACGCCGCTCGAAATCCTGTCGCCCTACGAGGCGCCCTTCCGCGCGGTAGGGATGAACCCCGGGCTGGTGACGGTATCGTCGCTGGCGGCTCTCGACCTGGCTCCCGACACGGGGCTGAACGTGATGGCCAAACTGTCGCACAATGTGCTCAGCCTGCTGGTGCGCGAGAAGACCCGGCTCAAGCTGGTGCGCTGCCTGGAGCTGGCCTCGCCCGAGCTGGACGACGTGGCGGCGGTGCTGCTGCCGACCTTCGTATACGTAGAAGATAACCTGGGCGGCCGCGCGGAGCGGCTGATCCTGTGCGGCTTCGGCGAGCGCACCGAGGAGGCTCAGCGGCGTTTCCAGGAAGAACTGGGCGTGGAAGTGGAGCCGGTGCGGTCTCCCCTGGGTGCGCCGGCGGAGAGCAACGCGGGGCTGATGGGCTATTTGCGCTCCATTGTGAGGAACAACTGAAATGAAGATTCCCCTCAATCTTGCCAGCCGCCCGCTACGCAAAGACCGGGCCCTGCTGATTGGTTCCGTGGGCGTGTGTGCGGTGCTGGCGGCGACTCTGACGGTGTTGATTTCGCTGGCGATGGCGGACCGCGCCCAATATGGCGACCTGCGCGGCGAATTGAGCCGCCTGAACCGGCACATCCGGAGTTTGCAAACCGAGCAGTCCAAACTGGATGCCGTGCTGCACCAGCCGGAAAACGCCGAGGTGCTGGAGCGCAGCCTGTTCCTCAACTCGCTGCTGCTGCGCAAGGGCATCAGTTGGACGCGGATTTTCTCCGACCTGGAAGAGATCCTGCCGTACAACGTAAAGCTGGTGCAGATCCGGCCGACGGTGAGCGGGCAGGTGGTGTCGCTCGAAATGCAAGTGGCTTCGGAAACGCCCGTGCCGGTGGCGGAGCTGTTGCAAGCCTTCGGCGAATCGCAGATTTTTGCCAACCCGAATCTGCGGCATGAGCAATCGCCCAGCCAGTCGGACCCGTTATTTCGCTATCAGATCACGGTGGATTATGCCCAAAAGCTTTAAGCTGCCCGAAATCTCGGTGAAGGACCCGCGCGTGCTGATGCGCGCGATTATCGGCGTGTTGCTGGCGGCCAACGTGACGGCGGCGATCCTGGCGTTTCACCCGTTCGGCGGCGGGGCGGACGATCTGCGACACCAGCAGGTGTCCTTGACGGCGCAATTGGCGGCCGCGCAGGGGCGCTTGAAGACCAGCCAGCAACTGGTGGGCAAAGTACAGACGGCGCGCACCCAGGGCGATGAATTTCTGTCCAAGTACTTCATGAACTCCCAACTGGAAGCCGCCCAGATGCTGATGGAGCTCACCCGAACCTCCCAGGAAGCGGGCGTGAAAGTGGGCAACGAAGCCTACACTCCGGAGGAAATCGAGGGCAGCGACACGCTGCAAATGGTCTCCGCGCAGGTGGGACTGGAGGGCAGCTACGCCAACCTCACCAAGTTCGTCAACCTGTTGGACAAATCGCCGCGGTTCCTGATCATCGAATCGATGCAGGCATCCGCGCCGCAGCAACAGCAGCAGGGGGTCCGGGCGCAGCCCGACCAGGCGCTGAACGTCACCCTCAAGATTGACGCGTTCGTCAAGTATGTACCAGGAGCGGCCCTATGAACGCGGGCAAGAACGATAAGAAGAAGATGATGTTTCTGGGCGGCCTGGGGGTCGTCCTGGCGATCGTCATGTATGTGAACCTGTTTTCGGGCCCGTCGGTTCCGTCCCAGGAGCCGACCGTGGCGACCGCGCCCCGGAACGCGGTGGATGAGCCGGTGACCATGGTGGGCGCGGTGCCCAAGACTGCGCCGCGTCCGAGGCTGGCCAATCGTACGAATAGCGGCGAATTCCACCCGGTCTACATTCCCAAGCGCAAGGAGGACCGGCCCGATGTGACCACTATCGACCCCACCCTGCGGCTGGACCTGCTGGCTAAGGTACAGGCTGTGGACTTGTCCGGCGGTTCGCGCAACCTCTTCGCCTTCGGGCAGCCTCCGCCGGTCAAGGTCGCCGAGTTGCCCAAGGGGAAGGAGACTATTGTGCCTCTCGGGAAGGGAGGCAAGAGCGAGGAGGCTCTGACGCATCCGGCGCCGCATGGCGAGATGCCGGGGGCCCTCAACCTCAAATACTATGGCATCGTATCGCTATCCCGGGGAGGCCAAAAAACCGCCTGTTTTCTGGACAACGGCGAAGAGATTTTGCTGGCCACCGAGGGCGATCTGCTGAAGCGGCGGTACCGGGTGTTGAAGATCGGGAACGGCTCGGTGACCATGCAGGATACCGAGTCGAAGCGCGAACAAACCATTCCGCTGACTCAGGAATCGAAGGGTTGAGATGCAACGTGCCCGCAAAGATTCGGGATTTGCGCTGCTGCTGGTCTTCCTGCTGGCGGCGATTATCGCCATCAATCTGTACATGGAACTTCCCCGCGTAGCGGTGGAAGCACAGCGCCAGAAGGAGCAGTTGCTCATCGCTCGCGGCGAAGAGTACAAGCGGGCCATCCTGGTCTACTACAAGGCCTTCAACCGCTGGCCCGCCAAAATCGAAGACCTGGAAAACACCAACAACCGCCACTTCCTGCGGCGGCGCTTCAAGGACCCCATGACGGGGACGGACGACTGGCGGCTGATCCACATCCAGAACGGCATCTTCACCGATTCGATCACCAACAAGCCGAAGCAGCAGCCGGGCCAGCAGGGCGACATCGCCACGGCGGGGCAATACGTGGGACAGTCGGGAGGAATGTTCGATACGTCGTCGGGCGCCACCGGGTCCACTGGTCCGAACCTGGGACGCCGGCGAATCAGCGATGGCGGCACCGGCGGCGGCACCATGGTGTCGATGGATCCCTCGAACGGGACTGGCGCGAGCAATGGGAACGCCACGGCGCCGCCATCCACGGGATCGACGGGATCGCTGGACAACGGCCCGGTAGCCGCGCCCACCGCGCCGCCGAATCCGGATGGTTCCCAACCCGGCCAGCCAGGGATGCCGCCGGGGATGCCGGGGATGCCACCAGGGATGCCGGGCATGCCGGGGATACCCGGCGCGCCGGTGAATTCGCAGACCGGCGGGGTATCACCCTATTCGACCACCCAGGGGGCTAACGGCATGCCTCCGGGATTTGCGCAACCGGGCGCTACGGCGCAAGGGGCCAACACGGCGCAGAACATGATTCAGCAGATTCTGGGATCGCCGCGGCCGGGCGGGGCGCCTATCGGCACCACCACGGCGGGCGGCGGCCTGGTGATCGGCGGCGGCATCGCGGGCGTGGCCAGCAAGGCCGATCAGGAAGGCATCATGGTCTACAACGACCACAAGAATTACAAGGAGTGGGAGTTTATCTTCGATCCTTCCAAGTGGAGGCCGCCCGCTAATCCGCTGGCCGGCTCGCCGCCTCCCGGCACACCCGCCAGCCAGATAGGCAGCATGCCGCAAGGCCAGATCGGGACGTCGGTGAACGACATCGTGTCGCAGCAGAACGGCACCGCCGGCGCCAGCGGGAGCACCGGCGCGAC
>DATJRE010000461.1:0-6330 GCA_035505095.1 Bryobacteraceae bacterium | reverse complement strand
GAGGGACCGTTCGTAGATGGAGGTGATGCGCTCCTCCATCTCCTCCGCGCTCAGGCCGGTATAATTGAAGGCCGCAGCGATGACCGGAATATCGATATTCGGAAAGATGTCGGTGGGAGTGCGCAGAATGACGACCGGCGCCAGAATGAGAAGCAGCAGCGCCAGCACGATGAACGTGTAGGGCCGCCTTAACGCGAGTCGGACTATCCACATTCCTGTTTACACCAAATGCGCGGCGTTTCCGATCAAATAGTAGACACCGGCGTTTCGAAATTCGTATATTCAAGATTGTCGCACGATACAGCCATGGCACGGGAGCACGCGCGCGGGAGAGGGCGGCCGCGGGACCAGTCCGCGCGGCGGCGGATTCTGAAGGCGGCGCTGGACCTGATGGACCAGACGGCCTTCGCCCAGGTGACCGTAGAAGCGATCGCCGAGCGCGCCGGCGCCAGCAAGGCCACCGTGTATCGCTGGTGGCCCAATAAAGCCGCGGTGGTGATTGAGGCGTTCCGGGAGGCGGTAGCGCCCCAACTGCCGCTGCGGGACACGGGGTCGCTGCGCGAAGATCTCTCGACCCAGGTTCGCAACTTTGCCAAGCTCCTGTCGGGACCCGGCGGACGCATGCTGCGATCGTTCGTGGTGGCGGCGCGCAGCGATCCCGAGGTGGCCGCGGCCTTCCGTTCCATCTGGAGCGACCCGCGCCGGGCGGAGGCCAAGGAGATGCTGCGCCAGAAGCAGGCCAGCGGACAACTGCGGAAAGACGCGGACCTGGACCTGGTGCTGGATTCCTTGTATGGCCCCCTGTATTACCGGTTCCTGGTAAAGAATGAACCGCCCTCCCAAAAATACGCCGCGGAACTCGCGGAATTGGTGATCCGGGGCTTGGCGGGAGATTCGGCCGAACTTCCGAAAGGGTTTCCGGAGTAAACGGAATCCCGCCGGTTTTAATGGGCGAACCGTATGCCGCGGCCCACAAAAACGATGTAGCAGCTTCCCAGTACGGCTGCCACAATCCACCATGCCGGGTCCCGATGCACTTGGAGTTCCCGTCCTGCCACCGCGCGCGGCAGGAGGCGGTCGGCCCACAGCAGGCCGGATGATCCGCCGAACACGGCCGGGACTGTCGAGATAAGGAGGAGCTTCAAGCCGAGAGGGTCCAGCGCACCGGCCGCACAACTGAATAGGCAGGCGGTGTAATACGGGAGCCGGCCCACCGTGTTGTACGCCGGCCGGTCCGGAACAAAAGGGCGGAGAGCGATCGCGAGCAGCCGCACCATCAGAAAATACAGTCCCGCACCCAGCGCAGCCATACATATGCGAAGCGCGACTTGATGTGGGAGACCACGAATCACCGCATACCAGTCGCCAAAGCCAAAAACCCCCGAAAAAAGAAAGTAGCCCGCCCCTGGAAGAAGATTCAGGGCGGCCAGAATCCAAAAGAAGTAGCGGAGATTTGCGCGCTCTTGGGACGCTTTCGAGATCAACAGGGCGATGCCGCCTACGAAGAGGTTGACCAGCGTTCCACCAGCTTCCACCCAACGGTCCGGGCGCATAGTCGAGAGGTGATTGCTCGTGAGCTCGGTCGGAATAGCACCTCTCAGCCAAGCCGTCACGCCATGGCCAACGCCCTCATGCAGCAGTGCCGCCAAAGCCGAGGCGACCACCGCCATGCTTATGATGGTCGTCTTGCTGTGCTGGACGGACATCAGGTGTCAGTGTATCGCAAAGAAGAACCGTCCGACATGCCGGCGAGCTTTCTTCGCCCCGGATGGCTTGTTGTACCGCTGCCCGAGCCGCCAGCCGTCTGAATACGAGGACGCGGCGCATGCGAAAACTCACGCAGGACCTGATCTTTGCCTTCCGGCAGATGGCCAAGAGCCCCGGCTTTACGACTACCGCTATGCTGTCGCTGGCCTTCGGCATCGGCGCCACGACGGCGGTATTTAGCGTGGTTTACGCGGTGCTGATTAACCCCTATCCTTTCCCGGACGCCGATCGCATGGTGCACTTGATACTCAAGGACAAGGCCGGCAACGACCGCTGGCCGGGCTTAACCGGGCCGCAGATTCGCCAGTTGCGCCAGGTCGCCGGCATCCAGAGCGTCGTCGGCCAACAGGATTGGAACCTCACCACTACCGGTGAAGAACTTCCCGAAGATGTCCTCGCCGTATATCTCACATCCAATGCTGGTACGCACTTCGGCCTCCCTGCCCTGATGGGACGCGGCCTGCTCCCCTCCGACGCGCCCAACGACCACGATCCGCAACCCGTAGTGGTACTCGGTTACAAGTTTTGGCAGCGGCATTTCAGCGCGGACCCCGCCGTGTTGAGGCGGACCCTGCAACTCGTGCACAAGACTTACACCATCGTCGGCGTGATGCCGCCGCGCTTCGCTTGGGGCGATGCGGACGTTTACCTTCCGCTCGAGCTGAATCAGGATTCCGGAACCATCTACCAGGCGTACCTCAAGCTCCGGCCAGGAATCAGCCACCAGAACGCCGACGCGCAGTTGCAGCCGCTGCTCGACCAGTTTGCCAAAGAGACACCGGCGCATTTTCCCACCCGCTTCCGCGTCGCGGTGCAAGGTTTGAACGATAGGTACGTGGCGCGCTTCGGCCACACATTATTCCTCCTGCTCGGAGCGGTCGGCTTGTTGCTGGTCATCGGATGTGCCAACGTGTCGATTCTGCTGCTCGCCCGCGGCGCCGCGCGCCAGCACGAGCTATCGGTGCGAGCGGCCATCGGCGCCAGCCGAGGCCGTATCTTGCGCCAGTTACTCACCGAATCGCTGGCGCTGGCCGTCGCCGGCACGGCCCTGGGCGTGCTGTTGGCCTATCGCGTTCTGGCCCTGATCGTGAACTGGCTGCCGGAATATTCGTTCCCCCACGAAGCCGCCATCCACATCAACATTCCCGTGCTGCTCTTCAGCGTGGCGCTGGCGCTGGTTACCGCCGTGCTCTTCGGCTTCTCTCCCGCCCTGCAGCTCTCGCGTCCCGAACTGGCCCGCATGATCGAAGCTGGCACGCGCCGGACGACCGGCAGCGCCCGCGGCAAACACCAGCACGGCCTGCTGATCGCCAGCCAGGTGGCCCTCACCCTGCTCTTGCTGACCGCCGCCGGCGCGGCTATCAAAGGCTTCCTCGCGCTCATGCACATCCATCTCGGATACGATCCGCGCCACACCATGTCGGTCGGGATTCCGGTCCACGACAACACCTACAGGAATTGGGCGGATCGTTCCGAGTTCTTCGAGCAGATCCGCGCACACATCGCCGCCATGCCGGGAGTCGCCGGCGCCGGCATCTCCACCAACGCCACCCCGCCCGATAACGGTTGGAACACCCATTTCGAAATCCTCGGCCAATCCGTGCCTGACGAGCAACAGGCGCGCACCAATTTCATCAGCCCCGAATATTTCACGGTGCTGCATATTCCGCTCCTCGCCGGCCGCACGTGGGATTACGCCGAAAGCATGCGCGGCGCGCGCGTGGCGCTCATCAACCAGACCATGGCGCGGCAATACTGGCCGCTGGGCGATGCCATTGGCCAGCAGATCCGCATCCCGCAACTGAAGGCCGACCCGCCTTATTCGCCCTCCGCGCCGGATAGCGACCACTGGCTCGAAGTGATCGGCATCGTGGGCGATGCGCGCGACGATGGTTTGCGCCAACCGGTCCAGCCTGGCATCTATGTTCCCTACACCATGAAGATGTGGATGTACACCCAGATCCTGGTGCGCACGCGCGGCGCTCCTCTGGCGCTGTTGCGCGCCGTGCGCACCGAAGTCCATGCCGTCAGTGCCGATCAACAGGTGCAGGGTCGCGTGCGCAGCCTCGAAGAGTGGATCACCAGTCAGCCGGATTGGGCCCAGGAGCGGCTGGTGATGATGCTGTTCAGCGCCTTTGCCGGCTTGGCGCTGGCGCTCTCTCTGTTGGGTCTCTATAGCGTGGTGTCGTACATCGTGGCGCAGCGCACCAACGAATTCGGCATTCGCCTGGCGCTCGGCGCCGGCCGTGCGCAAGTGGTCGGGCTGGTATTCGCATCCATGGGCGTCAGCGTGGGCGGCGGCCTGGTAGCCGGCGCCGCTCTCAGCCTGCTGCTCCGCGGCATGCTCGGGAGGTGGGCTGAAGGCAGCGCTCTGGATGCCACCATCCTCGTGGGGGTAGTGCTGCTGTTGGTCGCCGCCGGCATGCTGGCTTGCTGGCTACCCGCGCACCGCGCCGCCACCCTCGATCCCATGAAGGCGCTCCGCTACGAATGACGCCTCCATCGTAAACCACCAGCGTTGCGCGGCCATGGGCGTCTCGCCCCCCCACTGCTTCCATCGGTGTCCCTGAGGAAGTAGCGATTGGCGTACCGCTGCCCATCATCCGGAGTCGAAAAAAACATTTCTGCGGGGCCCGTTGGCCTGGCGATTGACGCTTTACTGTTGCACCGTGAGGATTACCCAGGCGGGCGAGAGTTGGCCGCTCAAGGTGGCAATCACCGGGAAATCGCCGTCGGCCAAGCTTCCCGGCACCTGGATGGCCACCTGATACAGTCCGGCCATTCCCGGCGACAGGGCGACCGAGTACACCTGTGCCGCGAGGCCGCCTACGGTCACGGCGACTCCATCGACCCCGTATAGCCCGCTCGGTACTAGCTGGCCGCTGGGGGCCGCGGGAGTGGTGGGGCCGAACCCGGTTCCCCACAGAATGATTACCTCACCCGGCTTGGCGGCCACCGTGGGTGTCTGGAATGTCCCGTTCTTCACTGCAATGGAGTAGTCCAGGTGTGTCGCCACGGCGGCGTTGCCGGGCCACACGAAGAATGCCGGCTGCAATGCGTCGGCGGTGACGGCAAAAGGTGCGCTGGCGCCCGCCGCCGTAGTCACCGTGACCTCGATCGAACCGGTTCCCAGGTTGGGAGCGAGCACGTTGATCTGGTCGGGCGTGACTGCCGCGACGTAGGCCGGCGTGCCGCCAATGTCGACGCTCACACCGTCGAGAGTAGCGGGCAACTGGCCGTTGACAATCGCATTGTTATTGCCCCAGTTGTCGGAGAAGCCGGCGGGGGCGAAGTTGGTTCCGTAGATCGAGGCAAAGGTGCCAGCCGCCACTCCGAGCTGCGCGCTGGCCGCGTTCGAAACGCCGCCGATGGTGGGCAGGTTGTTTGCCTCCGTGAACTGGAAATTCGGCCCGAAGTCGCCGTACAAACCGGTTCCCGCCGGGAAGTAACCGGGCTGGACCAGCGAAGACGATTCTCCCCAGCCGGAAGTGTTGCAGCTACAGTAGGCGGGGTTCACATAATTGATCGCGGCATTCACCTGCACGGTCGTGGCGCTCAGCGGCACGTCTGCCGTATAGTAATTCTCGCCCGAGATCCCGACTATCGCGTAAGTGTCCGTGGTATTGAGCGCGATCGGACTATTGAGCGCGGCATAGCGAAAGAATCCGGTCAGAGGATCGGATGCGGTCACGGTGGCCGAGGCCAGCAGGGTATTCGTGGTGATGTCGTACACTCCCACCGGCGAGTCCTCGAACGTCTCGGCCGCACCGGTGGCATTGGAATCGTAGAAGCCGAGCTGCGTGATAGTGATCGCCCTGTTTGCCTGAAATTCGAAGCCCAGGAGATAGGTTCCCTGCGAGTAGTTGAATCCACTGTCCAAGCCCGTTACGTTAATGGCGACCGTATCGGCTATGGCCGTACTCGCACTCACCCAGGCAGCGAGCAGCAGCGCTCCCATCACCGGTAATCTCATGCGCGTCATGGATCGCGGGATACGCATCTCAGTTTCCTCCAGTTGGGGCCGCGCGGCGGCCTCAGTAAAGACGGCGCAGCAAGCGGTCGAAACACGACAAAAAAATCTTCTTATCCTTACTGGCATGTTTTGGCTCGCGTTTGCGCCGTATCTGAATAAGGCGGCCAGATGGCCGGCCAAAGCAGACCTGGGTGTCCTATTATAAGGTGTGGACGCCGGGAAGGGCGAAATTACACAGCTTCTGGAGCGTTGGCAGCGGGGAGATGACGGCGCGGTCGAAGGGCTGGCCCCTTTGGTGTACGGCCGCCTTCACGCGATCGCCGAAGCCTATCTGCATAACGAGCGCCCGGATCATACCTTGCAGCCCACGGCAGTGGTCAACGAGGTTTTCCTCGACCTGCTGCACGTGCGCCGGGTGTCGCTCAAGGATCGGGCGCATTTCTTCGCCTTTGCCGCCCGACTCACACGGCGCGTCCTTATCGACTCCGCGCGCAAGGCGAAATCGGAGAAGCGCGGCGCCGGGTGGCAGCGCGCGCCGCTCGACGCGGAGCTGGCCTGGCTGGGGGGCGAGAGCGACCAGACGCTAGATC
>DATJRE010000460.1:0-10606 GCA_035505095.1 Bryobacteraceae bacterium | reverse complement strand
TCAAGGCGCGTGCGGTTGGTGGTGCCCACCTCGCGCAGGAGGGCGCCGGACTGGGCCATGATTTCAGGGATGCGGAAGCCGTCGCCGATCTCGATCAGCTCGCCGCGCGAGACCACCACTTCGGCGCCGGCTGCCAGTTCGTGCAGCGCCAGGAAGACTGCCGCGGCGTTGTTGTTGACGGCGATGGCGGCGGCGCCCAGCAGCCGCTGCAGCAGAGCCGCCGCATGCACGTCGCGTTTGCCCCGGCGGCCGGCCGCCAGGTCGTACTCCAGGTTGGAATAGCCGGGGATGGCGGCGTAGGGGCCAGCGGGCGCGCGGCCCAGATTGGTGTGCAGCACGACACCGGTGGCATTGATGACGGGCCGCAGCGACGACCGCTCCAGGGCCGCCAGGGCCGCCTCGACGCGCGCTTCGAGTCCGGTTCCCGGCGGCGCGCCGGCCCGGATCGCGGCCCGCTCCGACTCCACCGCTCGCCGCACCTCCGCCACCACCAGATCGCGCGGAAATCGTGCCAGCAGGTCGCCGGACAGGCGCCCGAGCACTTCGTGCACCGCGGGAAGGTCGCGCAACGGATGGCTGTCGGTCACGCATCCGATGTTACGCGGGTGGCGCGGCGGCCTGCAAGTGGCGGCGCGGGGCAAGCGGAGAAACGCTGGACGCGGAGACGCGGAGACGCGGAGCTAAACGCCGAGAGGGCATCTTTTCATTACGGTGGTTCTGCGCTTGGCACGGGGACGCGGCGCTTGACGCGGAGGCGCTTTGCATTCCGCCTTCTCCGCGACTTCGCGTCTCCGCGTCAAAACCCTTCTCCGATTCGCTCCACTCCTAACTTCCGTTGGCAAGGGTTAGTCCTGGATATCATCCGCTAAGGGCAACCCGGCCGGTATGGTACATAACCTCTGGTACAAACTTACGGTTCGCGTCACTATATGGAGGGAAACCAATTCGGATGCTCATACACTACCCCAATGGAACCAAGCTGGAAGGACTGTTGCTTTCCCAGGGCGATGGCGTGTTGCGCGTGGCGGCGAAGGGCGTCAACGATGCACTGGTGTTTCAGCGTGTGAGCGGCGGCTGGGTCGCGGAATCCCAGGAACCGGTGCGAATCGAGTTGGAGTGGCAGCGCGCCGCGCAACGTGATGGGGCGGAGCGCGCCGAGTGTCTTTACTCGCAGGATCTGGCCGAGCGGCTGCTCCGGCTGCTGCGGTCCCATGGACCGCCGCCCAACCCCAAGTGGATCTCCTCCGGCCGCCGCGTAACGGCCGGCCGGGCAGCCGGGGCCGTTATTCGCCGTCCAACTTGACCATCAGTTTGCCGGTATGGCGCCCCTGTAACAGGGACAGAAAGGCTTCCGGCGCGCGATCCAGTCCTTCTACAATCTCCTCCCGGTAGTGGAGGCGATTTTCGCGCAGCCAGGCGGCCAGGTGGCGCAGACCTTCGTCGTAGCGGGCGGAAAACTGGGTCACCTGGAAACCCTCCATGCGGGCCTGCCGGGCGATCAATTGCCCCAGCCACCGCGGTCCCATTTCGGGCTGCTCGGCGTTGTACTGGGAACTCTGCCCGCATATCGCGATGCGCGCGTGCGTATTGATGAGGCGGATCACGGTATCGGTGATTGGTCCGCCCACATTATCGAAATAGATGTCGATCCCGTTGGGGCAGGTCTCCTTCAGGCGGCTATAAAGATCGGGGCTTTGCTTGTAATTGACGCCTCCTTCGAAACCCAGGTCGCCGGTGAGATAGCGGATTTTTTCATCGCTGCCGGCGATTCCCACCGCGCGGCAACGTTTGATTCGGGCAATCTGGCCCACCAGCGAGCCGACCGCGCCGGCCGCTCCCGAAATCACCACCGTCTCTCCGGGCGACGGGTGGCAAATCTCCAGCAAGCCGAAATATGCCGTCAAACCCGGCGTCCCGAGGGCGTAAAGCGCCGTAGTGATGGGGAAGGAGTGCGCGTCGATTTTGTGCAGACACTTGGCCGGCGCGGTGGCATAGTCCTGCCACCCCAGCATGCCTTCCACGATGTCGTCGGGCTGCACGCGCGGGTCGTTGGATTCGAGTACCCGGCCCACCGCGCCGCCCGCCATCACCTCTCCAATCTGCACGCCGCGGGCGTAGGAGTTGGAGTTGGCGTCGTTCATGCGCCCCCGCATGTACGGATCGAGCGAGAGGTACAGCACGCGAACCAGGGCTTCGCCGGGGCCGGCGTGAGGGACCGGCGATTCCACAATGCGAAAATCGGACTGCTTGGGCATCCCCACAGGGCGATGCACCAGAGTGATTTGGCGGTTCACCGACGGCACCCGCCTTCAGGCTAGCAAAGCGGGCAAAGCAACCGCCGCGCCGCTCGTGCGGCAGATCACCGACGGAAGGTAATGTTTCCAATCAAACTGCCCGTCCGCCGCTCTCACCCGTTAAAATCCTGACGGATCGGCCCCCGAAAGCCGCTTCACAATGGTTTCGACATCGAAAACGCAGCCGCCCCAGGTTCCGCCGCTGGCCTGCTGCAAGGCAGCCCACAGGCGGGTCGCCGGAGGCAGGTCCGGATCGGGCGCCAGGTCCTCACGCGCCGCCCGCCCGGCCAGTTCGCGGGTGCCCTCTTCGACGCTCCCGTTTACCACCAGGTTCACCGATCCATCCAGGCGCACGCGGTCGACGGCGATCTCGATCTGGTCGCCGTCGCGCACTTTTCCCAATGGGCCGCCGGCCAGCGCTTCGGGCGTCACGTGGCCGATGCACGCGCCAGTGGAGACGCCGCTGAAGCGCGCGTCCGTCACCACCGCGATGTGTTTGCCGTAATCCAGGTAGCGCAGCGCCGAGGTCACCTGAAAGATTTCTTCCATGCCCGACCCCATCGGCCCCCGGCACATCAGGATCATCACATCGCCCGGGCCGACAGCGCCGCTCTTGAGGGCCGCCACAGCTTCGCGCTCGGTGCGGAACACGCGCGCCGGACCGGTCTTGCGGTAGACTCCGTCGGCGTCCACCACGGTTGGGTCGATGGAGGTACTCTTGATCACCGATCCCCCGGGGGCCAGGTTGCCGGTGGGAAACGTCACGGTGGAAGTGAGGCCGCGACGCCGGGCGCTATCGGGGTCCATGATCACCTTGTCCGGGTCGATGCCATCGCGTTCGCGCAACACGCGGCGCAGGGCCTGGCGGCGTTCGGATTGTTCCCACCAGTCGAGCATCTCGCCCAGGCTTCGGCCGCTGACGGTGAGGACATCGGTTGCCAGCAGGCCGGCCTTGCGCAGATGCAGCATGGCCTCGGGTACCCCGCCCGCCAGAAACACGCGCACCGTGGGATGGCCTACTGGACCATTGGGCAGCGCATCCACCAATCGCGGTGTCTGCCGATTCACACGCGTCCAGTCTTCCACGGTGGGACGCGTCAAGCCGGCGGCATGGGCGATGGCCGGCAAGTGCAGAATCAGATTGGTCGATCCTCCGAAAGCCGCGTGGACCACCATGGCGTTGTGCACCGAAGCCTGCGTCAAAACGCCGCCCATGGCCAGTCCGCGGGCTTCCATCGCCAGCACCGCGCGCGCCGAGCGGCGGGCCATATCGAGCCAAATCGGATGGCCCGAAGGGGCTAGCGCCGAATGCGGCAGGGCCATACCCAGCGCCTCTCCGACCACCTGCGAAGTGGCCGCGGTGCCCAGAAACTGGCATCCGCCGCCGGGCGTGGCGCAGGCGCGGCAGAGCCCTTGGGCGGCGGCTTCCAGGGTCATCTGGCCGCGTGCAAAGCGGGCCCCGGCGGATTGAATTTTGCCGGCGTCCTCACCCTCCTGGGCCAAAAGAGTGACGCCGCCGGGAATCAGCACCCCCGGCAAATCGTGCGCCGCCGCCAGCGCCATCATCATGGCGGGCAAGCCTTTGTCGCAGGTGGCCACGCCCAGAACGCCGCTGCGGGTGGGCAGCGAGCGGATCAGGCGCCCGAAGACCGAAGCCGCGTCGTTCCGGTAGGGCAGCGAATCGAACATCCCTAAAGTGCCCTGGGTGCGGCCGTCACAGGGGTCGGTGCAATAGGCGGCGAAGGGAATCGCGCCCTGGCCCTTCAGTTCCTTGGCCGCGGCATCCATCAGCAGGCCCACTTCCCAGTGGCCGGTGTGATAGCCGAGCGCCACGGGAGTGCCGTCGGCGGCGCGAATCCCGCCGTGAGTGCTCAGAATCAGGAACTCTTTGCCGCCCAGCGAGGCCGGGTCCCAGCCCATTCCGGCGTCCTGCGACCATCCGAATAAATCGCCCGAGGGACGCGCCAGCAGCATTTCGGGGGTAATGGGCAAAGATCCGGGCGGCCCGGGAGCGGTGGAGTCCACACGATAGAGCGTGGCATCACCGGAATCCAGAAGCCGCGCGTCAAAGTCCGTCATTCCCTCACAATACATGACCGCGCCAGCCGATGGAGTGTTCAGTTTTATACACTTTTCAGGTTGACGGCAGCCGAGCTTTAAGCCACCCTGAAAGGTATAACGCGAGGAAGAGGATGCTATCCGAATCTCAAAAACCCGTCACAGCCGAACATCCCCATCCCACTTTTCGTGTCGACGTCCAGCTTCACGATCTGCTGGTTAAGAACCACGCCAAGAGCCTGCTCCCCACTCCCGGGCAGCCGCTTACTCTACCCGACCCCGTATACCCGGAACGCCCCGAATTGCAGAATATACCCGATCCGGAGACCACCCCCGAAAAACGAACCTGGGGAGCGCCGTATGTGTATCGCGCCATGCGCGGCTGGCTCTTTCCGTATGTGCGCTCGCGCGTTATGCCGGGCGATTTCCACCCCATCATTGCGTACCTCTTCACGGAGTGGAAATGCAACCTGGATTGCCACTACTGCTGGGCCTTCGACAACCGCGTAAAGGGCATGACCGAAGACGTCGCGCGCCGCTCCATCGACTGGCTGCACGACCATGGCTGCCGCGTGCTGGCGTTGATGGGCGGCGAGCCTTTGCTGCGCCCCCAGCTTGTGCACAAAGTGGTTTCCTACGCTGCGAAAAAGGGCTTCTGGGTGTACGTTCCCACTAACGGGCGGCTGTTGCGGCCGGATGTCATCGACCGCCTGGGCGATGCCGGCGTGGCTACTTTTAACCTGGCCGTAGACGCCGTGGACGAAAAACCGGGCCTGCCCAAAGCGCTGGCGCCCATTCGCAGCTACTTCGAGCACCTGGTGAAGCGCCAGTACCGCTACGGGTACACGGTGTTCTTCAACATGAACATCTGCCGCAACAATCTGGACGACGTGCGCCAGTTGACCGAGATCGCCCGCGAGCACCGTATCGCCACCGACTACCACATCAACGAAACCCCCATGCTGGAGGCCGGCCACTTCCAGCACCTGAACGAAAACGTCACCTACATTCATCCCGAAGACTGGCCGCAAGTGGACAAGCTGGTGGACTGGCTGATCGAGAAGAACCGGTCGGGATACAAGATGGTGAACTCGGTGCAGCGCCTCAACGACATGCGCGATTTCATGCGCGGCAAGCTGCAGGAGTGGAGCTGCCGCGCGGGCCACAACAACGTGATCATCCGGACGGACGGCACGCTGGCGCCCTGCTTCCCGATGTACACCGCCACCTATGACTGGGGAGTGGTGGGCAGCCACAGGTTCGAGGCCGGCCAGCTCAACGAGATGAAGAAATCGTGCGAGCCGCACTGCTTCTCGACGCTGAACCACAACCTGGCGTATTGCTACGACGCCATGCGCGTGGTGAAGTGGATGGGCAAGCAGGCCGCTCACGGCTTCCAGGGCGCGACCGGCAGTTTCAACGACTAGCAGTGACGATTGGCAGTATCGGGGCGTCCACCGGGCGCCCTTTCAGTCTTCTTCATCCAATTCTTGGCTTGCTGGCTCGATTCGAGCTACCGAAGAGTGAGGCTTGACATCGTGGACCAACCAAGCGGCTCTTCGTTGTGGCGGCGCGGGTTAGCCATGTAGACAAGCGTTGAGCGAAGTTCCAGAGCCTTCGCACGGCGCGGGCTGCAGCCGGCGGTCAGGCGATCCCGGGACACTGCGATCAAGCTCGAAGACGCGCTGGAGAAGAAAAGTCATCTTCTGTGGTGCGGCCTTTGCAAGGGCTATGCGCTCTGCGTCGAACCGGCGCGCCAGTTCGGCAACCGCCTTGTTCCGGCGTTGCAGCCATGGGCGGTTACGTCGAGAAAGCTGGCGATGCGCGACGTTGCGGCACGAGTGAGGCGGCGCAGTGCGTTACGATGTCGATTTCGGGGCGCGCACCGTCATCGATTGCGGCTGCAAGCGCGCGGGAAGCGAAGGGAACCGTGAATAGAGGCGAACGGCCATGACTCCGAAACGACGGGACATCCTGAAAGTCCTTTCCGCGGGCGCGGCCGTTTCCGCCGCCCGTGCGCAAGCGCCGCCGCACTCCGGCGGGCAGCCAAACATCCTCATCATTATGGCCGACCAGCACCGCGCCGGCCTGACGCGGGCGGGCGGATTCGCACTCGACACCATGCCCACGCTGGATGGCCTGGCCGCGCGCGGCGTCTCGTTCGACCGCGCCTATACCACGGCGCCACTGTGCGTGCCGGCACGCATCAGCCTCATCACGGGACGCTGGCCCCACGCCCACCGGGTACGCCAGAACAGCGCGCCGAACGCCGCGGTGTTCCAGTCCGACCTGTTCCAGTTGACCCGCGGCAGAGGCTATCGCACGGCCCTCATCGGCAAGAATCACACCTATCTGAAACCCGAGAACGTGGATGTGTGGCGGCCGTACAGCCACCTGGAGGGCTGGGCGCCCGACGGGTCTCCGCGCGAATACGCGGAGTTCAATCGCTGGATGGGCCACCTGAACCACGGCACCGCGGAATCGGCCACGCCTTTTCCCGCCGAGGTCCAATTCCCTTATCGGATTGCCTCGAACTCCATCGACTTTATTCAGACTTCGGGCGAGCGGCCGTTCGCGCTATGGATGAGCTTCCCGGAACCGCACAATCCGTACCAGGTGTCGAAGCCATACTTCGACCTGTTCCCACTCGATGCGATTCCGCCGCGCGGGGCGGGCCCGGAGACGTTCCGCACGAAGGGCTTCCCATGGCGGTGGCTGCAGGGCCTGGAAGAGAGGACGTACCCCGGATACCGCGACCACTGGCGGCGTACGCGCTCCAACTATCTGGGGATGCTACGGCTGATCGACGACCAGGTGGCCCGCGTAATGCGGCACCTCGAAGCCAGCGGCAAGGCGGAGAACACGATGGTCCTCTATTTGGCCGACCATGGCGACTACTTCTGCGATTACGGCCTGGAGCGCAAGGGCGCCGGGCTGCCGGAGGTGCTGACACGCATCCCCATGGTGTGGTGCGGCTGGAACATCCGGCCGCAGAAATTGGACGCGTTCGTTTCGACCGCGGACGTGCTGCCGACCTTGTGTGAAGCCATCGGGGCGGGGATCCCGCTGGGGGCGCAGGGGCGCAGTTTGTGGCCGATGCTGCAGGGGAAGGCGTATCCGCGCGCGGAGTTCGAGACCATCTATTCCGAGGTGGGCTTCGGGGGAATGTACTACGGTCCGAACGACCACATTCCGGACGACTGGGGCCGCGGCCGGGTGGATCCCGACGCGATTCCGACCTACGATGAGCTGAATCCGGTGACCCAGAGCGGCACGCTGAAGATGGTGCGCCGGGGCGATTGGAAGCTGACGTTCGACATGATGGGTAACGGCGAGCTATACAATATTGCCCGCGACCCGTACGAACTGGCGAATCTCTACGGCAAGCCGGAGAGCCTGGAGATGCAGCATCGGTTGATGGCGGATCTGTTGCGGTGGACCATCCGCACGCAGGACGATCTGCCGGTGGCAGCCTATCGCCCCAAGTGGGCTGCGCGCAACTGGTATTCGGAATATCGGTAAGGGGGATCCGGCCGCCGTAGGTGTGCAGCCGCCGTGCCCGATGGTCTACTCCGGGCGGTTCCGGGCCTGTGCCGATACGGGCGCGACCAGCTCAGGCGGCGTTAAGCCACTCGCGGAGGATTTCGTCGGGCTGGCCTTTGAGGTCGACGGGCTGGGTGCGGGATTCGCGGTTGTTCTCGATCCAGACGGCCAGCACGCCTTTGGGAGTGGGGCGGAGTTCCAGGCGGCGCTCGCGGGCTTCCAGGCGGAGGGTGGCGCCGAGCCAGGCGATGTGAATCTTCACCCGGAGGGCGTGGCCCATGCGCGCGGCCTGGCGCAGCAACTCGGCGGTGAAGGGACCTTTTTTCAGCTCCTCGGCATAGGGCGCGGTGGCCTGCGCACTGGCGCGTTGGGTTTCGCGGTCGCGGTGCTGGCGCAAGGCTTCGTCGTTCCCCTCCTCGCGCGATTCGAGACTTTTGAGATTATTCTCCAGATCGTCCAGAAAACTCATGTTCCTTTCAGTGTGCCCTAAGACGGGCGCGCCGGGGGATAGCTCAATGGGATTAGGCGGCGGGGGATGAAATCGTACAACGGCGGCGGTGGGCGTGGTGGGATGAGCGAAAGGCACGGCAGTGACGGGACTGGCGGGCGACTCGGGAGGGGCGCGCCTCGGTGGCTGGCGGATGGACCAATGTCCGAGCGGTGCGTGATACCGAGGGGACTGCCCGGAACGGGAGTTTGATCCCTGCGATTACGACGGATTCGAACTCTCTGGGACAATGGAAAACTCTATGCCTATTGGATTCGTTGGAACAGGCGCCATTACCACCGCCATTGTCACCGGTCTCAGCACCGAGGGCGGACCGCGCCCCGTCATTCGATTGTCCCCGCGCAATGCCGCCCGCGCCTCGGACCTGGCCAGCCGGTTTGACAACGTCTCGGTCTGCGTCTCCAACCAGGAGGTGCTGGATTCGTCTGAGACGGTGGTTCTGGCGGTGCGTCCGCAGGTTGCCGAAGAGGTAGTTTTGGATCTCAAGTTCCCTCCCGGCCAAAACGTGATCAGCATCGTCGCCGGGTTTCCCACGCGCCGTCTCGCCAGCATGGGGGTTCCGGGTGACCGGGTCTGGAGGGCGATCCCGCTGCCTTCTATCGCGCAGAGACGAAGCCCGACCGCGGTCTATCCGCCTGGTGGTCCCGCTACCCAGCTATTTGGTTCGCTGGGACGTGTGTTCGAGATCCGGATGGAAGACCATCTCAATGCCTTCAGCACGGCAACCTCGACCATGGCGGCGTATTTCGGTTTTATCGGCCACATTGCGGCTTGGGTGGCGCGGAAGGGAGTTCCGGAAAAGCAGGCGCGCGAGTACATGGCGATGATGTTCGCGGGGCTCACCGATGCCGGCCTGGAGAGATCCGAACGAAGCTTCGAGGACCTCGCGGAGGCGCATGCCACACCGGGTGGACTGAATGCACAAGTGCTGCGCGATCTGACCGATCACGGTGTGTTCGAAACTCTCAACAACGCTCTCGACTCTGTGCACCGAAGAGCCACCGGCCAATCTGTCTGAGCAGGTCTTGACCCTCACAGGCCGTTTCGGCAGATTACGACGCAGATTACGACAGGGTAACAACTCGGGACTGGCGTTGGGAGTAGATCTCCCAGAAGGTATCGGCAACGGTGCGCGAGTCGACCGTTGCGTTGCCCGTATCCCAGAGGGTGCCTTTCACGATCCCGAGGATGACCACCTCGCCAACGGTGATCTCGTCCGCGCGAAGCCTCTCGCTGAGCAGGCCGACGAGCTTATGCTTGGCCGCATTGGCGATCGCCAGGCCCATGGTATTCCATTGAACGGCCATCGCGTCGATCTGCGGATCGAACAAAGCCATGCCACCGTTGGTCACCAGCACCGCTCCTTTGGCGGCCTTTAGATCCGCCAGCGCTTCTTGCACGGTTGAGACCAGGCTCGTGACGCTCACATCGAACCCGGTGCGGAGCGCGGCGGCATCGGCAGTCAGGAGGTCTCCGGCAGTGTTGGCATAAGCGTTCCAGTGAATCGCGGTGACGGGGCCGAACTGGGCGGTCACCCGTCTTACCAGGCCTCTGGCTGCGTCCGGATCGGAGAGGTCTGCCGGAAACGCAGCGGCCGGAACGCCTCGCGTGCGGAGTGCCTCGCACGCCTTCGCGAGTTTGCCGGCGCTCCTGGCGACGAGCGCCACCTGGAAGCCCTCAGCACCGAACTGGTTCGCCACCGCGTCGGAGATCCCAGGCCCGTGGCCACAAACGATGATGGTCTTTGGCATATCAGTCCCCGAAATCTACCATAGCGAAACTCAGGGTCTTGTTTCACCCGCTGGAGATCCGAACGGCAATTGGACTGGAGAGACCCAGCGGCAGCGAGATGGCCTCGGCTTCCACAGCCTCGCGTTCCGGTGGGGAAAGGTCGGACAGGCCGTAGTGGTGGCCGCTTCGGATCGGTCTCCACAAAACTGATGTCAACCCACGGCAAAGAGCCACCTCGTAGGTAATGTAGTCAAAAATGCTCACGGCGTGGCGTCCACGGCTGCGGCACGCGCCGCTCATCAACGACCGGCCGCGGCGGCGCATCCGCCCACTAGCCTGAATTTTCGCGCCAAATAGTCAGCTAACGTTTGGCGGCGCTTACCGGAACTTTAAGACCAGGGGGCGCCCGCCCCACCAGGGGATCGAACTGGAGCCCTGCCCGAATCCGGCCGCGAGCAATAAGGGATTATGC
>DATJRE010000459.1:0-8511 GCA_035505095.1 Bryobacteraceae bacterium | reverse complement strand
GGACCCGGAAACGGAGGATCGAATCGGGGAACTGCGCGGCAAGGCCAATGAGGGGACTCTCACGCCCGCCGAAGATGCCGAATACAAGGAATTTGTGGAAGCCGTTGACCTGATTTCCATCATACAGACCAAGGCCCGCCGCTTTCTTGCGAAGCACGCGGCATAGATGGAGCCGGCCATCAAGGAGCTGGTTCGCACGCGCGCCGGGAACGCGTGCGAATGTTGCCGCATACCCCAGGATGCCACCCCTCTCATTTCCTTTCATATTGAACACATCGTGTCTCGCCAGCATGGTGGCTTTGACGATCCAGGTAGGCTAGCGCTCGCGTGTGACCGTTGCAATGCGTACAAAGGACCGAATCTGACCAGCATCGATCCCGACACCAGTGCCATTGTGGCGCTGTTCAATCCTCGTCAGGATGTCTGGGGCGATCACCTCGCAGTTCGGGGCGGACACATCACCGGCTCGACGGCGAAGGGACGCGTCACGGTCCGCCTGCTCAATATGAACGCGCCGCGGCGCGTCGAATTGTGCCAGGCGTGGCTGGGGATACGCTAAAAATCGAGAATACGAAACGGGGCTCGATTAGGCGGTACGCCGGAGCGCTGATCAGGCCAAGCCCGAGGATGAAATTGCTTCGGTAGACCCGGCGACCGCCGACGAGTCCTTCGGCCCTCGGGAGACCATATCTCCGTACGGCCTCTCCTGACTTGTGCTTCCATGACGCGCCATTGCCCGGGCGAGGCGCGCTATCGGGCAGTATCGGACAAGGCGCCTTGGCGTTCTTGGTAGCTGCAGGATCCCGGGCAACGTGTTCTCCGCAACCTGCAGTCCCAATTAGGGCTTCAATGTTCCCAATCCCTCTCTCCGCCATAGTAGAATCAATGAGTTGCACGGTTATCCTGATTTCCGGTGCAATCTCCATGCAATAGTGGGTTGGCATGTCCCCTGGAAAAAGGACCTCCACCTCTCCCGCCAAGACACTCGGAATTGCACCGCTGGCTGCCGTCTGGAGGGGCGGACCTGTGAATCAGACGACGGGAAGGCGCCGGGCGAAGAAATTACGCCGTGACCTCGGTGTGTCAAACTATGGCGATGGGCCGCCGATCCACGCGGATGGACCCCGATCACACGGGGCTGGCGGCATGCAGCGTCGCTACGCCCTCCAGGTTGATTCAGACCGGCATATCTGATTTGCGCTAGGATCGAGTTGATGGGGTTCGACCTGCTGAACCGGATCGTGCTGCGGTGGGATTCGGACTCGAATTGCGCGCCATTTCTGGAGACCGGCGGGATCGAAGTGGTGTTGCTCAGGACTTCGGATGACCGCGTGGCGGCGGCATGCCGGGCGGCCGGAGCGCAGACGCTGCCCGCAGCGGCGATCCGTCTGATTGGGCTAGAGGGCGCGGGGCGAGTGGGGCCAGGAGCTTTGGTGGCGGTCAAGGCCGGCGTCTGGCCGGGAGCGCAGGCTACTTCGCGTACCGCTGGCGGCGGGTTCTCGGCGGGGGCTTCGCAAAGGGCGTGGGTGAATGCCAACGGGTACCTGCCAGCATTGCTGCGAGCGCTGTATCCAGGCCTCGCGCCGGTGCTCGGATATCTGCCGGATAGCGATGCCGGGATTTCGGCGGGCACGATGATCGCATATGACTCGCTCGAACTGGCGCTGATCGATGCGTGGGCGGGCGGCGGGAACTACATCCTCACGCCGGACGCGGCATTGCGGGACGCACTGGCAAGCGGCGATGCGGCGGCCCGGGAAGCCTGGCAGCAGATGGGCCGCACCGCAGGGTGGCTCAAGGAGCAGCAGGCGCTTTTCCGGCAGCCGCCGCTTCCAGCCATCACGGTGCTCGTTGAGCCGGGCGAGACCACGGCGGAGATCGCCGCCCTGATGTTCCGGCAAAGCGTTTCGCCGGAGTTGGTCGCGGCTACGCGCATCCCGGCGCCCGACCCGCTACGGCGGCCGGTGGTGGTGGTGGCGGCGGGGATTCGGCCGCCGGGGCCAGAGGCGCGGAAGTTGCTGGTATCGCACGCTCATGCCGGTGCCACGGTGGTCACGGACACGGAACCGGGGGAGTGGTGGCAGGTCCCCGGACTGAAGCGAGTGCGGGAGTTTGAGGACCGCGAATTCTATGCGCTCGGAGCCGGACGGGTCGTGGCTTACAAACAAGCGGTGCTCGATCCGGGAGATTTCGCGCTGGATGTTCTGGATCTGGCGGGCGAGCGCCGGCCGGTGCGCATATGGGATTCTCCGGCGGGCGTGGCTACCGTCTCGCAAGCAGGCCCGCGCGCGAAGCCCGTGCTTCGGGTGGTGAATTACGGGTCGGCCGCGCGTGCCGATGTGATGGCGCACGTGCGGGGCGTTTTCAGTTCAGCAACGCTCTTGCGGCCCGACGGGCAGGCAAGGCCGCTGCGCACCTACAGGCGCGGCCAGACCACCGAAGTGATGCTGCCGGGGCTGAAGCGTGTGGCACTAGTACTGTTCAATTGAGGAGCCGGTCATGAGTCTATCGCGTCGAGAGTTGCTGTCTGCCGGGGTTGCGGCGGTGGCCCCGATGGCGGCGCCGCGGGCCTGGGGCGGAACGCCGCGCTACTTCGCTCCGCATCCATTCATCGAACGCAACCCCAAGGCCGTTTTTGTGCGGCGCACCCACGTTCCGCAGAAAATGGATGGCGATGCCAAGCGGCGCGAAGGCCTGCGGCTGGCGGAGCTTATTTTCGTTGCGAGCGGCCCGAGTGGGATTCCGATTGACCACCGTATCGTCCTGAAGCCGAACGCCACGAGTCTGGCGCCGCGCGGCAGATCGGCGGAGGAACTGTTCGGCACTGGTACCGACCCGCAGTTTTATGAGGGTCTGATCCTGGGCCTGAAGCAGTTGGGGATCGGCCGGTTTACGTTTATCGATTCCACCTCCTATGCGACTTGGAATCTGCGCGGGCTGCTGGACATCAACGAGCGCTTGGGCATCTCGACGCAGGACCCGGACCGGCGGACGCGGCACCTGCGCGAAGGCTGGGAGACCACCTGGAGCAAGGTACCCGATGGGGTGGTGTTCCAACGCATTCCGCATTATGCGCCGGTGAACGAGCCCGGCACGTGGCTGCTGAATATCGCCAAGTGGAAGGGCCACAGCATGGGATTGACGCTGACGGTGAAGAACGAGCAGGGGCTGGTGGCGCACCCGTTCACGAACTTCTGCGGCGGCTGGCCGTCCATCCTGAATCCCGCCGAGGCGGTGAAGCCGGAGATCAACCCGCGGGTCGAGAGCCTGGTGAACCGGGCGCTGCAGCGGCATCAAAAGCTCGGGTACAGCCGCTATGACACGGCCGGGTCGCAAGCCAATGGTGCGCACCTGAGGCCGGTGGAGCAGGAGATCTGGGCGCAGAAGACCTGCGATAACATGAGCGTCCTCAAGACCGGGCTGGCCATGATCGAGGGCATTTACGGGCGGGATGGGGACGGCTTCTACGTGGGCGAAGATCACCTGGCCAACATGGTGGTGTTCGGGAAGGACAAGTTCCGCGTGGACCTGATCGGCCTGTGGCTGGGCGGCCACGAGCCGGGCAATGTCCACCTGTATCGCATCGCCAAGGAGCGCGGGCTCAGCGATACGTTCAATCCGTGGGAGGTGCCGGTTTACGAGTGGACGGACGACGGCCCAGTGGAGCGGAAACTGACGGATTTCCCGCGCACCCCTTTGAAGACCGTGTACCTTCCACGGGAAGGGGAAGCGGCGCTGCATCTGCTGGACGAGCCGTTCGATTACGACCGGCACAAGGTTTGAAGGCCGCCGGGGCGAGGACACCGGCGCCCTGCAGACCGCGGCTGGGCAGAGCAAGAGTGTAACCAATCCGCCGATTATTGGAGGGTGTGGCGGGCCGCCCGAGCCTGGCGCCGGTGGCGCTCCCGCAAGGGCCAATCTGCCCGATGGATTTGAACACCGCGCAGCCTGCGGCCGTTTGGGTCGGCCGAAGCGGGGCGGCCGGAGCACTGGGCTGCGGCAAGATTCTGCCCGAGGTGCCGCCGCGGGCAACAGGCTGAGACGGTTTTCGAGGCGTATCGTTTGGAGCCGATACGCGGATACTGCAGCCTCGCGTGGAAAGCCCTGCTCGTTTCGTCCGCCTCCGATATTGCCATTCCGATCCTGCATTGGCTTGGCGGTGACGGACCGAGGCACTCTTTCTGATAGCCATGCCTTCACTCGGCCGTGCAGTTCCCATCCTGGCGAGGGGGCCGCTTGCCATTGAATCGGGCGCTTCGAAAACTGCGCCGGTTTGGGGGCAAAATTCGGGTGGGCGGGGGGAAACGGCGGAGGCAACGCGGAGGAGGATTGGGTCGGCGCCTCTGCGGCCTGGGGAGGCCCCACGCCGGCCTCAGTCTAAGGCTTCGCGGGCGCGGTCGAGCAGGATCTGGGCCAGGGCAGGGTGGCCATCGAGGGGCTGGGTGACCCGGAAATCGATGCCCGGGAACTGACGGGCGGTTTCTTTGACCAGGCGGGGCAGATCGCGCTCCAGGTGCAGTCCGAGGGTGAGAAAGTACGGGATGACCACGATGCGGTGGACGCCGGCGGCAGCCAGACGCGCGGCGGCGCCGGCTAAATCGGGGGTGCCGAGTTCCAGGAAGGCCGTCTCCACGTGCTCGTAGGGACCATTTGGGCGCAGTATGACTGCAACCACGTCGCGGACGGCCTGATTGGCCGATTCGATGCGGGAACCGTGGGCAAAAACGATGATGCCGTCGCTCAAGCGCTGCCGTGGATGTAGGCCCGCATATGGTGGAGTTCCTCGTTTTTCAAGGCCAGCTCGTAGTGCATCAGGTCGCGCATCGAAAGGAAGGCCACCACGCGAGATCCGCGGGTGACCGGCAGGTGGCGGCAGTTATGGGACTCCATGGCCACGAGGGCGTCTTCGACGCTGGCTCCCTCGTCGATGGTGGCGAGAGCCTGGGTCATGACGTCCCGCACGGGCGTCCCCTCGGGGTCGAGCCTCTCGAGCACTACCCGTTTCATGAGGTCGCGTTCGCTGAAAACGCCGCGAAGCTGGCCCCGGTTGAGTACCAGGATGGCTCCAACATGGAGGTCCGTCATTTGCCGGGCCACTTCGGCCACGGTCTGATCCTCTTCCACGTGGAAGAGTTCGCGATTCTTCACGATATCTTGGACTCGGGACATGGTACCCCTCCCCGGATCAGGGCCAAACTATATCACAGAACCGGTCGCAGTAACAGATATAATGCGACGCCGCACAAAGGATTTGGTTTGAGGGGCAGGCGGGGTGTGAGGATTGACGCAATGGGAGGGGCGCCGCGGCGGCTGGGTGAGCCGCACGGGCCGTACAGGTTGGCGCACCCGAAAAGGCAGGCGCGTTCCACGGATTGCCGCACTGGAGGAGGCGGCCGGTGCGCCGTGCGGCTGAGCCGGATGAGGAGCGGCCGTACGGGTTGGCGCACTCGAAAAGGCTGGAGGGGCGCACGGATTGCCGTACTGCGGAAGGCGAGCGGCGCGGCGGCCGGTGGGGCGGTTATGTAGAATTGGGGAGGTGCCGGCCGCCGCTCCCCGCCTCGAAGAACATGCGCGTCGCCTCACGCGAACGGTTTTGTGGCGGTGGACAGCCGTCCTGTTGCCGGGAGTGGCGCTCTATTTTCTGCCGCTAGCCGGCATGAGCGGGGCGCAGCGGCATCTGCTGGCGATATTCGTCGCCACGATTGTGGCGCTGGTGGCGCAGCCGGTGCCCATGGGGGTCAGCGCGCTGCTGGCGATGACCCTGCTGGCGCTGACGGGGACGGTGGCACCGGCCCGGGTGCTCTCCGGGTTTGCGAACCTCACGGTATGGCTGATCGTGTCGGCGTTCCTGTTCGCCCGCGCGGTGACGGCCACCGGACTCGGGACGCGGATCGGCTACCTGTTCATCCGCCGCTTTGCGCGCACTCCCTTGCGGTTGGCCTACTCACTGGCGGCAGCCGACCTGGTGCTGGCGCCGTTTATTCCGTCGGATACGGGGCGCGGCGGGGGAATCATCTTCCCCATCACCCGCAGCGTGGCGGCGGCGTTCGGCTCGGAACCGGGGCCCACCGCGGGGCGCATCGGCTCGTTCCTGATGCTGGTTTCATTCCACACCACCTACGTGGGGTCGGCCATGTTCCTCACCGGGATGGCGGCCAACCCGCTGATCGCGGACTTCGCGCGGCAGATCGGGCACATCGACCTGACCTGGCTGCGCTGGTTCCGGGGTTCCTGCCTGCCGGGCCTGCTGACCCTGGCGGCGGTGCCGTGGCTGTTGCGGCGGCTGGTGCAGCCGGAGATTCACGATACCGCTCCGGCGCAGGAATTCGCCGCCGCGGAGTTGCACCGGATGGGCCCGCTGAGCGGCCGGGAAAAGCGCCTGGTGGCGATTTTGCTGGGCGTTATGGCCGGGTGGGTAACTTCTCCCTGGCACGGCATTTCGAACACTTTCGTGGCGCTGGCAGGGCTTTCGGCCATCCTGCTGGCGAGGGTGCTCACGTGGGATGAACTGCTGGACGAGCGGCGGGCCTGGGATGCCCTGATGTGGTTCGCTCCGCTGCTGATGATGGCCGGCGAGCTGAACCAAGCGGGAGTGGTTCGCATCCTTTCGGGCCAGTTGTTTCACGCCATGGGCGGGTGGCCGTGGCCGCTGGCGCTGGGCGCGCTGGTGACAGCTTACCTGTATATCCACTATAGCTTCGCCAGCATGACCGCGCAGGTCACGGCGCTCTATTCCAGCTTCCTGGGAGCGGCGTTGGCGGCGGGCGTGCCGCCCTTGCTGGGCGCGCTGCCGCTGGCCTATTTCTCCAATCTGAACGCGGGCATGACGCACTATGGCACCGGGTCGGCGCCGGTCTTCTTTGGGGCCGGGTATGTGCGGCAGGGGGACTGGTGGCGGGTCGGATTCTATATCTCGCTGGTCAACCTGGTGATTTGGATGGGGATTGGCCCGCTCTGGTGGAAGCTGGCCGGATTGTGGTAAGTAACCACACTGGCTCATAGCTATTTAGAGCTAAATCCTCAGATACTAAAGGGAACCGGGCGAGGTAACACTTTTGCACGGTAACTGCGGGACGATTTCGTGCGCCTAAGCGCGCAAGGAGAAGTTCTGTGGATCGGCACCAGAGTCCCTCAGCAGTCCGCAACCGGGTTCGCAGAATGGCTGGGTGGAGGGCGGTGCCACCCGGTGCTTCCTTGCTCCTGATGGGTTTGTTGACTGCGCCGGCTGCCTGTGCGCAGGAAGTGGCACCCGCCGATTCCGCGGTTACTGCGCCCGCGCCGGTTCCGGTGGCCCCCGTGCCGGTGGCGCCGGCGCACACCGACCCGTTTAACGAAGAGCGCATCATGAAAGTGATGCCGGACTACCAAACGGTGCGCGTTCCCAGCGCCGATACGAAGCCTCTGACGGCGGGCCAGAAATGGCTGCTGGCCTGGAAGGAGACGGTGGACCCATTCAATATCGCCAGCGCGGCCATGGCCGCGGGTTTTTCGCAGGCTGCCAACCAGACTCCCAAATACGGTGTGGGCGGGGTGGCGTATAGCGAACGATTTGCCGCGGCGGTGGCCGATTTCGGGTCGCAGAACGTGTTCAGCGCCGGTTTGCTGGCGGTGGTGCTACACCAGGACCCGCGTTATTTCCGCAAAGGTCCCGGTTCGAAGATACCGGCCCGCGTGGCGTATGCCCTGAAGGCGCTGGTAGTGTGTCATAACGATGCCGGGCACGAAGTATTCAATTCGTCGGGCATTTTCGGGATGATGATGGGCATCGGGGCGTCCAACCTGTATTATCCGGCGCCCAGCCGGAACGGCGGCGTGATGGCCGGCAGGTTGCAGACCAGCCTGTTCGGAGGAGTGGTGGGGAACCTGACCTCGGAGTTCTGGCCGGACCTGGAGAAGAAGTTTTTCCACCATAAAGCAGAATTAGGGCAGCAGAATTCGCCACGGATGTAAATTCGCCACGGAGTATAAGGGTCTGACGGGCGGCTAATTTGGCGGGCCGGCCGGAGAGCGGGAGGCGGGCCAGGCGATGTGCCGTCCCCGCCGATTCTCGGGACCTCCCTCGACCACCAGCACAAGCTCATCCGCGCCTCGCTGAAACTGCCCCCAAGACTTCGTGGTACATTCGTTACGGCATACCATGTTGACTCGCATTGGGGAAGCTGGCGCCAACGCCTTCACCATAATGCGGATTGCCGGGCACAGCAGCGTTACCGTCTCGCGGCGGCAAAAGCTGAACGCGGTGAAGTACGAGCAGGCGGAGGCCGAAGGCAAGGCGGAGGCGGCCGGAGGCTCCACGGTCCCTGCAAAAGTCCCTACAACCAAAAGAGACACCGCGCGCAAATCCTCCCAAGCGACTGAATTTAAACGTACGGGCCCTTAGCTCAGCGGTTAGAGCAGCGGACTCATAATCCGTTGGTCGTAGGTTCAAATCCTACAGGGCCCACCAATCAGATCAGCCGCACCGGGGCTACTGGACTTGACCGACTGCGGCGCTACAGGGACTTTCACAGG
>DATJRE010000458.1:0-17074 GCA_035505095.1 Bryobacteraceae bacterium | reverse complement strand
CGCCCACTTCCGGGCGCGCCAGAATCTCCAGCAGCGCCTCCGCCCAACCCGGCCGCACAAGCACGTGCGCGTCGCTGAACACCAGGACGTCTCCAGTGGCGTGGGCCGCGCCGAAATTGCGCGCTCCTGCCACGCCCAGGCGAGCCGGCGGGCGCAGCAGCGTCACGCCCGGACGCCCTTCGCCCAGGAAGCCGGCGCTGCCATCTGTCGAGCCGTCGTCCACTACGATGATTTCCCAGGGCTCGGGCAGTTTGGCTTGCAGGCTCTCGACGGTGCGCCGCAGCGCCTCGCCTTCATTCAGGCTGATGACCACTACGCTCAGGCGGCTCATAGAGCGATCTCGAATTTCCGGCAGAACCATTCGGCGTCGTGCTGGCGGTGCTGCCGCGTCCGCTCGCGGCGCTCCCAGATATCGCCCGCCAGCAGGCTGGCCACGGCATCGGCAAACGCCGGCTTGCCCTGGAGCGAAGCCAGAATCCGCTTCAGCCGGTCGCCGTCAAAGTGCAGCACGGCGGTTCGCAGGCGATTGTACACGTAATCGTGCCAGTTCACCGGGAAAGGATTCTTCTTAAACCAATGCGCCACTTCCGCCCCCGGCACCATGATCACAGAATACCCGAGCAGCCAGGTGCGGATGCATAGCTCCACGTCTTCCATTCCATAGCTGCGCATGCCGTCGAAGCGGCCCGCGGCTTCGAAGAATTCCCGCCGCATGACCAGGCAGGCGCATCCCGCCAGAGGCACCGGGTAGGGGCGGTCGGCCTGCCGGCCCAGCCAGCCAACGCCCAACTCCCGGTCGCGGATGGTCAGGCCGAAGGTGGTCGCCTGCGGGCATTCCACGCTGCTGATTTGCGGAGCCACAATTCCCACGCCGGGTTGGTGCAGTTGCTCCAGAAGCGGCTCCAGCCAGCCGGGGCGGGGAATGCAGTGGGCGTCCATGGCCACCAGGACCGGCGCACGCGCTCGTTCAGCGCCCAGATTCCGCGCGGCCGCCACGCCGCGGCGCTGCGGCAAGTCCACAAGCACCAGGTTTTCGAAGGGCGTGCCGGCGTCCGGCCCCGTACGGAGGGCATCGCAGCCCGAATCCGTCGAGCCGTCATTCACCACGATGACTTCGTAAGGCACCTGCACCGTGTCCCGGATGGCCGCCAGGGTTTGACACAGCCGGGGCCCCTCGTTGTGAGCGGGAAGAACGATGGATACCTCCGTCATGTGGCGCCTGTCGTGAACCGGCGGAACTCAGCGCTCCGCCGGCGCCACCAGGGAGCGAATGTGCGCCGCGCGCCCGGGGTCTTGGATAAACTGGCCCACCGCCGTGTCGACGTCCTTCCGGTTTTTCGCCGACTTCGGGTATTGACCGGTAATGTATGCCTCGGCGCGGGGCGTCAGTTCCCGGTCGATCTGGCGGATCTCTTTCTGCAAACGGTAGCGCCTGGTCTTCTCGGCGTTCGCTGCGACCGCCTCGGCGTACTTCCGCCGCACCGCGGGATCGGCAATGCCCTCGGGGACCCTGACCGGAAAACCCGGCTTCATGGGAGTATCGGGAACCGGTATTCGCGCCCGCGGCATGTCGGCGGGGTCGAATTTCGGGTCCTTGTTGGAGTCGATGAAATCCAGCAGCGTGAGCCACAACCCGAGCTTGGTGCTGCGAGCCTGTTCGCGCTCTTCGGGATCGGCGATCTGGCGAACCGCGATGCCCGCGATGAGGCCGGCCGCTTTTCGCAATTCCGCCACGTCGCCGGATTTGCGATAAGCGTCCAGGCGCCCGGCGACCTGCTCTATGGTACTGTCGAGATCCATATTCGCCTTCTCCTTCCGATAGCGCCCCTACACGAAGCAACGCGCCTCCGCGCTTCCGCCGCAATCAAGGCGAGCTGAACAGCGGGTCCGCTTCGCTGGCAGCGCCGTAGGCCGTGGTGTTAGTGGCGCCCGCTTTGCTGATGGTGGCGTCTCCCGCCGCCGTGATGGTGATCTGCTGAACCACGCTGGTGAATTGCTTCTGCGCGCCCGATCCAACCTGAAAACTCCAGGGAATCGTCCAGCTCCAGCCTCCCGCGCACTTGCTGGAAGAGCAGTCCAATAAGTCGGGGATGGACACTCGGGAGCCGCTGGTGTCGTTATCCGGCGGCCCCACCGAGCTCGGACTCGCGTTGGGTTGGTGGCCGGTCGGATGGCTCGCATAATAAGCCTGGAAACAACCGCTGCCGACCGCGTTTACATCGCTCTCCTGGACGCTGCAGTTTTCAAACGAGACGTCCGCCGGCAGGATGAAGACGTCCGCCACCAGCCCCGTCGAGGCGTGGTTGATGGTGTGGTGTCCCAGGGTATTGGGTCGCCGATGCATGCTCACGTCCGACGGTTCCACGATGGTGAAAGTGATCGTAGCCGACCCCCCGGCGGTGGCCGTGATGGTGACGGTGTTCGCCCGGTCGGGAGCCGTGTAAGTCACGCTCGCGCCCGAGGTGGGCACAAGCGTTCCCTGGGACGGACTCATTGCCCACGTGGGCGTGCCCGTCCCACCCGCAACCGTAAGGGTGACCGATTCGCCCACTCCAATCTTGGTTCGCGCCTGGTTCGATGGAACCGTAGCGGTGGTCTCCGACGTAATCGTCAGGGATGGCGTCGTGGCGTGCACCGTGGCTCCGGGGCGGTTCGGACCCGCCAATCGCCGCTGCGCCCGAATCATGTCCTCAAGCAAACCCATCTCTGACCTCCAATAACATGCCCAACTTCAATAATTAGCCGTGCCTTACTGATCCTCGCCGCTCCCCGAAGGTAGCGTGTCGTCTTTCAGGCTGTGGAACGGGGCGCCCTGGACGAGGTTGGACTCCGTTCCATCGCCTGCGATGTACGTCAGCGAATAGCTGGCAGTCGTGGGGACGTTCTCAAAAAGCACGTCCACGGTCGCGTCGGTGTCCGGGTTTTTCTGAAAGCCGCTGGCGATGGGGATGGTTTTGTTGTATCCGCCGCCCTGGAGCCGTAAGCTTCCGGTTTCGCCGGAGGCCTGATCTGCCGTCAGATTGAGACGAACCCACAGGGGCCCTGGCGTGGGCGTGGGCGTTGGTGTCGGTGTCGGTGTTGGCGTGGGAGTCGGCGTAGGCGTTGGCGTTGGCGTTGGCGTCGGTGCCGGCGTGGGAGTCGGGGTTGGTGTGGGTTTCGGCGTTGGCGCGGGCGTGGGCGCCGGAGTGGGAGCGGGGGTTGGAGCCGGTGTGGGCTGCGGCGTCGGACTGGGCGCCGCATAGGGGCACGGAGTCGAGGGGTCGCCGACGTTTCCCGAGCCCGCGTTCGCATCGGCGTCCTGCGAGGCGGCGTCGAGCGCCTGCGATGTTGACCTCGGCGGGGGCGGCGGCGGCGGGGGCGGCGGAGGCGGAGTGGGGTTGGGCGACATACGCGGCTACCGGTTCCCGAGGCGTTGCTTGGCCGCCCGCAGCAGGCTCTGCATTTTCACAGCCGGGCTGCCCGATTGCCCCAGGATTTGGGCTGCCCAGCGGGTGCCCTGATCGGTATCGAAGTCCGGCCCCAATACGATCGCCAGATCGAGGTATTTGCATACCTCCCGCCGGGCCGTGATTCCGTAAGTGGCTGCCCGCTGCATCCCGTGCTGGATGGTCTCCCGAAGCTGCGTCTCGCCCGCGGCTTGCGCCTGCCGGGGAAAAAATTTGTTCAGGTGCGCCACCATCCAGTCTTCGAATTTCTCCACTTCCAGCCGCGAGAAGGCCGCCATTTGCGCATGGCGGATCGTCAAGGGCGCGTACCGCCGGGGCATGCGGCCCACAAACGGAACTGCGCGCAGCCCGCGGCTTGCCGGCGGGGCTTGGGCAGAGGTTCCATCCAGACCGAGGGTCCGCTGCACCAGGCGGTCGCCATCCAGGCCGAACTCCAGCATTTCACCGCGAGCCTGGCCCTCGGTCCAGAAGAACTGAATGCCGCCGAACAGGGTGCGGAGCTCGTCCCCAAAGCAGGTGGGCAGGTACACCCGCAGCACCCGCGGATCGTAGTAGCGAAACACCAGGCGTTGGCTTTGCGGGTCCTTTGCGATCAGGAAATGGCGCAGGTGCCGGCGCAACTCGGCCAGGCTGGCATCGCACTTGAGCAGCACGCCCCAACTGTTGCCCCAGGCGCCTTCCAGAATGCGGCGCGTATATTTGTCCTGGTGTTCGAGCTGCACCAGGTGCGGAGCGGCCACCTCCAGGGCGGGCGCCACGTCGCCGGCGTAGAGACAGGAATACTCCAGGTACGAGCTGAGCAGGGACGAATACACCCGCCGGTCGCGGGCGCAATCCAGGATCATCCAGATGTCCCGCCGGTCGTCCTGCGGCCAGAGGATCTTCTCCATCCGATCGATGAACTGGTTTGCCATGCCTATAACCTGCTGGTGTGAGAACGGCCGCGCCCCGCCCGGCCGGAACACCCCATTGTCGCCCAGCATCGATTACCCGGCAATGGATTTCGTCAGCCGCCGCCGAGGGCGCGCACACGCCTTCGCGCCGATGGCACGAGACCCGATCGCATCAGGGTAAAAGGCGGATGCCGATCGGTAGCGTCCGCCGTGGGTGCGGGCCCATGCCGCGGCTGCCCCAATGCCGTGCAGGTACGCTCATCTCGGGGGCGCCGGCTGCAATCCCACCCAGCCGATTGCACCCGCCGGCGCCGGGTGCTTCCAACCCGCCGATTGCCCCGATTTACCCGATTTCCCCAAGCGCGCGGGATTCCCGGCCCGGCGGGTGTATACTGCTTTCGTAACGACCGCTATAGGACTTGAGGGGTGGTCCTGGAACTCGCGGCGGGGAACCTGGGGCCGTCCTGAAAGGCCGGTCGTCCATCGCCCCGTCCCGTGCTTTTCGGCGGATAGCGTGACTCCAAACTTATGTTCGACCCGCCCAAGGGACGTTGGGAAATCCTGGCCTCGTGGCGTGCCACACCGAAAGACCGCCGCTTCGATCTGCTCGACCGAACGCCGCTTGAGGAATTTCTCCGGCTGTACCGGTTCGACCTCCGAATCATGTCGGAGATGCGCCAGATCCTCACATCCACCGACCCGGTCTCGCGGTTCACCGACGACGAGGTGATCGACACCATCGCCTGGCGCCTGGCTACCAAGGAACTGGTGATCCGCCAGCCCGATTTTCAGGTAACCAGCCCATCCTCGGGTGGGGGCGGCGGAGACGAATCGGACGACCAGCAGACCAAGAAGAACGACGCGAGCGTGGCCGACGCCAACGCCAAGACCGGCCCGCCCGCGGCCAAGACAAAAGCCCCCAAGCCCAAACATTGGATCGGCGTCAAGGTTGTGGACCAGGATGGAAAACCGGTAAAGGACGTCACCGTGAACGGCGAGTTCAATGACGGCGCCTCCTTCTCGGTGGATTTTTCCAGCGCCACGCTACAGCCGGACGGCAGCTACAAAACCGAGACCATCTACGACGGCACCACCTGCGACTTCACTTTTCCCAGCCTGTACGACGTGGAATGGTGGCCCCAGGGCGGCGCGGCCGACCCTGCCTCTTCGGTCATTGGCGCGCCTCCGGTGGCATCAGGCGATTGCCTGCTCAGCATTGCCGACAGCCTGAGTTTCCGGAACTACCACTCCATCTGGGATCAGTCCCAAAACGCCGCGCTGAAGAAAAACCGGCCTAACCCCAACATGCTGGCCCTTGGCGACGTGGTGAAGGCGCCCAACAAGAAGGTCAAGCTGGTTCACAAGAACGTGGACCAGACCTGGACCTTCGTGGTGAGGAGCCGAAAGCCCTTCAAGGTGCGCCTGGTGCTGATCGACAGGAACAACGCCCCGCTCAGCGGCAAGAAATGGGAGCTGAAAGCCCCCACGGCGCAAAACGGCACCACCGCCGCCGATGGCCTGATCGAACTTACCGTCCTCAAGCCGGGCGATAAGTCCGGAAGCCTGGAAGTCACCATGAAGGATGCCACGGCGGCGCCCGCCCAGCCTGCGCCCGCGCCCGCACCCCCGGCCAACCCTCCGCCTTACCCGCCGGTGATCGTGGCCACGGATTACAAGGACAAGATGCCCGCGCCCGACTTCAAAGCGCAGGTGGAGACCTGGGACCTGCACGTCGGCGGTCTCCCGCCGGTCAAGACCCCGCAGGGCACGTTGGCGCGCTTGCACAACCTGGGATTCGGCTGCGACATCGGGTCCGATGCCGCCAAGGTCACCAGGGCGGTGAAGGCGTATCAGCTTTTCTATCAGAAGAACGCCAAGGGTTCCGGGAAAACGGCCGACATTCAGGACGATGCCGGCACCCGCCACGATAACTAACCATGCAACGAACGGCACACGTCGCCCGCACCGCTTACGATCTGACGCACCTCAACCGGTTGCGCGTCCCGGACTTCTGGATTGTCAGCATTCATCTGACCAGCTCCGGCAAATCCAGCAATTGCTACCTTCCCGACGATGCGCCCCAGACCGGCGCCGGCGGCGGCGCCGACGATTATCATTTCGTGCCCGAAAAGGAGACCATCCAGCTCACCTACGAACTCGACGATCCTTTCGCCTTGATCCAGACGCTCAAACTGGAGTTGTTCCGCCGCTTCAATGAACCGCCGCTCTGGACCCTCGACCTGGCCAAACTCGGCCCCGACGCCCTGCTGAACGGCAAGCACACCCTGAAATTCGACGGCCGGGTGAGCAAAGATGCCACCGCCGCGCAGGCCGGAACCCAATCCGGCCAGGGTATGCAGCAGGACCTCACCGCCCTCCCCGCCGACAACACCATCTTCGCGGATTTCATCGATGGCTACATCACCATCGAGCACAGCCCCTACAAGCTCCGTCTCACGGCCAGCGATGGAGAGGCCCCTCCCACCGTTCGCACCGCCTGGACCTATTTCCACATCCTGCTGAAGAAGCTGGAACTCGAACTCGGTCCCGTGGAGGCGGTTCCCACGGACGGTGTCTCCGCCCCGCGCCAGACTCTCGACAACGACCTCTACCAGGCCGTCAAGACCGCGGGATTGCCGGCCTCGGGTGCGGCCCAAGCCCTCCAGGTCTTCCTCGTCAGCAACATATTCAAAACCGCCAGCGCCGAGATGAACGACAATTCCGGCTTCGTCCAATACCAGACCGTCTGGGACGACGGCGCCCGGATTCCGGTGATCGCCAAGATCCGCCTGCTGGCCTCCGACGATAGCGAAGTGAAGCTGGAAGACGGACCGGGCGCCAAGGCTTTGGGCAAGGTCAAATTCCTGTGGGATTGGGAGGATACCGACCCCAACGGCACCCAGGCGGATGCCCACCAGTCCCAGGCCGCACCCAAAGCCTTTCTCAAAAGCTCCATCGATTACTTCCGCAACGGCACCGATCCGGCCCGTGCCGCCAAGGACCACACCTATCCGAAGGGCAGCAACTGCCACAAGGACCGCGACGGCAAAAGGGGACCCGATGCGGTCAGCGTCTTTCCCGCCGGTCCCGGTTATGCCACCCAAAAGCCGGCCCTCGACGAGCACATTTTCCCCTTCACGGTGGAGGTTTGCGGCGTCCGCAAGTGGGCCTCCTTCAGCTACGCCTGGACCAAGGGCAAGATGATCGGGCAGACCGGCGTGCTGTTCCGCCCCGCGCGCATGGCCGGCGACAATTACAAGATCGCCGTCTACCTGGCCTATGAAACCAAGTTGGACAACACCGGCAAGGAGGTGATCGTCCTGGACGTGAAGGACGAGCCGCTGGTGGCGCCCGCCGCACTCAAGGCTGACACCGGACCATTCCAGGTCTGGCGCGAGTTGCACATCACCCGCTATATCCGTAAAAAGCTGTCCATCGCCGAGTTCGTCACCGCCAACCTACCGGCCATCCAGGCCTTGTACCATGAGCCGTACGTCGAGGTCCTGGACAAGATGAAGGCCGCGGACCGGTTCGAGCAGCCCACAGCCGGGTATACCGCCGCCGCCAACGCGGCTCTGGCGAGCTCCGGCGACGCCATGATCACCCAAAACCTGTGCGTGGATGCCCACGCCGACCACTCCACCACCGCGTCGAGCTTCCTGACCCGGACTTTTGCCGCCTTCGTAGCTCAGGTGAACACCACCTTCAACACCGCGGCCAATCCGGCCGGCGGCGCGAACTGGCTCAATAGCCACGGGATCAGCAACCAGATGGACTACGTGAACAAGCTGAAGTCCATCCTGACTTCGCCTTCCATCGCCCTGGTGAGCGCATTGAACACCTTGACCACCCCGACCACCGCCGCCGATGGCATCACCATCATCCAGTTCGACCAGATGGCCTCCGAGCAGGCCGTGGTGGTGGCCGCCGCCGGGGTCACCGACGTGCCGGGAATGAATATCATCAACGGCGCGGCGCTGGACGTTCCCGGCGCCACCCGGAACCTCTGCTGTTTCGCCTTCTGGAACGCCCGCGTAGATACCTTCGTCCATGAGATCGGGCACCATCTCTTCATGCCCCACTCGCAAAACGCCGGAGGGGAACAGCCGCTGCGCCACGATTCTGCCGATGCGGGCTGTATCATGAGCTACAACCGTCCGCGCCCGGCATTTTGCGGCCTCTGCCAGTTGCGCCTGCGCGGTTGGGATGCCGGCCCCAACAGCGCCTCCGCTCTACTGCAGAATGTGGCCGCGCAGAATAAGAAGCCCTAATCATGAGCCAGCCGCTTCGGTCGCTTTCCATTCCGTTCGCCGCCGGACTTCTGCCTCTGCTCCTGGGCTCGGCCGTGCGGCAGGCGCCGCTCTACCAGGGAGGACCTGAACCTATGCTTTCCTATGAAGCCATTCCCGACAAGACGGATTACCTTCCGGGTGAGCGAATCGGCCTGAAGCTGCGCATCGCCAACTCCGGGCCGGAGGCCGTCGAGCTTCCCGATCCGCAGCATCCGGCCGCCGACCAGCCCACCATCGCCCTGATCGGGCCGGCCTTCCCACAGGGAAGGATGTTCAACAACCTGATGGCCTTGCGGGAAGCCAGCGGCAATCCTTTGCTGGCGCCGCCGCCTCCTCCGCGCGTGCGCATCGAGCCGGGCGCCACTTGGGAGGGCTTCGCGCCGATTACCCCGGTGGTTCAGGTTCCCGATCCCGGCGAATACCGCATCCGCACCCTGCTGGCCTATCAAGGCGCCCAGGCCACCAGTAAGGAGGCGCGGTTCCAGGTCCATCCGATGGCCCCGTCCTCGGTACACCTCGGCCTGGGGGTGCGGCCGTTTGAAGCCGCCACCGGGGAGGTGGTCTTCATTCAACATGGGGAGCACTCGGCCGGAGTGTACTCGCTGCGGTTCGACGAGACCAGGCCCGACATTTCCGAGATGGATACCGAAAAGCCGATCCATCGCGCCACGGCCGGCGCGGATGCCACCGATGTGGCCGCTCCGTGGCGCAACGCGCCCTACTTCAACGAGTTGCTGCAGTGGATCGTGTGGCGCGAAGGCCGGTCCATCAAGGCTCTCAGCAGTGTGATGAGCCAGCCGCTCTCGCTGGATTTGCCAATGGCGCCGGCCTACCTGGTGCAGCCACCCCTGAAAACGACCGGCGGACCGGTGGAGGTTCTGGCGGTCTCGCACGACCGCCGGGAGATCTCGCTGGTGGAGTTTTCGAGCGGACCGGCCGGCCAGGACCCCGCGGCCAGAGTCGCCTGGACGGAACGCTTGCCCGCTGAACCGGCCGCCATTACTGCCACTCTGGCGCCTGTAAGCCGTGGGAGCACCCGGCATGTGGCCTTCACCGTGCAGCACCCATGGGGCTTCGAAATCTTCCATTCCCGCTATACCGAAGCCGGCCGGCTGGAGCCGTTCCAATCGGTTCGGGTGGAAAAGGCCCGCCTGCTGGGCGATGCGCCGCCGGCGTTATTCGCCGGCGATTCGGGCCCCTCTATGGTGGGCGTTCTGGCGGTGCCGGACAACCGTACGCACGCCTGCACCCTGGTCGAAGCGGAGTTTGACGACTCCGGTAAACCTGTTGGCCCACTGGGACTTACCGCCTTTACCCTGGAAGCCCGGCCCACCGCCGGGGCGGTCCTCTATTCGCAAAACGGAGCCGGCCCCGTGCGGCTGGATGTGGTGATTGCGGCGGAAGGGGAGGGCCTGTTGCACATGAACCGCGGCCACCTGGTTCCCGTATCCGTGCAGGGTACCCCCACCCGTCCAATCCTGCTGGCCCCAGGCGCCCAATCCACATTCGTGCTCTACAGCGACCCCAAACGCGGCCTGTACTTCGAGGCGCTGTAGCCAGGCACCGTCTCCGGAGCGGGTTTTGCCCGGCCGCAAAAGCAAGCCTTGGCACAGGGCGAAGTCGCCTGCCTAGGCGCCCAAACTGTCGGTCTTCGCACAGCACTGCCCGCGGGTGTACGGGTTTACCGGCGATCGCACCGTAGCGCTGCCCGAAAGCTGCTAGTTTAAGAGGCATGGACGTGTTCTCAGGAGACCTCCATCCGGAGAATCCCGAGCCATCCGGATGCGCTGCCCTGAGCTCGCTGCTCTCGCTCCTCCCGAAAATCGCCGGCGTCGTTTGGACTACCGACCTGGAACTTCGCCTCACCGCGCTGACCGGAGCGGGGCTGCGCTCCTTGCGCATCTCGCCCTCCGCATGCACCGGTAAGCCGATCGGCATCCTGTTCGCCGGCCCCCAGCAGAAACCGCTCGAAGCCCACCGGCGGGCCGCTCAGGGCCAGAGCTGCTCGTTTCACGCCGCCATCGAGGGCCAGCAAATCGAGGCTCACGTGGAGCCGCTGCTGGGTCCCGGTGGCAAGGTGGCTGGAGTGCTGGGCGTGGCGTTGGAAGGCACCGGCCGCGCGGCGGCCGAGCGAGCTTTGCGCCTGTCCGAGCAGAACTACCGGCTGCTGATCGAAGATGCCCCTTACGCCATCTGCCGCACCAGCGCCAACGGCCAGATCCTGCAGGCCAACCGGGCGATGATGGAGATGCTGGGCTACGAACCGGAGTCGGAATCGGCGCTGCTGGAGCGGGAATTACCCTCGATTTTCGTTTCGCCCGAGCGATTTGAAGAGTTGCGCGGGAAGCTGGCCGGGGGCAAGACGGTCCAAGGGGTGGAAACCACCTGGGTAGGACGCGGCGGCAATCCCGTCGAGGTCCGCATTGGCGGACGGGCGGTCCGCGACTCGGGCGGCGGGATTATTTGCCTGGACATCCTTTCCGAGGATATTACCGAGCGGAAACGCCTGGAAGCACGGCTGAGCCAGGCCCAGAGAATGCAAGCCGTGGGGCAACTGGCGGGCGGGGTGGCCCACGATTTCAACAACTTGCTGACGGTGATCGGCGGGCAGATCGAAATGGCACTCAACCAGCCGTTGGAGGGCGATCTGCGCCAGCGCCTGGAGGATGTCCGCCAAGCCGCCGAACGGGCCGCCGGCCTCACCCGCCAGTTGCTGGCCTTCAGCCGCGGGCAGGTGCTGCAAAGCAAGATCCTGGACGTGAACCCGCTGATCGGGCAGCTCACCGGCTTGCTGACCCGCCTGATTCGCGAGAACATCGAGCTGAACTTCCTGCCCGGCCGCGACTTGGGGCTGGTCCGCGCGGATCCCAACCAGATTGAGCAGGTGCTCCTCAACCTGGTGGTGAATGCCCAGGACGCCATGGCGGCCGGCGGAAAACTGACCATCGAAACCTCCGCCGTGGAGATTCGGGGAGCCAGTGCCGCGGCCGCCGGAGGGGAGAATGCCGCTCCGGCCGGCTCTCTGGAACCGGGCCAGTATGTGCTGATCTCGGTGCACGATACGGGCCATGGAATGGACCCGCAAACGCAGGCGCGGATCTTCGAGCCGTTCTTCACCACCAAGAAAACCGGCGAAGGCACCGGCCTGGGGCTGGCAACGGTGTACGGGGTGGTGCAACAGAGCGGCGGCCAGATCCATGTGGAGAGCCAGGTGGGCATGGGCAGCACCTTCCGGATTTATCTGCCGCGTGCCGCCGGCGAGGAAACCGCGCCGCACGAACCCGCCGCTGGCGTCTCCCTGGGCGGCCACGAAACCATCCTGCTGGCCGAAGACGAGCGTTGGGTGCGCAAGCTGGTGGCCGCCCATCTGGCCGAGTTGGGCTATCGCGTCCTGGCAGCTTCCGATGGCGCCGAGGCCTTGGAACTGGCGCGGGCGCATTCCGGGAGCATCGATCTGTTGCTGAGCGACCTGGTGATGCCCCGCATCGACGGCCGCCAGCTTGCCGGCGAACTCCGCGGAGCCGACCCGCGCCTCAAGGTGATCTTCGTTTCCGGTTACGCCGGAAACCTGGCGGAGGGACAGGACTTCGGCGCCCAGGGCGCCTGTTTCCTGCCCAAGCCCTTCACCTTGCAGTTGCTGGCGCGCACCGTCCGCGAGGTTCTGGACGTCTAGCCGGCCACCAGCCGCCCGGCGGTTGCCTCAGGCCGCCAGCGCCGCCGGCTCGTGAGTCTCCAGGCCCTCCAGGTGTTCCAGGCTCTCCGTGTTCTCGGCTTCGAGCGGTACATGCGCGGCGAGAGCTTTGTCCAGCCGGCCGAGCCACAGGGTCATATCGTTAGCGCGGGGCGCCGGGGCGGAGAACGCGCCGGCCTCCTCCAGCACTTGCTCGACAATCTCGCGCGGGGGCAACTCGGCGGCCGCCTCGATGGCCGCCACCATCCGCTGGTAGCCCCATTCCTCGTCGCGCAGGTTGCGGGTTTCGGTCAGACCGGCGGTGTACGCCGCCAGAACGTCGCCGGGCTGCAAGCGCAGGGACAACTGGCGGTAGTTGGAACGGCGGAGCACCCCAACCACCGGCCCGCCGCCTTCCAGCGGAATGGCGCGCCACCGCCCGTTGGATTGGCGCAGCACCACGGGCGCTTCATGGCCCGCGTTGCAGTAATCCAGGCGCCGCTCCACCGGGTCGTAGCGCGCCAGGAACAGGGTGGCATAGCTGCCCTCCGGAGAGACTTCGTAGAACATTTCGTGAATGGCCTGCACCAGGTCGCCCAGGAGGTTGGAGGGTGACGTTCCCGCGTGTCTCACGGCCGGGCCGGCATCCAGCGACCGCACCATGGCGTGTAGGGAAGAGAGCAACAACGCGCCCGGCGCGCCACCCTCGCTACCCGCTACCACGTCGCCCACGGCCAGTGCAAAATTGCCTCCGTCGGTTTCAAAGTAATCCAGATAATCCACATCGCGGCTGGCGCCAATGCGCCACCCGGAGTAATAGTCCAGGCCGGGCACGGTGGGCCGCGCCATAGGCCACATGCGGGATTGGGTCTCGCGGACCCGGTTGACCGGCCGCTCCAAACCCGTGGGTTGGAACGCCGGAGGGAAGCTGGCGGAGCTTTGAGGCCACCGCGGAGATGAGTTCAGGATAAAGTGAGAAGTGCGCATGGATCAATTTCCCGTACATAGGTTCAGACGTGGAGCGGCCCGGAATGGACTCCCGGTTAATAAAACTTTACGCAATCCAAGCTGTTGATAAAAAAGCACATTGCGCCGTAAAAACACATCCACGCAGAGGCCCTGCGAGGCGTCAATTAAGAGGTTCGCGGTGATCTCCGGCAGCCCGGCCCCGGCGTCAGGCAAATGCGGCTCCCGTCGCTGGGAACACCCGGTTGCCTGGCGAGGCGCCTTCCAGGGCGGACGGTACTCTTTCGCCCCGCGGGCAGGCCGCTGGGGAGCGCTGCTGCTGATCCTGTTCGGTTTCTGCGCCTCGCCGGCCGCCGCCGCGACCCTGTTGCGCTACTGGATTGAACCTTGCCCGGCCTCGTCCGACGCCTGCCGCCCGGGAGACCCGCAATTAGCCCAGTGGGCCCTCGATGCCTGGCACAAGGTCTCCGCTGGAAAGCTGGCCTTCGAAAGCACCAGCGTCCGTGACCGCGCCCACATCCGCATCTTGTGGACCGGCGGCCACGAAGGCCTCTACGGCGAGGCCCGCCCCATTGTGGTGGACGGCGTCCGCGGCGCCGAAGTGTATGTCTTACCGCCTCCGCCCGGTTCGTATGAGAACGACCCGCTGCTGCGCGATACGATTGTCTACCTGACCTGCCTGCACGAGACCGGCCACGCGCTGGGCCTCTCCCACACCACCTCCTTCGCCGACATCATGTACAGTTTCCAGTACGGCGGCGATATTGCGGAATATTTCGGCAGGTACCGGCGCCGGTTGACCTCGCGCGCCGATATCCCTAAGTATTCCGGCACTTCCGAGGCGGATCGCCGCCGCTTGATAGAGCTGCTGCATTAGTACTGCGTGGACTATCTCCCCCATAGAAATTTTGGATTGGACTCGCCTCCCTCCGATTTCTACACTGAAACCTAGAGAGGTAAATCCAGTGGCGGCAACCGAGGCAAGTACCCAGATCGCATTACTGCACCAGATCAGCAACATTGTCAGTTCCGGCGTGGACTTGGAGAAGATGTTGCAGGAACTCATCACGCTGGCCCTGGAAGTAACCGACTGCGACGCGTGTTTAGTGTATCTGCTGGACCGCAACACCAACGAGATTGTCTTGCGTGCGTCCCAGCAGCCGCACGCCCAGGAAATCGGTAACATTCGCATGAAGATGGGCGAGGGCATCACGGGTTGGGTGGCGGAGCACCGGTCGGTGGTGGCGCTTTCTTCCAACGCGTCGTCCGATGCGCGCTTCAAACGCTTTCAGGCCCTGCCGGAAGACACCTACGAAGCCTTCCTTTCGGTGCCGTTGATCGGCGATGGCGAGCTGATCGGCGTGATCAACATGCACCATCGCGCGCGCCACGCGCACACGTCCGACGAAATCGCCATGGTAACCTTCATCGGCGAGCAGATGGGCGGCGCCTTCACCAAGTCCTGGCTGGAAGCTCATTCCGCCGGCGCCACGCGCCGTATGGAAGCGCTGGCAGGACTGGCCCGCACCATCGCCGAGCAGAACTACCTCGACAACATCCTGCAATCGATTTCCGAAATGGTGGCCGAGATTTTCGACGCCCCGGCGTGCTCCATCATGCTGGTGGACGAGGATCGCCGCGAGCTGGTGATTTCGGCGGCCCGCTGCTCGTCGCCCGATTACCTGCACAAGATGCCTCTGCGCATCGAAGATTCGCTGATCGGACGCGTGGTGCGCGAAGCCCGCCCGATCATCATCCCTAACGTGCTGGAGGAGAAGCAGTATCGCTATCCCGAGCTGGCGCGGCGGGCCGGGCTGGCCTCACTGCTTTCGGTGCCCCTGATCACCCGCGAAAAAGTGATCGGCACGATCAACATTTATACCCGCGACGTGCGGCACTTCAGCGACGAGGAAGTCGGTTTCGTCAAAGTGGTGGCCGGACAGGCGGCCATCGCGGCCGAAAACGCGCGGCTCATGTCCGAAGCTCTGGAGATGAAGCGCACGCTCGAAATCCGCAAGCTGGTGGAGCGCGCCAAGGGCATCCTGCAGCACAAGCACGGCCTGACGGAGGAAGAAGCCTACCTGCGGCTGCGCAATGAGAGCCGGCGTCTGCGGCGCCCCATGCGCGATCTGGCGGAAGCCGTGATCCTGGCGGACGACCTGGAAAAGCAGAAGAACCTGCGCGCCTCGGCGACGGCGTAGCGCGGCGCCGATTTCGGCCATCCTTGCGTCACAGCCGGACTGCTCGCCATACTCGAAGCGCACAATTGTCCGCGTGTGAGGTGGTTCTTTTTCAGGCGGGCAGGTCGCTCCAGTTCATGATGCGGTGGGTACGCAGGGATTTCTCGGCCAGCAGCACCATCTTGATGGCGGTCTTGCCGTCTTCCGGAGTGACCGCCGGCGGATGCCCGCTGCGCAGGCTGCGCTCGAACGCCAGGTACTGCTGATAGGTCTCCGGATCCTGCGCCGAACCGATCGCGTGCGCGGTGGCGGCCTGGGGCGTGTTATCCGCCGCCTCCACATACCGTACCTCGTGGCCCGAGCGGCTGCGAATGGCCACGCGGCCGTTTTCGGGCGTCATCACGCCCTGGCTGCCGATCAGCACCATGCGGCGGCTGGTGGGGCCGGCATTGGGCGCAAACAGACACAGTTCGAAGGTTAGCTTCACGCCGTTCTCGTATTCAATCACGGTGGCCACATGGTCCACCGTCTCGCGCTGTTTGTAAACGTTGTTGCCGCCGCTGGCCATCACCCGCACCACGCGGTTGGAGATCATCCAGTTGAGCGAATCGAGTTCGTGGATGCCGTCTTCCAGAAGCGCGCTGCCTTCGGTGAAAGTCAGATAGCGCCAGTTGGTGGCGACGCCGGTTTTCGGGTCCGTGTATTTCCAGCTTTCGGGATTCCAGTCGCCGCGAAACAGGTTGCCGCTGACGAATTCGATGGAGCCGATTTCGCCGGCCGCGGCCAGTTCGTGCATCTTGGCGGTGGTGGGAACCAGACGCTTCTGAAAGCCGATGTACAGCAGCTTGCCGGACTTTCTCGACGCCTCGATCATGCGATTGGCGTCTTCCACGGTGGTAGCCATGGGTTTTTCGCACAACACCGGAAGACCGCGGTCCAGCGCGGCGACGGTCACCTGGGCGTGTAGAAAACTAGGGGTGATGACCACCACGGCATCGATGTCGTGGCGTTCGGCGAGCATTTTGCGGTAGTCGGAATAAGTCTTCGCGCCGGGGGCAAGGCTGGCTCCACGGTCCAGATTGGCGGGGGTGGGATCGGCCAGCGCCACCACCTGGAATTGCGGGAGGGTCTTGAGAATCGCCAGGTGCGCCCAACCGCGGTGCCCCGTGCCGATAATGGCCAGGCGGATGGGCTTTTCGGCCTGCGCTTCGAGCGCCGAGGCGGCAGCCACGAGCGAGGCTCCCGCGGTGACCAGGAACGAACGTCTGTCTGTGGGTGGTTCCATTTCAGGTATTTCAGCTCCTAGACATATTCAGTATTACACCTGGCACGGGCGAGCGATCTCCGCAGGTGCGCCGGCCGTGACGCCGGGCGCGCGCCTGCTAACGAGCGAGGATCAACATCGAATCGGAGCGGCGACCGCGAGGGAGTGCTTTATGGCCCTGCGGGTGACCAAACGGGCGCGCCTCTCGGTCAGGGACCTGGCTGGCCAGGATGCTTGAGACTTCGCGGCGCCCGCCTTCCGCTTCCGAAGGCGAAGAAATCGCCAGCTTCTCCTTCGTGAGGCCTAAAGTTCTCGCTCTATTCCGCCGATACGTGTAGTGAGATGTCAGTAAGGCGGGCGGAC
>DATJRE010000457.1:0-26152 GCA_035505095.1 Bryobacteraceae bacterium | reverse complement strand
CGGCCCGCCCGGCGATTCCACGCTCCGGGCCGCCTTTGATCGTCTTCAGGCCGAGATCAACCGCTGCTGCGAGGAGGAAAAACTCGTCGCCTAAAACCTGACTCATTTACATTACAATTTCTTGGGTAAGGACTCTAGACTTGTCGTCGGTGCCGGCGCTCCGGCAGCACCATAACGGCGATGCATGGAGCAACATCGCGGAACGCCGTCTTCGATCATTCTCCAAGTGCCCGACGATCCAGCCGGAGCCGACACTTCCCAGATCGCCGTCTTGGGAGCAGATTACGAGTCGCCGATACGGACGGCATCCAACCGACTGCGTTCGGACACACGCCAAAGGACAAGTGGCCGCCGCCATGACGGGCAGGCTCGATAGACCGGGAACGGGCGATGTTTCTGGCGGACCTACAAGGTCGGCACGGTTCGGTTCACTTACGCCGAATGTCGGGACGGTTAGCAGAATCATGCTGAGCACTCTCGGATTGTTCTTGTTTTTCCTGTACGAGAGTTTGATGGCTATGGCGCAATATACGCCGATATCGTAGAGAGCGCTGTATCCTCGATAATAAAAGAGATGGGCAAACGAAAGCCGTTCGATTTGCCGGCGCTCGACGATAAGCTGCTTGATGGCTTAAAATTCTGCATAAGGGTCTATGACCTTCTCGACCAGATACGATCAGAACCCGACGGGCTTGGCAAGATCCGGTTGCTTGCAAGCAAGCGAGAGAAGCGTCTTCTAGAAGAGCTGCTCCCCATTGCGCAATACATTCAGGCTCGAACCTCGGCATCCATAAATCATTTGGGTGTGGCTATTTTAGAACGAAGGCTAAATAGCGTAAAGTCAATACGTTAATGCTGGTTGGCCTGTTTTCGATGGACACTTTGACCGGGGTTATCGGAATAACCCGGCTTTTTCTTCAATCGTGTCGCTGAGATTCGGCCAGTTTGGCCTGTTGGCGAAGGACTGTTTTGGAGAGTTTGTCGAGACGGCTCAGCAGGGCTTTCAGTTTGCGGTATTGTTGGGCTGCGGCTCGATATATGGGTGCCGCTTCCGGCGCGAGTTTCACGTTGACCGTTTTGCCTTTGGCCTTGTAGGTGAGTTCGTAATAGGGGCCATGGCGCTTGGCCTTATCGGAGGCGCAAGCACATTGCGCCTTTCCGCACTTCATCATCCGCTTCAGAACGGTACCTTTGCAGAAGAAGCCGACCTGTTCTAGCCCACATCTCAGTTCTAAAAAGCGCTTCGTGTTTCGTTCCAAGGAGGTATTTCGGGGCGCTGGGCGGGCTTCGCCTTTGGAAACAGAAACACGTGACATTGTTCTTACTGGTATATTACCGTAAGATCAATGACAAGCGCAATTTCTTCTTTCTCTACTGCCTCGACACCGGCATTGATTGCGTTCTCCCGGCTGGAGCCTGGTTGGCTTCCGCCGACGCTCTCCAAGTTCCTCTTCACCTCGTAGAGGACCAGTAGCGGGCTCAAGGCCGCGAACTTCAACGGCTCCTCTTGCAAGAGCACTTGCGGCATCGCGGCGATGGCGATGTAGGATCTGCTTTGAAGCTTCAACAGCCGGATGGGGAGGTGCTCTATTCTCGCCGGCGCCTGAGCACCAGATCCCTCACCACCGTCTTCGGAACCGTCGAATTCACCCGCATGGGCTACGCTCGCCCGGGTGCGGCCAGCATCTTTCCGCTCGACAAGGCGTTAGCCCTGCCGTCGCGATCGTTCTCCGACGAGCTACAGCGGCGCCTGGTAAAAGCAGCCGTTCAGAACCCGTTCCTGGAGTCGGTCCAAACGATTGCCGAGTTGACAGGCGTAGCCGTCTCCAAACGCAGCCTGGAGGAACTCCTGCCGGCTGCAGCCAGAGACTTCGATGCCTTCTACCGGCAGCGCCCGGTGGCCATCGCCGCCGGTTCGCGCCTGGTAGCAGCGGCCGATCGACTTGCTCCTCTCCGACGTGGACATGCCCCTGATGTCAGGTCCGGATTCCTCGACCTTTCGATCAGGGCACCAGGGTTCCGCGGCCATCGGCAACCTCGCTACCGGGGCAGCGGATCGACTGGATGCTACCGCATCTTATATCGGCAATCACGGACTGAGCGACCTGTTGAACGGCTTGCGGAAGTTCGGCCGCCGGCACCTGACCGGATCTCTTGTATTCGCTGTCGCGATCGGCGTGGTCGCCGGGGCCGCCTTGAACCGTGCCGGGCACACATGCCGAACCACGTCTGAAGGTGCTTAACCGCATCGCCCGATCCGGCCCCCGCCGTCAGGACAAAGCCGCCCGGTGGGACCGCCACGGACGGGACCGGAATCCAATCTTCGAACGAGCGCTGGACTTGTCGATGGGCGACTCTCGCTTGCGACATCGCCACACTGCACGGGGCCGATCCCGTCCTTATCCTGGAGTTGTCGCCTTGGCCTCTTCGCGCAGCGCAGCGATCCGGTTCTGAAGTGTCCGAAGGCTGATGCCTAACATCTCGGCGGCCAGTTTGCGATTGCCCCGAACGTGATCGAGCGTGACCTGAATGTAACTCTCTTCCAGTTTCATGAGCGGCTGGCCAGGCTGCAGCACAACAGCGCCATGACCGCCGGATGACTGTTGGTTGCCCCGGGCAACTCCCCCGTCGAACGCGGGGGAGGGGAGGTCCGCCAATTGAATCGGCCCTGTTCCGGTCACAATGGCCGCCCGCTCCATAACATTCCGCAACTCCCGCACATTACCGGGCCAATCGTATCGATAGAGAAGATCTAGCACCTTGGCATCCAGCCCGGTGACCCGTGTGCCGTGTTTCCGATTCAGATTCTGAAGCATGGCCTCACTGATCGGCAAGATGTCTTCTTTATGTTCTCGCAGCGGCGGAACTACGATCTTGAATACACTCAACCGGTAATAAAGCTCCTGGCGCAGATGGCTGCCGAGTTCCTGGCTGGTCGCGGCAAGCACACGGGCATCTACCGCAATTTCGTGCTTACCGCCAAGCCGCCGCACCCGCAGGTCTTCCAGAACGCGCAGCAGCTTCGGTTGCGTCGACAGTGGCATCTCGCCAATCTCGTCGAGAAACAAAGTGCCTCCGTTGGCCTGCTCGAAGCAACCGGCCGACCGCTCCATGGCTCCCGTAAACGCCCCTCGCTCATGGCCGAATAACTCACTTTCCACCAGCGCCTCGGGTAATGCCGCCGCATTGATCGCGACAAAGGGACCGTCGCCCCGGGGACTCCATTTATGGATTTCCCGCGCAACCAACTCCTTTCCGGTGCCACTCTCCCCACAGATCAATACGGGCGCCGAAGTAGGAGCCACCTGCCGGATGAGCGCGAATATCTGCTGCATCGCGGGGGAAGTTCCCACCATGTTTCCCAGGACGCCATGCACGCTGAGTTCGCGCTTGAGCTCATCGGTTCTCTGCAGACTTCGGTTGTACTCGACCGCGCGGTCGAGCAGGATCTTGAAGGCGCGCGGTTCCACCGGCTTCTCCAGAAACCAGAATGCCTTCAGGTCATGGACCGCCGATAGCGCCTTCTCCATGCTGCCGAAACCGGTGAGGGCGATCGCCGGGGTGAGGTCCCCACGGTCCTTGAGATGCCGAAGCAGTTCGAAACCGTCCATGCCCGGCATGACCAAATCGGCTACGATGACGTCTGCACGGAAAGTGGTGAGCCGTTCCAGAGCTTCCTGCCCATTGCATGCGACCTGCGTGTCAAATGCATCGGACAGCATAGCGGCCATGGCGGTCCGCTGGCGCTCATCGTCGTCGACAATGAGGATTCTGCCCGAGACTGCAGGCACTCGCAACATTGGACTCCTATTCTACCAAGCCGTAGCGGCGACGGCGCCGGTATTCGAATTGCGTTCGTCTCGTCGGTGCACCAGGCTAACCATCTCCCATCTCATGATTTGGGGCGCCAACCAGCCAGCGCTAACTCAGTTCACAAACTTATAACTGGTTATGCGGCCCCACATTCCGACCGCCTTCAGGACCCAAATGGCGACCGCAATCACCACTACAATATTCAGAATCGATTTGATGCTGCCGGCCATGGGAATAAAGTTGTTGATGAGCCATAACGCGACTCCTACTACGATCAGCGCGATGACGATGTTTACTAGAGGCATATGTTTCGTTCTCCTTAGACACTTGCGTGGCAGCCGGCTGCCGGGCAGCTTGCCGCCGGGATACACTAACCAAGAATCCGGCGTCCCTGAATCAGGCGGAACACCAGGATTATCAAACCCACCACTAACAGAATGTGAATCAGCCCGCCGGCAGTGTAGGAGGTCGCCATCCCCAGCGCCCACAAAACCAGCAGGACTACACAGATCGTCCAAAGCATTTATTTGCTCCTCAGGCGATCGGTAAGTGCAGGCAGGGGTCCAAATGGCAGATTGAGCAAAATGGTGAGTCCCAAGCCTGCTGGCGGCTGGCCGGCTGCAAAACCCCGGCGCCAGAGGTGCAGAATCTGCACGTAAACTGCAGTTACTGCCGAATCGGAGTCGCCAGCCTCGAATCGAGTTACGGCGCCGCGTTCTTCTGCAAGGTGGCGGCTTCGCAGCAATTCCTGCATTTCAGTTCGGCAATAGCTGCATAAGCCTATGGCCTGACTGGCCAAGCCGGCATCCTGTAATTCCCGCCTGGGAGCCGCGCCGCATGCTTCTTAATGTGCGGCAAACACAGCCCGCCGACGGGGTTGAGGCGGCGCATGGGGCGTAGTAACGAGCCGATGGACCCCGGAGTGCCTTTCGTAGACCGTGCGCGGCCGGCGAAACAACGACTTGGACGCACATATTCGAAGCACAAGGAGAAACAAGCAGATGAGCATCTTGAGAACTGTAACTACGGCGGTGTTTTGCGCTGCACTAACGGGCGCGATATTCTCACCGGCCGCCAGGGCGGACGCGTGGAATAGAAAGACCGTGATGACTTTCAGCGCGCCCGTGGAGATTCCCGGAGTCCACCTCAAAGGGTGGGGAGTGCTGCCGGCCGGCACCTATGTGTTTAAAATTATGGACTCACAGTCCGATCGCCACATCGTCCAGATCTTCAGCAAGGACGAGAAGACCGTGTACGCCACAATTCTGGCGATTCCCAACTATCGCCTCAAAGCTACCGATAAGACCGTGGTTACTTTCCGTGAGCGGCCGGCCGGCGAACCGGAAGCGCTCCGCGCCTGGTTCTATCCCGGCCGGAACTGGGGCGAGGAATTCGTCTACCCGAAGGCCAAGGCAGTCGCACTGGCCAAGGTGGCCAATACGGCGGTTCTCTACACGGCGGCCGACGTGCCCGTGGAGGTTACCAGACCCACGATGACGATAGATGAACCGGAAGTCGTGCAGTTGAGGCAGGCGCCTATCATGGCGGTTAAGCCCACCGGCGAAGACGTGGAAGTGGCCGCGGTCGTCACCGCACCGCCCGACGTCGAACTCCAGCCGGACACCGCGCCCGCGCAAGCGGCGCAGACCCTGCCGGCAACCGCGAGCTCGCTGCCGCTAATCGGTCTCCTTGGTTTCCTGGCTCTGGCCAGTGCCTGGACGCTCCGGATGGCGCAGAAACGGGTTCTGTAGGAAGCTGGCCAAAAGCTGGTTAGCGAAGGGCCCGGCGCGTCCCTGTTGGCGCGCCTCGCCCGCGGTGGTGTTCCAAGGATAAAGAAGGCGGCTATGAGAAGGTGGCAATCGAGAGTGGCGAACCGTGACATGGCGAAAACGATCGCCTTCCCGCTCCTTCTCCTTTGTGTCCTGGCAAGCTACGCCGGAGGCCAGGTTCCGCCCGCCGCACCGGAGCGCGGCCCAGACTCTCTCCGAATCTCAGTGGACGTATCCCTGGTGGTGCTGCATGCTACCGTGACCAACCGGCAAGGCGGCTTTGTCTCCAATCTGGGCGCGCACGATTTTGAGGTGTGGGAGAATGGCGTACCGCAAAATATCAGTCTCTTCATGAACGAAGACGTTCCCGTCACGGTAGGATTGGTGATCGATCACAGCACGACCATGCGGCCGAAACTTGCGGAGGTGTCCGCCGCCGCCAGGACCTTCGTGCGGTCCAGTAATCGCGAAGACGAGATGTTTGTCGTCAACTTTAACGAAAAGGTATCGCTGGGCCTGCCCGTAGCGGTCCGATTCACCAACAGCACCCCGCAACTCGAAGAGGCCATCGGCGCCTCGCAAGCCGGAGGCCAGACCGCTCTTTACGACGCCGTCGCCAAAGCGTTAGAAGAACTGCACGCCGGAAGCCGGGACAGGAAAGTCCTGATCGTGGTCAGCGATGGCGGCGACAACGCCAGCGCGCGCAACCTGGACGCGGTCATGAAACTGGCCGGGCAATCTAGCGCGGTCATCTACACGCTCGGTTTGTTTGACGAAGACGACCCGGACCGGAACCCGGGTGTGCTCAAGGGTCTGGCGCGGGCCACCGGCGGTGAAGCCTTTCTTCCCAAGCAACTCAACGAAGTGGTGGCCATCTGCGAGCGCATCGCCCGGGATATTCGCCATCAGTACACCATCGGATATGTTCCGGTCAACCCGGCTCGCGACGGCTCTTATCGCTCCATCCGGGTGGCCGCCCGGGCGAATGGCCGCGACAAACTATCGGTCCGCACGCGCACCGGCTACATAGCCGGTACCGAATCGCGGCACGACGAGAAGGCTGCCAAATGAGGCTGATCGTGCAGAAGGCGCCGCTGCGGCGGATTCTGAAATGGACCGAACGCGCACTGTTGGCTTGCGCCATACTGCTTCTGGGCTTTTGCGCATTTGCCCTGGGAGATGCGTGGATTTTCCAGAGGCGCGAGAACGCCGAACTGGACCGCCTGCTGCGCGATCGACCCGCGGTCAGCGCGACCACCCCGCAACTGGCGGCCTTCCCTTCCTCCCCTTCCTGGAAGCACCCCGAGGACACCGCGATGGAAGGACTGATCGGCCGGCTTGAAATCCCGCGGCTCGTCCTTTCTACAATCGTGGTCGAAGGTGTTGACAATAGCACTCTGCGGCGCGCCGTGGGACATATTCCCGGCACGGCGCTTCCGGGACAGCCTGGCAACGTCGGCCTCGCCGGACACCGGGACGGCTTCTTCCGGCCCTTGAAGGATCTCCGGATCAAAGATGAGGTTCAGTTCTCCACGCCGCGAGGCGATTTCAAGTACCAGGTCGAATCCATGGTGATCGTTGAGCCGGACAACGTAGCCGTGCTCGCATCCTCCGAAGAGAACGTGCTGACGCTCGTGACCTGCTACCCGTTTTCGTATGTGGGAGCCGCTCCCAGGCGATTGATCGTCAGGGCCCGGCAGGTGTGGCCGCCTACAGCGCCCCCATCGAATGTGGAATGATTAAAGAAGCGGCAGCGGTAGCCGCCAGGAGTAAGTTTGAAAAACGATTCGGTCGTTCGGGCTGCTCGCATCCTTGTCATCGATGACAACGGCTCGGACGTCTTTCTTCTCCGGCGGGCCCTCAGCAAGCAGGATTTCCAATATGAACTCGTTCACCTGCCCAACGGAGCCGAAGCCATGGCATACATCCGCCGGCAGGGAGTCTATGCCAATGCGGCTATTCCAGACCTCATGGTGATAGACTTGAACTTGTCCAAATACAGCGGCGAAGATATCTTGCGCGCCGCTCGCGATGCTCCCGATTTCCTGGGCGTTCCAGTGTGCGTGTGGAGTTCCTCGGCGTCGCGGCGAGACGAGGCCATGCTGCACGATCTCGGAGTTTCCCAATTTATCACCAAGCCTTCCGGTCTGGGTCAATTCATGGAAATCGGCAAGACCATCAAGGATGTGCTCGGACTGAGCGCCGGCTAGAGGTCTTCCGCCGTAGCGGCGCGGCGCGTGCTTGCTGGCCTGCAGTCTAGTGTTTATGTGCGTTTCAGCGTAAAGAGAAAATGGTGCTGTGTGCCAAAGAAAACCGGCAGTCGTCGGCCCAATGCGGCCGGGCGCTCTCCGCGTGCGCCTGACTTGCCCGCGAGAGTCGTTACCGCGGACGCAACTCCCGGCTCCCCGCTAGCCGGTCCGCGGCCGGCCGGCGCCGCAAACGACCCGGACACTTCCCTGCCTGTAGTGGTTGGCGTCGGCGCCTCCGCCGGAGGGCTGGACGCATTCACCGAGTTCCTCGGCCACCTGCCTAACGATACGGGTATGGCCTTCGTACTGATTCAACACCTCGACCCCAAACACGAAAGTCTTCTGACGGAGTTGCTTTCCAAAGCCAGCAAGATGCCGGTCTCAGAAGTGAAAGGCGTAACTCGAACTGAGGCCAACCACGTTTACGTGATTCCGCCACAATTCAATCTGAGCATTTCCGATGGAGTCCTCCAAACCCCGTCCCGTCCGGATTGCGGCCGCAATATGCCCATCGACAGTTTTCTCCGAGCCCTGGCGGCCGATCGCGGCAGTAAGGCCCTCGGAGTGGTTCTGTCGGGAACCGCTTCGGATGGGACGCTCGGCTTGCAGGCGATTAAGGCCGCCGGCGGCGTCACCTTCGTGCAAGACGTTGGGACCGCGCGGTTCGAGGGCATGCCTCGAAGCGCTATCGCGGCCGGTGTGGCGGATTTTGTCCTCTCACCGGCCGGAATCGCGCGCCAACTGGTGAACATCGCAAGAATCTCTTATGTCCCCATCGACCCTCGAGACGGGGTCGCGCAGCCGGAGAATTCCGAGCTGGCTAAGATACTCCGCCTGGTGCGGAGCGTCACCGGAGTGGACTTCTCGTACTACAAGCACAGCACCCTCTCCCGGCGTATCAAGCGGCGGATGGTCCTCCGTGGATTCGAAAGGCTCGAAGACTACGGCCGCCATATCGAGCAAAATCGCGAGGAAGCCATAGCGTTGTGCGAGAACTGCTTGATCACCGTCACGGCATTCTTTCGGGAAGCCGCGGTCTTCGAGGAACTCAAGAGCCGGGTGTTTCCGGCGCTTCTGAAAAACAGAGCACATTCGGATCCCATCCGAATCTGGGTACCTGGTTGCGCCACTGGCGAAGAAGCTTATTCGATCGCCATTTGCCTGGTTGAATTCCTGGAAGAAGCGAAAGCCGTAATACCGTTCGAGATTTTCGCCACCGATATCAGTGAGACGGCCATCGAAAAAGCTCGCGCCGGAGTCTATACCGGCGCCTCGCTGGCGCATGTCTCACCGCAGCGGTTGGCGCGGTTTTTCACCGGATCGGAACGCGGCCACCAGGTGGCTAAGACGATCCGGGACGTATGCGTTTTCGCCAGGCACAACGTGGCGCAGGACCCGCCTTTCTCCAAGGTGGACCTCATTAGTTGTTGTAACGTGCTGATCTACCTGGGAGAGATATTACAACGCAAGGTGTTGTCGATCCTGCACTATGCCCTCAAGCCAACCGGGTACCTGGTACTTGGTCCTTCGGAGAGCATCGGGCCCCTTTCCGAGTCCTTTCATCCCATGGAGAAGGCGCACCGCATATATTGCCTGCGGCCGTCCGCCATTAAGCCGGCGCCGCGCCTCGGCGAAGGCCGGCGCATGGAAAGCCGGTCGGAGATCCGGGAAAGAATCGCCGACGGCGGAGCCGGATCGGATGTGCTGCGGGAAGCCGACCGCCTGGTCTTGGCCGAATACGCCCCGCCGGGCGCCATCGTCGACGAACATATGAACATCGTCCAGGTCCGCGGCCGCACCGCTCCGTACCTGGAGCTTTCACCAGGCGGGCCAACCCAGAATCTTCTCAAACTGGCCCGCGAAGGCTTGATTGCGGGCTTGGGTATGGCGATTCGATCCGCCCAGGAAACCAACGCCGCAGCCGAACAGGATGGATTCCGGATCGAAAGCAACGGCCAGGTGCAGGACGTTACCATCAAGGTAACTCCATTTCGGGGATCGTCCTCCACCGCGGACCGTAATTTCCTGGTGCTGTTCGAGGACGCCGCACTACCCGCTCGCCGGGCCGCGGCCATACCCGCGGTCGACGACAGCCTGGCGAACACGCGGCTGCGCGCCGAGTTAGTCGCCACCAAGGAGTATCTGCAATCGATCATCGAAGACAACGCCACTACCCTCGAGGAGCTGCGGGCAGCCAACGAAGAAGCCCAGGCGGGAAATGAGGAACTAGAAACCGCCCAGGAGGAACTGGAATCGGCCAATGAGGAACTGAACACGCTCAACGAAGAGCTGAAGATCAGCAACGTGGAATTCAGTAAAGTCAACCGCGACCTGACCAATCTTCTGGAGAGCATCAGCATACCCCTGGTCATCGTAGGACGGGATCTGCGAATTCGCCGCTTTACCCGCGCCATGGAACCGATGTTGAATCTGATTGCCTCCGATGTCGGAAGGTCGATCACCGATCTGCAACCCCAGATGGAACTACCCGACCTGCGCGGTCTGCTCCTGGATGCCATGGAGGGGGGCAATCGGAAACCGCGCGATATCCGCGACTCCCACGGCCGTTGGTATTCGCTGCGCATCCTGCCATCGGTGGGGCCGGATGGAAAGATTGACGGCGCCATCCTGATGTTGATCGATATCGATGCCGCCAAGCGCGGGCTCGATTTCGCCGAAGCGATTGTGGAAACGGTGCGGGAACCGCTGGTGATCCTCAATCACAACTTCAGCGTGGTCAAAGCCAATAAGAAGTTCTACGAAACCTTCCAGGCCTCCCGGGAGGAGACCGAGGGACGCCTGATTTACGACCTCGGGAATGGACAATGGAATACTCCTACGCTGCGCGAGTTGCTGGAGAACATTCTCCCCGCGCACTCCACCTTCCGGGACTTCGAAGTGACCCACGAGTTCGAGCGTGTCGGACGCAAGGTGATGCTCCTCAATGCCAGCGAGATCTTCGATGCCAACGCGCAGGCGCGGACGATTCTTCTTGCCATCGAGGACGCCACCGATCGCAAGCGAGCCGAGCAAGCCCTCAAGACGACCAATTCCGAATTGCAGCATTTCGCCTATGCTCTGACCCACGACTTGCAGGAACCCATACGGATGGTGGTGAACTTTAACCAGCTTCTGGCGCAGGAGTGCGCAGGCAAGCTGGGCGAAGATGCCGACCAGTTCATCGCCTATTCCGTCGAGGGCGCCCTGAGAATCGAGGCCTTGCTCAAGAGCCTGCTGGCGTATTGGGAGATTACCGAGCGCGGAACGGACGAGTCCGTCCCCATCGATTGCGGCGCCGTTCTCACCAGCGCCCTATTGAACCTCCAGGCGGCTATCGCGGAGAGCGGCGCCGTGATCACTTCCCAGCCCCTGCCGACCGTGGTGGCCGAGCAAGTCGTGCTGACGCAACTCTTCCAGAACCTGATTTCCAATTCGATCAAGTTCAAAGGCGCGGAAAAGCCGAGAATCCATATCTCGGCGGAGAAAGACGCGGAGGGATGGCTGTTTTCGGTGCAAGACAACGGAATGGGCATCGCGCCGCAAGATGTGGACCGCGTTTTCGGCATGTTTAAGCGTCTGCATGGGAAGGAGATCCCCGGCACAGGCATCGGGCTTGCGCTTTGTAAAAAAGTGATCGAGCGCAAGGGCGGGCGAATCTGGGTGGAATCGGAGATAGGGCACGGGGCTACCTTCAAATTCACGATTCCGTCCCGCTTCCGGCCGGACCGCTCTTCCTGAGGCACCAATTGAGATGAGTAACTCCGTCCAGGAACACGGCGAAGACGAAATCCAGCGCTTGCGCCAGGCGCTCGAAGGGCAGACCCGTCGCTGCCTCGAACTGCAGCAGCGGTTGGACCGGGCGGACGCCGGATTTGAAGAGTTCATGTCCATGGCGGCGCACAATCTGCGCGAGTCCCTGCGCGACGTGACGGCCTTCAGCCAATTGCTGGCCGAAACCTGTGCCGGCCGGCTGGATTCCGCAGCCTCCGGATGCCTCGACCGAATCCAGGACGGATCTCAAAAGATGCACTCGCTGCTCGCCGACGTGGTGGACTACTGGTCCTCGACTGCCGGCGGCCGGCAATCCTCCCCGATCGAGATGGAAGCGGTTCTCTGCCAGGCGCTGCTGTCATTGGACCCGCTGCTGGCCGAACGACGCGCCATCGTTACCCATGACCCATTGCCGCGCGTGTACGGAGACTTTGCGCTTCTTTCCAAGGTCCTGCACCACCTGGTTCGAAACGCCATCGCCTACTGCGAGTCACCGTCTCCCCGCGTTCACATTTCCTCCCGGCAAGAAGATCCCGACTGGGTTTTTTCCGTACAGGATAACGGCCCCGGAATAGCCCCGGCGTTCCAGGAGCGTATTTTCGGGGCATTTAAGCGCCTGCACGGACAGGAACGCCCCGGCAACGGACTCGGGCTGGCATTCTGCAGGAAAGCCATCGAGTGGCACGGGGGGCGCATCTGGCTCGAATCGACACCCGGAGCGGGATCGACGTTTTATTTCACCGCGCCGGCAGTCGGTTAACTCCGGGCTAACTCGGCGCGTAACCGGCGTGCACTTAAGTGCAGGTCTTGCCGGTAATGCCAGACCCACCTGAAGACGAGTAAGTTACTTGCATACGGCCAAGCACGTGCATTGGTATAGCTTGAAGCTTGGCAACAGTATGATCCAACCGGGAGGGGCAGATCGCCTCTACTTCGCGCAATTTGCGCCGATGCTCTGTTTCCATGCCGCCGGTACTAAGTCAAGGGGAGGGTGTTATGGTTTTTAGACGATTGATCGGACTGGTTTTTGCGGGCGGCCTGGTATTCAGTGCCGGGGCGGCCGATATTGTGGTTCATATCGCGCCGCCACGCATTCGGGTGGAGAGGCGGCCGCGCATGCCAGGCCGCGGCTACGTGTGGGTCTCCGGGTACCATCGCTGGGAGAACAACGCTTACGCCTGGACGCCGGGAAGATGGGAGCAGCCGCCACGTCCGCATGCCCACTGGGTAGCGCATCGCTGGGTTCGCCGGCAAGGCGGCTGGGTTATGGTGGAAGGCCACTGGCGGTAACGCCGCAAGTGAGCAATCCTCAACCAAGAAAACCGAAAATAAGGAGATCGTTATGTCGATTCTATTAGTCGTCCTCGTGCTTTTGCTGTTGTTTGGCGGCGGCGGTTACTACGGCCGTGGCCGGTGGTATTAACGCGTGCGCGCAGTTTGTGCCGAAACGCGGCGAAGCATTCCCTGCGCCGGCTCCGGAGCTTGGCCATGTCCGGTCGAGTTCTCCTGGAGCACATACTGGCAAGCGCCCTGGCGGCCGCCCGGAGAATCCGGGCCAGCCGCTTCGGTGGACTGCCCTGGGGACGTGGCGCCGGTTGCTTCTCAGCCGGCGCGGCCATCGTCGCCCTAACTCTGATTGCCGGCGCCATCCATTATATTTACTTCGGTCGAGCCAATCTCCCCGATTTAGGGGCGTTCTACCGGTTCGAGTTTCCCACCGTGGGCCATGTCTACGATATCAACGGCCAGACCATCGCTGAGATGGCCACGGAATACCGCCGGATCACGACCTGCTCGGAAATCCCGCCCATTGTTCGCGACGCCGTCCTCGCCGCCGAGGACAAGAACTTCTTCTCCATCACCCCACAGCTCTTCCGCGGCCATCTTCTCAAAGCCATTACCGCTCGCGAGAATAGCGATCAGCTCCGGCACGGTCAGGGCTTGGCCCGCCTGCTGGCGCGCTTGATCGGCGCGCGAACCGTCAACATGATGTTTCGCAAGCTGGAGGAGATCCGGCTGTCGTTTTGGATCGAGGGGAGAAATGCGGGCCCGCTTCGGTTCGAAACGCCGAGCTAAGGATAGATCGGCATCGCCAGCGTCCTCCCGACAGCCCGGGATCTGGGGATCCAGACACCGTTGTAGCCGTATGCCACAACCGCTTTGGGGGCGTCCGAAGTGAACCTGCTGGAGCTCGCCAATGCCTACCGCACGATCGTATCCGGTACGCTCAGCCAGCCGCGGGTGATCCGCAAGATCGTTGTCGATTCCGGCGACCGGATAGCCGATAGCGAACCGGCGGCGCCACTCAATGTGGGAAGTAGGGCGCTCGCGCTCATTCAGGAAGGTCTTCACGGCGTCGTACGCCTTCCCGGTGGCACCGCTCATGCACTCGATTCCGGCGGTTTCCCGATCGCGGTGATGGGAAAACCGGAACCACCAACGCGTTCCGGGACGCACTCTTCGTCGGTTCGACTTATGGCCCGGACGGAATCACGGTGGCCGTTCGCATCGGCTTTGACGACAACCGCTCCTTGGGAGCGCAGGAGACCGGCGCAAGGGTTGCGCTCCCCGTGTTCAAAGAAATCGTGCTGAGCGCGTACGGCAAGAAGCCGCTCGGAGCGGCCCCGCTCTTTCCGCCCGGCATGGAACGGCGCATCGACGATTACCTCAAAGGCGACTCCTCGGATACCAGCGTGAGGCCCAACGTTGCCACGGCGCCCATGCCCGAAGCCTTTCCATTCGTGCGGGCCGAACGTTCCGGCTTGCTCCAATTGCATCGATGAAGTTGGCGCGATCCAGTTATGGCACCGCGGGCGCAACCTCCGGCTTGGGACAAGCCAGTTCCTGAATGTGCGCCACAGCCTCCGCCAGGCTGGTGGACAGGCGGTCCGGTTGCGTGCGGTCGAAACGAGTCATGGCCTTGTGCGTATCGCCGGTGAAACCCCAGATGCATACCACCACTCTGAGTTTCGGGAAGCGTTCTCGAATCTGCTTGCACATCGCCCGCGCCGGCGCGAAGGCGTAAGGCGGCAGTGCCGAAATGCAGACCACGTCCCTGGGGCTGGCTTCCAGCACACCGAGCCATTCGTTGTGGGCGGGGCCGGCCGCCGGAAACGCTAGTGCTGCGAATCCCTTCTGCTCCAGAATCTGGCCTAGCATCGCTGCCGTCATCTCATCGGCCCTATCGTGCGCCGGCAGGCAAATGATCCTGTCGTAATGCCGGTCCGCGTCCGGCACCGGCGCAGAACCGTCCCCGGGTGTCTCCGCCGGTTGATACTCGGATAACTCGGCGATCATTTCGTTGATGCTCAGAAAGAGGAACTCCTCTCTCACTGAGTCAAGCGCTCCCTTGTGCCGGTCCTGTTCGGCCATGCCTAATGCCGGAATGATCACCGAGTCGTACAACTCAATCAGCGGCCTTCCTTTCAGGTACTCGGTCACAATCGTGTGCGCTTCCAGTTGATCCATGGCGAGTAATCGCTGGTAAATCTGGGCTTCGGCTGCCAGAACCTGGTCATCTCCCAGCAGGATCTGCAGAAAGGAGAGTTGCGGCACATATCGTCCCAGCACCACTACGCAGACCGTCAGCGGCGTCGACAGAATCAGGCCTGCAGGTCCCCACAGAACCGCCCAGAACACCGAGCTCACCAGCAGCGCCAGGGATGAGATTCCTACATGCGCGCCGTAAAGCCACGGTTCGACGACGTTGGCGATCACTATCTCCAGGCCCGCAACCAGCAGGAACACCAGCAGCGGCCTGAGCCATCCATCAAAGACTGCCAGGGAGAGGGCGATGGGCAGCGTAGCCGCCACGGTCGTCCCGACGTACGGCACAATCCGCAGGATGGCGGCCACCACTCCCCAGAGAGCCGGGTTGGGGACGCCAATGCAGTAAAGACCCAGGCCGAACAGAGTGCCGAAACCCGCGTTCACCAGGAACAGCATCAACAGGTACCGGCTGATGCGGCCCGACGCGTCGTCGATGGCCTGCGTCATGCGGTTCAACTGCCCCAGGCCGGCCAGCCGCAGAAGACGGTTCCTCAGGTCCTCTCTCTTCAGCAGCATGAAGGCCGTAAAGATGAAGACAATTCCGGCTCGTCCCAGAGGGGCCAGAGCGGGTAGGCCCAAGTCGCGAAGCTCCGCCCATCCGCTGGTTGCGTCTGGGACCACCCGAACGGGCATCGTAGACACCGGTGCGGGCGCTCCCGCGGAAGGCGCGCTCGGGCTGGCCAACTCGCGCACAATCTCCTGCACGCTCGCCGCCGCGCGGCTGAGCTGCCCCGTTACCGGCAGGTGAAACCCCGCGATTTTAGACTGGATATTCTGGCGATAAAGGGGGAGCTGATTGGCCACGTCGACCAATTGATTGGCGATTATCCAGCCGATACCGCCCGTCACTGCCACCGAAACCAGAATCGTGGTGAAGACCGAGATTACCCGGCCAACGCGCAGCCGCTCCAGCAGTGCCACCACCGGAGTCAATAAGAACGTGAGCGCCAGGGCAAACGCAAAGGGAATGAGGATCTCACGCGTAAAGTACAGGGCCGCGATCGTTCCGAAGAGGACAATCACGCCCGCGTCACCGCGGAGCCGGGATCGTGCGGCCGGCCCCGCCGCAGGCAGGTCTTGTTTCATAGGCTTTCGTTTATTGCGAGGGGTCTTTTCCACGCGTGGCGGTGACGCCCTTCAGAATTGCCAGACCGAAAAGCACGGTATGACGGCTCCATAGATTAGCCCGCCGATTACGATGAGGAAACCGACAATGTAAATTCCGAATGACAAGACAGTTCCCCTTTTGCGCCTGCGCCTTAGTGGATAATCCCCAACATGTAAATTACCAGCAGGACCAGCAGGATGGTCCCCAGGCCCATTCCCGCGCCCCCGCCATAACCCCAACGTCTATGGCCATAGTAGCCGCCACCGGTTCCCAAGAGCAACAGCAAAAGCACAATCAGTATTAGCATTTTTGATCTTCCTTTCCTTCGAAACTACTTCTCGAAGACTTTCTCAATCCGGCCCACTATCTTCTGGACCTTCCCACTCAGGCTCTCCGCGCTGCCTTCGGCCTCCAAATCCGGATTGCCGGCGATTCGTCCAGCCGTCTCCTTGATTTGGCCCTTTACTTCATGGAATGCGCCCTCGACTTGATCGTTCGTACTCTGGCTCATTTGTCTCTCTCCTTATCCAGTTTGTCGCTGCGTGTTAGTGGAGCTGCGGCCCGCGGGCCCCGCTTCACTCCGAGGAGGTTGCCTTTTGATTCTTAACCTGCAGTTCGTTAACCACCTGTTGAACATACGGCACGGCGGCTGCGATCCTTTCGGCATCGCGGCGCTTGGCTTGTGAGTCCACCTCGCCGGTCAGCGTCACCACGTGGTTCTTCACCGCGAATTTGACACGATCGTGCAGCTTGCCTTGAATGAGGGCGGCATCCAGGTTCTGCTCGATGCCCTTGTCCAGATCCGAGTTCATCGCCTTGGCCTCGCTTTCGGCGCCCAATGGGACCACCGCAATCTGGTCCGACACGACTTGCCCGGCCGCGATTGACTTGGCGATTCCTTCCGCTTGTGCCCGCTCGCCATCGCCCTGGACTTGCCCACCCAGAGTCACAACACCCTTATCCCGATCCTCGTTGATCGAAACCTTTTTCAGTCCGGCCTGGTCCAGCGCTGTACGAAGGTTGCTGGAAACATCCGCCGATTGCCTGGTGCTGGCGCACCCTGCCAGCAGTCCGGCCGCAAGCATCGCCATCGATGCGGTTCGCTTCGGGAGATTCTTTATCATTCATCCGTCCTTATGTGTACCGGCTGCAACGGAGCATGTTTGTGGCCGAACGAAAACCGGCTGTCGGACATTGGCGCGTCCGTGCAAAGGATTGATAACCTTGAAACACGCTCCATGTCGCCCGCCATGCCAGATCCCTCTCCCCCTTCGCTACACGTAGCCAGCAAACGATTACTGCCCTGGCTGGTGGCCGTAGCCTTCTTCATGGAATCGTTGGACACCACCATTCTGAACACTGCCGCGCCCGCCATTGCGGCTGCCCTTCGCGTAGCTCCCCTCAGCATGAAATCGGTCTTGTCCAGCTACACCTTGAGCCTCGCCGTCTTTATTCCTATCAGCGGCTGGATGGCCGATCGATTCGGAACGCGGCGTGTCTTCGCATCCGCCATCGGCCTCTTCACGTTGGGGTCGTTCCTTTGCGGCATATCCTCCAACATCCATGTCCTAGTGGCCTACCGCATCTTGCAGGGCTGCGGCGGAGCCATGATGGTGCCTGTTGGCCGTCTCACCCTGGTGCGTACCTTCGCCAAGTCCGAGCTGGTCCGTGCCATGAGCTTCGTGGCGATCCCCAGCCTGGTGGCGCCCATGCTCGGACCGGTCGCCGGCGGCCTCATCGTCGGATACCTTCACTGGCGCGTCATCTTCTTCATCAACATCCCCATCGGCCTGGTGGGCTTATACATGGTCTACCTCCATCTGCCGGACTATCGTGAGGAGCATACCCATCCCCTGGATGTCGGCGGATTGCTGCTGTTCGGTTCGGGCGTCGGATTGCTCTCGTACGTCCTTGAGGTGTTCGGCGAACACTCCCTCAGCGGAACTGAAATTGGGGCCATGCTGGCGGCGTCCGCCCTCTTGCTGGCGGCCTATGGTTTCCGCGCGGCCAGGACCGCGTTTCCACTTTTGCGCCTGAGCCTGTTTGGCATCCGCACCTTCCGCGCCTCGGTCAGCGGCAGCTTCTTCACGCGGCTTGGTATTGGCGGCATCCCCTTCCTTTTTCCGCTGCTCTACCAGGTCGGACTGGGATTCACCCCTATCCAATCCGGCTTGATGCTGATGCCTCAGGCCATTGCCGCAATGAGCCTCAAACCCGCCATGCCAGCGATTCTGGCCCGCATCGGCTACCGCGGCGTGCTCATTTCGAATACCGTGATCCTCGGGCTGCTGATCGCCCTTTTCGCCACCATCGGCCCTCAAACGCCGGTCTCGCTGATCCTCCTCCAGACGTTCTGTTTCGGCTTCTTCACGTCGCTGCAATATACCAGCATGAATACCCTGGTTTACGCGGATGTTACCGAGGAGGAGACCAGCAGCGCCAGCACCATTGCGAGTACCATGCAGCAGATGGCGATCAGCTTCGGCGTCGCAACGGCGTCCCTGGTCACGGCGTTCTTCATTCCCGAACGCTTCCATTCGAGCGCGCCCGAGATGATTTTCGGCATCCATCGAGCTTTTCTGGTTCTCGGTGCGCTGACGGTGCTTTCGACCATTGTATTCAGAGGATTGAAGAGTGGCGATGGCGACAGCGTAAGCCAGCACAAGGTTCTTCAGCACGCCGGGTAACTGCTCTCTGGCGTGGAACCCGGCCAAGTTGCCATGCCAAAAGGCAATACCTGCACTTTCCGTAGCGGGACCTGCACTTATCCTCGCCGTTTAGTCGCGGCTGCCGCTACCCGGCAGCATCCTTTAAGGGCCGGTCTCTCCACAACCCCTTTGCATGCACGGCGGCGCCCTTACCGAACATCCAGCGTCACCGGATGGCGTGAACCGTGCACTAACAGGGGAGTCGAAACCCGACAAAAGAGGTAATAAATGAAATCAGTGATCATAGCCGGTTTGGCCCTCACAGCCACTCTGCTGGCGTCCGAAGGAAACGAGACAGCCAAGCGGTTGCGCGAGTCAGCGGCCGTGCTGTCTGAGGTAATGGCGGCGCCCGACAAGGGCATTCCCCAAGATTTACTGGAAAAAGCCCACTGCATCGTGATCGTGCCCAGTCTCAAGACAGGCGCGTTCATAGTCGGTGGCAAGTATGGAAAGGGTTTCCTTTCCTGCCGTAACAGGGGTAACACCGGCTGGTCCGCGCCCGCGTCGATTCGCATCGAGGGTGGTAGCGTTGGCTTTCAGATCGGTGGTTCCATGACGGACCTGATCATGTTAGTCATGTCGGAAGAGGGAGCGGGCAAGCTCCTTCAGAGTAAGTTCACACTGGGCGCTGAAGGCTCGGTCGCCGCGGGCCCCGTAGGACGGACAGCGACGGCTCAAACCGACGCGCAGATGCATGCCGAGATTCTCTCCTGGTCGCGGTCTCAAGGTCTGTTTGCCGGTCTCGCTCTGGAAGGCGCCACCCTACGCGAGGATCTGGATGACAATGCCGCGCTCTATGGCAGCAAACTTGAGAACCGGGATATCGTGACGCACGGCAGGCGTGTCCCCAAATCGGGCGCCGCCCTCATCGGTCTCTTGGACAAGTACTCCTTCCGGGAAGGTACCAAGCAAGCCGGAATGGAACAATAAGGATAAATCGGCGAATGGAAATCGTGATCTCTGGCCGACGTGATTGGCACGCCGGCCGGAACGCCAGTCGCAGCAAAGTAAGTCAGCCGGAAAAGGAGCACTTATGTCTGAAACGAACGCGGTTGTAGCTATTTATGAAAACCATTCCCAGGCCGAAGAGGCACTTAAAGAACTGCAGAAGTCTGGGTTCGACATGAAGAAACTGTCCATTGTCGGCAAGGACTATCACACCGACGAACACGTTGTGGGCTATTACAACGCTGGCGATCGAATGAAGCGCTGGGGTAAGTCCGGCGCCTTCTGGGGAGGTATCTGGGGCCTCCTGCTCGGATCGGCATTCTTCGCCATTCCGGGCTTCGGACCCATCCTCGTCGCCGGCCCGCTGGTGGCCTGGATCCTCGGCGCGCTGGAGGGTGCTGTGGTAGTAGGCGGACTGAGCGCCATCGGCGCCGGACTCTTTAGTATCGGGATCCCCAAAGACAGCATCGTCCAATACGAATCCGCCATCAACGCCGATAAGTTCCTCTTGCTGGCGCATGGCACTGCCGGCGAAGTGGAAACGGCCAGGGGCATCATTCGGACCACCAAACCTCTGCAGGTTTCGGTCCACATGATGGAGAAACCCGAGACCGCTGGCTTGGCGGTCGGTTAACGCAGTCGCAAGCGCCGGCTCTCGCACCTCCGGAGAGGCCGGCGCCGCCGCGGCCTACTAGAAGAGATTGGTGAACTTATATGTCTACTCCAGTTGAATTACCAGGATCGTCTGCGGTATGGGAAATGCCGCCGGTCAAACCCCTCGACGAAGCGGTGTGGAAAGCCTGGGTGGCCAGGGGCCGTGCGCAGAATCGGCTGGACAGTGCCGCGCGGATGCGGGCTGTGGAATGGGTATCGGTCGCGGCGTTGCTTGCCGCGGCGGCACTCTGGTCGCACGTGGCGCCCTACGAAACCGCGGTCCGATTCATCGTCTGCGGCGGGGCCATGGTCGCAACCTTCCAGGTTATCCGTGCCAGGCACTATGTCCTGGCGCCCGTGTTCGGAGCCCTTGCGCTGATTTACAACCCCGTAGCGCCGGTGCTCGGTTTCTCCGGCGGATGGCAACAGGCGGTCGTGGCAGCCAGCACAGCCCCGTTTCTCTTCTCGCTCGCCGCTAACAGGGTTGGGCGCCTGCAGCGGCCGTTAGCCTGAAACCGCCCGCTCATTTCGCCGCTCTGGCGTGATCCACGCAGAGCGCGACCAGATCGGCGATATTGGCTTCCCCCACGCACATGACTGTATCCGCGCCGCCCAATACATTTTCACGGTGCCATCCGGCTCCGGCACGGCGCCGCACGTGAACACGACGTTGTGGACATACCCCGTAACTTCCCATGCATCCTCCGGCTGCAAAATCCACGAGTCGCCCACGCCGCGGCGCGCGCCGGACGCCGCCGCCAGTTCCAGGAGTGGCCGCATGCACCACGGGCCGGACGCGCTCTCCATGACCAGCGCTTGCTGCGCCGCCGAGAGCGCCACGCCTCCGTTGTTCAGCCGGCCTTGTTCGCCGACTTGGCACGTGTGGCCAACCGTAGCCATTGCGTTGCGGATGGCGGCGGAATCGTGGGTAGATCCCAACCCCATCACGGCTGGTGCCTGGATTCTCATGATCGGCACGCTCCCGGAACCCTATGCAATCAGGCGGCTTATACCGCGCTGACTGGAGTCCACCAACCGAGCCGACGCCCTCCAAAAAAATCCGGAAGTGGACTCCATTTGGACTCCAGTGATGCATTTTTGAGCTGGCAGACCGACTCGAAAACTCAATGTAAATACCGTGTTATCTATTGGATAGGGCTGGTGGCCAGGGACGGAATCGAACCGCCGACGCCAGCCTTTTCAGGGCTGCGCTCTACCAGCTGAGCTACCTGGCCGGGGAACCCCCAGTGTAGCAAATCCGCCTTACGCCTTCTGCAATGCTTCCAGGGCCGTCCCCGTTGCCTGCTCGACCTCGGCATGCAAACTGTTTCCGTGCGCGTCCATCGTCACAATCGCCGCGAAGTTCCTCACCCGCAAGTGCCACATCGCTTCCGGTACGCCGAATTCCAGCAGGTGTACGCCCACCACCCGCTCCACCGCCCGCGCGTAGTATTGTGCCGCGCCGCCAATGCCGTTCAGGTAGACCGCCCCGCACTCCTTGAGCGCCGCCAGCGTCTTCGGTCCCATGCCGCCTTTGCCGATCACCGCGCGCACCCCATATTTGCGAATCACCTCCGCCTGGTACGGCTCTTCCCGAATGCTGGTGGTCGGCCCTGCGGCCTTCACCTTCCACTGCTCGCCTTCCCGTAGCATCACCGGGCCGCAGTGGTAAAGCGCCGCGCCGTGCAAGTCCACCGGAGGCGGGTTCTTCATCAGATACGCGTGTACATTGTCGCGCCCCGTGAACATCTCGCCATCGATCAGCACCACGTCGCCCACCTCCAGCGCGCGCATCTGTGCCTCGGTCAAAGGCGGCGTCAGCACCACTTCGCGCCCCGTCAGTGGAAAACCCTCGCCGCGCGCCACACGCTCCACCGGCCGCGCCGGATCGCGGTACAGCCACTCCGTAATGGCTCCCGAAGCCGCGTCCAGCCGCACGCCCAGCCTGCGAAAGGCCCAGCAGTCGTAAGCCACCGAGACAAAAAAGCTCGCCGGCAGCCGGTTGGCCGCCGTAATCTTGCACCCGATCAGCGAAGCCTTCCCCCCGAATCCCATGGCGCCCACCCCCAGGCGGTTCGCCTCCTCCATAATTTCAGACTCCATCTGGGCCAGCGTCGGATTCGGATTGACATCGTCCAGCGTCCGGAACAGTTGCGCTTTGGCCAGTTCGTATCCATGCGCCCGGTCGCTGCCGATGCACACCCCCAGCGCTCCCGGCGCGCAGCCCTGCCCTTGCGCCTGCCACACCGCGTGCAGAATGCATTTGCGCACGCCTTCCAGGTTGCGGTCGGCGCGTCCCAGGTGGTCCAGATTGCACGGCACCGAGTATTGAATGTTCTTGTTCTCGCACCCGCCGCCCTTCAAAATCAGCTTCACCTCGATCTCGTCTTCCTCCCACTGTTCGAAGTGAATCACCGGCGTCTCTTCGCCCAGATTGTTGCCGCTATTCTTTCCGGTGATCGAATCCACGGAGTTGGGCCGCAGTTTGCCCCGCCGCGTGGCCTCCGCCACGGCTTCCAGAATCGCCCCGCGAATGCGAATCTGGTTCACTCCCACCGGCGTATGCACCACAAACGTGGGCATGCCGGTATCCTGGCAGATCGGGCCTTCGTCGTCCACTGCCATGTCGATATTCGACAGGATGATATCGAGCGCCTGCGAGGACTGCGTCCCCGGTGTTTCCGCACCCGCCGCCAGGGACATGGCAGCGCGCACGTCGGGAGGAAGATTCGTGGAGGTCTGAATGATCAGCTCCAGCAGACTACCGGCCAGAAATTCCATAAACGTATCCGAAACCTCTATTCTAGCTTTAATCGCACACCCGCTTGCATGCCGGCTTTGACCGCCGACGGCAAGTTGTCGCACTCCACCAGCGCCTGGCCGGGTCGTAGCTCACCCGGCCCGCGAGGCACTGAGTTGGGTCGAAGCCCGGCAGTTCAGCCAGTCAGGTTCGCATTTCCGGATCGAGGAAACCCCGCGGCTAAGCAACCCCTACGCGTCTCCGTCAATGCTCACCAACTTCGGATCACCGTCGGCCACATCGTGGAGGATCTTGAACCGATCGCCCGAGTGACGTCTCCGAACGAGTGGTGGAGTGGAATCGAATACCCGCCCATGGATCGGATCGTGCATGGTGCGGGAGAGGGGCGCGATCTCGGTGCGCTCGGCCGGCGGGAACCAGGTAGATGCGGTTGGCGGTGTCGCCGACGAAGAGACGGGCTTTGACTGGCAATTAAGCATTCAGGAACCTCGCGGTACAATCCGAATGGAATGCCCACCGTCAGCCAGATCAACTGGGCTAAGTTCCGCGTCTCCGCCGTAGCCATTGTGGCGCTCCTCATTCTCGGCGATCTCTTCTATCTGCTCACCGGCGGCACCCTCCTCGAAAAAAAGGCCTCCCTGTACCTCTATGTTCCCGATTCCACGGGCCTTAGCACCGGTTCGCCGGCGCGCGTGGACGGCATCGACGTGGGCAAAGTCGCGCGCGTGGCGCTTTCCGGCGAGACCAACCCCGACCGCATCGTGAAAGTTACCATCACCGTCGGTAGCCATTGGCTAGCCACCATTCCGGCCGATTCCTACGCCCAACTGAGTACCGACACCTTGGTCGGTGACATGTTTGTAGACGTCTCCAGCGGCGCCAGCCGGAATCCCATCCGTCCCAACGGCGAAATCCTCTACAAGCCCAAGCCGGACGTCTTGAAGCGTCTCGATTTGCAGCAGTTTAAGCAGCAGTTGCAGTCCATCGACGCGCAGATCGCCGATATCGCGGCGGGCCGCGGCCTGGTGGGCCAGTTCGTCATGGGCACCGGCATGTACGACGAATGGCGCAAGCTGTTAAACGAAAGCCAGGCGGATGTCGACGCCATCGCCTCCCGTAACGGCCCCCTGGGCAGCGCCATCTACTCCGACCGGCAGTATCGGCAGTTCCGCCAATGGGTTCTGAATCTGGACCAATCCCTGGCGCGCCTCGAATCCGGTCAGGGCGATCTGGGCCGCTTCCTGCGCGATGACGCCCAGTACCGGCAACTCGCCGCCTCGCTAGAGGATCTGCGCAAATCCATCGCCGGCGTCGAGGGCAATCCCTGGGTGCAGTCGGACTCGGCCTACCAGGACTGGAACAAACAACTGGGCGGCCTGATCCGCACGGTGGATGACTTCAACGCCTCTCCCGTCATGGAAACCGCGCAGGTCTACGAAACCCTCAACGGTATGACCCGCCAGATGCAGGCGCAGTTGCGAGACTTCCTGCAAAGCCCCGCGAAATACACCAAGTTCCATCTGTTCTAGCCGCGGCTGATGGAACCGTTCGCCGCCAGCTCCAAGATTCCGCCACCCGACTTATGACCCGTTGTGACACCGGCGGCAAGGAGGCAGTCCCCGGTCCGCCTGAACTGTTCGCTCCGCGCCCTCCGCCCTCCTTTGCGACTGCGACCTCGATTTCCAGGTGTTCTCCCCGGAAACTCCGCCCCCTCTGCGGCCTTTCCTTATCTTGGGTCTTTCTCCGCGAATCCTCCGCATCTCCAGGCCCGGGGGGACCCCTCGCGTCGAGTCCAGGCTTGGCGCGTACCCGGAACCTTTCCGCATCCCTGAATGTCTCGCGCGGGATTGGCCGGTAAACATGTTCCCTTGAAAATCGGCACCACTTAGTCCCGCAGAATGTGAGCCTTACGGATTTGCAGCCTCCCATTGCCCCGGCCCGACTCGAGCCCATTTTTTCATCCCCCCGGTGTCTCTGCGGCGGCTTCAAACGGTTGGTGGTTCACCGGGGCGAGGAATTGGTCGCAAGCGGCTGTAGTAACAGCGAGCTTCGGGTTGGGAAGTTGGTGAATGCCAAATGGCGGCGCTTCGCTTGGGCACATCAGCGTTCATCCGCGTTGATCAGCGGCTTTAGAGCTTTAGCGGGGCGGCCGCAAACCATTAGCCGCTGATGAACGCTGATGAACGCTGATAAAAACCCCCCTAGAATCCGTGCATCCATCGCCGATTCTTCCCCGCGGTCCCTTGAAAATCGGCACCACTTAGTCCCGCAGAATGTGAGCCTTACGCAATTGCAGCCCCTCCCGTCTCCTGGGCGGACTCGCGTCCATTCTCATCCCCTCCCGTGCCCAAGCGAAGCGCCGCCATTGGCATTTACCAAGTTCCCCAACTCAAAGCCCGCTGTTACTACAGCCGCTTGCGACCAATTCCCCGCCCCGGTGAACCACCAACCCAACGGATTCTAAAATCCGTTTGAAGTCGCCGCAGAGACACCGCCGAGCCGCAGGGCAGGCGTGACTTTTCCCTTAGTTTTTTTTCTTATCAGCGTTCATCTGCGTTGATCAGCGGCTTCAGAGCTTTGGCGGGGCGGCCGCAAACCATTAGCCGCTGATGAACGCTGATGAACGCTGATAAAAACCCCCCCTAGAATCTGTGCATCCATCGCCGATTCTTCCCCGCCGGTCCCTTGAAAATCGGCACCACTTAGTCCTGCAGAATGTGAGCCTTACGCAATTGCAGCCCCTCCCGTCTCCTGGGCCGACTCGCGCCCATTCTCATCCCCTCCCGTGCCGAAGCGAAGCGCCGCCATGGGCATTCACCAAG
>DATJRE010000456.1:0-7742 GCA_035505095.1 Bryobacteraceae bacterium | reverse complement strand
GGCCGCCTGATCGTTCCCGAAGACGACGGGCCGCAAGCCAGCGCCTCGGCAGTAGCGGTGGTGAGCTGGCCGTACTGGAAGAGCCGGTGGAACCGCGACCCGGCCATTGTGGGCAAGCAGATCATGGTGGAGGATGTGCCGGCGACCATCGTGGGCGTGGCTCCCGCGGGCTTCGACGGCATCACTCTGGGATACCGGACGGAGCTTTGGCTGACGCTGAGCACGGCGCCGGCGATTCGCCACGCCACCGGCCGCGGCGCGGACCGCGGACACCTGCGTCCCGGTGGATCGCTCATGGGGCGGCTGAAGCCGGGCGTATCGCTGGCGCAGGCGCAGGCGGAGCTGGCGGTGCTGTACCGCCAGAGCATCGACCCGGCGATGCTGCGGCGCGATCCGAACTGGGCGCGGGTGACGTTCGAGCTGGAGCCGGCCGGCGCCGGGCTGTCCCTGGCGGCTCCCGGACCGGCCGGGCGGCTGCGCGATCAGTTCTCGAAACCGCTGCTGGCGCTGATGGCCATCGTGGGATTGCTGCTGCTGATCGCCTGCACCAACGTGGCCAGCATGCTGCTGGCGCGGGCGGCGGCGCGCGGCCGCGAAATGGCCGTACGCGTTTCGCTGGGCGCCACGCGGATGCGCCTGGTGCGCCAGGCGCTGACGGAGTCGCTGCTGCTGGCCGCGGCGGGCAGCCTGGGAGGGGTCGTCGTCGCGTATTTCGGCGCCCAAGCCCTGGTGCGGGTGGTCGAGAGCGGGCGGTTCCGCATCGACATCGCCGTCCAACCGGACTTGCACGTGCTGCTGTTCACGGCGGGCGCGGCGCTGGTGACGGGGTTGCTGTTCGGCCTGGCTCCCGCGCTGCGGGCCATGGCGGCGGAACCGGCGGCGGCGCTGCGGACCGCCGGGAAGGCCGGCGAAACCCGTTTCGGACGGCTGGCCGGGAAGAGCCTGGTGGTGGCGCAGGTAGCTCTCGCGGTATTACTGGCGAGCGCCGCCGGCCTGTTTGCCGGGCACCTCTCGGATTTGCGCAACCTCAACCTGGGCTTCCGCCGCGACCACATTCTGTTGGCCACCCTGCGCCCCGCCGGCACCGGTTGGAACGGAGCGCGCCTGGCGCAGGCGTACCGCGAACTGCTGGAGCGCTTCGATGCGATTCCGGGCGTGCGCTCGGCCACCCTCAGCGGCACCACGCCCATCAACGGCGCGGCCGCCAGCCGGTTCGCCACGGTGGAAGGCTACCAGGCGAAGCCCTTCGAAACCCGCATCTTCGTGAACTCGGTTGCGCCGAAGTACTTCGAGACCTTCGGCACGCCCTTGCTGGCGGGCCGCGATTTTACTTTCCAGGATGCCGCCTCCGCGCATCTGGCGATCGTGAACCAGGCGCTGACGCGCTATTATTTCGGCGGCGCCAGTCCGCTAGGCCGGCGCATTACCCTGGAGGGGGATAAACAGCCCTTTGCAATTATCGGGGTGGTGGGCGACGCCAAGTACCTCGATTTGCACGATCCGGCGCCGCGCACCGTGTATCTCTGCGCGTTTCAAGAGCAAGCGGTCAACTCCCACCGCTTCGCTCTGCTCACCGGCGGCGACCCCGCATCGGTGGCGGCCGAAGTCCGGCGCACCGTGGAGGCGGTCATGAAAGACGTCCCGGTGGATACCACCACGCTGGCCGCACAGATGGACGCGTCGATCATTCCCGAGCGCCTGATCGCGGCGCTCTCCGAGGCCTTCGGCGGGTTCGGATTGCTTCTCGCGGCTATGGGCGTATATGGACTGCTGGCCTACACGGTGGCGCGCCGCATCAACGAAATCGGCATCCGCATGGCGCTGGGCGCGACACGCGGCAAGGTGGTCCGCATGGTGCTGCTGGACGCGCTCTGGATGGTAGCCGCCGGCCTGGCGCTCGGCGTGCCGATGGCGTGGTGGGGCCGGCGCTTCGCCCGCAGCGTGCTGGAAGGCTTGCCGCTGGCCGACCCGCTCCCCATCGCATTGGGGGCAATGGCCCTGGTGGCCAGCGCGCTGGCGGCCGCCTACGTGCCCGCCCGCCGCGCCGCCCGCGTGGACCCCATGCAAGCGCTGCGCTATGAATAGCGGGAAGCTTGGGCGCCCGCGGGTTACAATGCGTTTTCTCATGCCCGCCGAATCCGAAACCCGAATCCGTGTGCGCTACGCCGAAACCGACCAGATGGGCGTGGTTTATTACGCCAATTATCTGGTGTGGATGGAGGCTGGCCGCGTGGACCTGTGCAAGGCCATGGGCTTCAATTATCGCGATATGGAACTCGACGACGGGGTGTTTCTGGCGGTCGCCGAGGCTACCTGCCGCTACCGCTTTCCGGCCCGTTTCGATGACGAAGTGGTCATCCGGACGTGGGTGGCCGAGGCCAATACCCGCATGGCGATCATCGCCTACGAGATGCGCCTGGCAGGGACGCCTTCCGGCGTGCCGCCAGGGCCCGGCCGCACGCTGGCCACGGGGCAGACCCGGCATGTCTTCGTTTCGCGCGATTTCGAGCGCATCCGCCTGCCGGAGAAGTACCACGCCATGTTCGGCATCGCGGAAACTCACCGATAGCTATAGGGCCCGAGGCCCCCGGGCCGGCAGGCGCGCCGTTTCCGATTGGCCCTCAGGCCACCGCTTTGCTCTTCAGGAACGGGCTGTACCTCTTGTCCGATCCCTTGATGTGGCCCTCCAGCCAGGTCCTCAGAAACTGCAGCAGTTGCACCGAGATATTGACCTGCCCCTGCTCGAATTCCTGCTGAAATTTCAATACCTTAGCGGTCAGTGCCTGGTGTTCGGCCTTGTGTGCCTCCAACGCCGGATAGCCGAACTGCTGCATCAGCCGCTCCTCGTGGGCAAAGTGCATTTTGGTGTACTGAACCAGGCGGTCCAGGATCCGCGCCATCGCCATCTTGCTCTGGCCGGCGATCATGGCAGCATACAGTTCGCCAGCGATGGCGAAGAGGTTCTGGTGCTGCGCGTCCACACTGCCGATATCTACGGAGAATTCTTTGCGCCATTCGAACATACAAACATCACATCGGCTGGGGAGTCTAAAAACTGTAGGGCGGTAAAATTAAAATATATGCGCATCCTGCTCTTTAGCGGCAAAGGAGGAGTTGGGAAGACCAGCCTGGCCGCAGCCACTGGTCTGCAGCTTTCGCGCCTCGGTTACGGCACCCTGGTGATGAGCGTCGACCCCGCGCACAGCCTGGCCGACTCATTCGACCTGGAAACCGCCCTGTTCCACAGCAAAACCGGCGACCCCTACACCATCGAAAAAGGGCTGGCGATTCACGAGGTGAACATTCAAAAGGAGATCAAGCGCCACTGGCGGGAGATTTCGGCCTACGTGATCTCGGTTTTGCGCACCACCGGCATTAGCGACGTGGAAGCCGAGGAACTGGCCATCCTGCCCGGCATGGAAGAGCTGAGCGCCATGATGTACGTCAACCAGTTCCGCCGCGAGCAGCGTTACGACGTCATCGTGCTCGATTGCGCCCCCACGGCGGAATCAATGCGCTTCGTCAGCATGCCCACCACCCTGGAGTGGTACATGAAGCACATCTTCCCGTTCCAGCGCGGCCTGCTGAGAGCCGTTCGGCCGCTCGCCAACCGGGTGTCTCCGGTGGAGCTTCCCACGGACAGCTATTTTGCCAACATCCAGGACCTTTTCGGCCGCCTGGACGGCATCGGCGACCTGTTGGAAGACCCTAAAACCACCAGCGTCCGGTTGGTGACCAACCCGGAGCGCATGGTGCTGCGCGAGACCCAGCGGGCCTTTGTCTACTTCTCCCTGCACGGCCTGACGGTGGACGGGGTGATCGTGAACCGGGTTCTGCCGGCGGCCGTTAAGGACGCCTTCTTCCAGGAGTGGCTGGCCTCGCAAGGCCTTATTATTGAGGAGATTGAAGCCTATTTCGCGCCCGTCCCGGTGAAGCGCGTGCCGCTCTTCGGCCACGAAGTGCTGGGCCGCGAGCGGCTGGAAGAACTGGCGCGGGCGCTCTACACCGAGAAAGAGGACCCGGCAGCGATAGTCCGCACCGAGGCGCCTTACACCTTCGCGAAGTGCGACGGGCATTACGAGGTCCGCCTGCAGTTGCCTTTCGCCGCCAAGGGCGAAGTGGGGCTGTTCAAAAAGGGCGACGAGCTGGTGGTGGAAATCGGGACGCTGCGCCGGCACATCGGCCTGCCCACCTCCATGGCGGCGCTTTCCCCTTCCCGCGCACGGCTCGAAAATCGTATACTCACGGTGGAGATGAAAGAGAACTGAACCCGCCAGGCTCTCCCTCCGTATACTCAGGGTGGAGACCAAGGAGAACTGAAGATGGAAGAAAAACAAACCGCTGCCAGTCCCCAGGCCCATTCCGGCTGTTTCATGTGCGGCACGGTGATGCCCCTGCTGGAACGGCTGAGATTCCCCGATGACACCCGGGAACATTTCCGCAACTCGCGGGTGGAATTCCTGAAAGCCATGCGCACGATTATCGACCACAAGATCGCGCGCCTGTCTCCTGAAGAGGGCCGCGGCACCCACGTAACGGTGGAGTAGGGCAGAGATTGCGATCCCAAGGCCGCCTGGCGGGAGTGCGCTCCGTGAGCGAGGGTGAGTCCATGCGCCTTAAGGCGTCGGCTGCCTGCCCGGCGATCAGTTGAACTCGCCCGCGGCAGGAACCTGGCGCGCCGGAGAGCGGGTAGCGGCGGTGTGGCTCGACCCCTTGTAGGTCTTCTCAAACTTATTGCGGCTGTTGTAAACCGTGAACGAGCCGTCGCTCCGGGCGTTGAGCCGCAGCCACTTGCCCTGGCAGGCTTCGTCCACGTTGGCGATCACGGTATCGTTGGAATTGTGCGCCGCTCCGCCATCGATGGCGAAGTGCAACTGCCACAGGTCCAGCAGGCCCGGTGAGTCGTGGATGATCTGCCAGGCGCTGGGTGCACCGCCTTTGCGCGCCCCGTTATTCATGATGGCCACCAGCGGATGCAGGGCATGCACCAGTTGCGGCGAATTGGACTGATCGAGTCCGTGGTGCGACACCAGGAACACATCCACCGGCCCAACCTTATTGTCGGGGCATACCAGGTCGTACTCCTTGTTCCAGGTCAAATCCCCCAGGTCGACCATGCGGAACTGGCCGTAGGTGATCAGCATCCCCACCGAACGGGCGTTCTCGCTGGTGTCGACGGGGTGGCGCTGGAAGCTGGCGCAGTCGGGGTTGGGCTGGCCGCCGCCGGGCAGGGCGCTGGGGATCGCCTCGCCGGCAGCCGTCAGCACCCGCACCTCGATGCCCTTCACCGGGATAATGTCGCCCGGCTTCACCTGGATGTGATTGCCCTTGGAGCGGTGATCCACGTAGGCGGCGTACAACTGGTCGCCTTCCCTGGTGTGCTCGGTGTTCTCGCCGTGGTCCACGAAGTTGCGGACCGGCAGTTTTTCGAGGAGTTGGCCCACGCCGCCCACGTGGTCCGAGTGGTAGTGGGTAATCACCAGGTAATCGATGCGCTTAACGCCCGCCATTTTGGCCGCCGCGGCGATGCGCTCGGCGTCGCGGTGGTTGTGCCCGCCCCAGCCGGTATCGACGAGCATCGAATCGCCGCCCGGCGCCACGAACAGGGTGGCCTGGCCGCCTTCCACGTCGATCGAAAAAATCTCCAGCCCCTTGGCGGCGGACAGCACCCCTGCCAAGGCCAGCAGCAGGATCGCAGGTAAACCCAGTCTCATGTCCGGCATGGTAGCATGGCCCCGGCCCGCCCGGAACCGCCGGAAGGCGCGAAGCGCCAAGGGCTTGCAGGAACATTCCACAGTACCGTAACGTATGAATTGACGGAATGCCCTTTTGCAACCAATGCGGAACCGCGGTGCGGGAGACCGACGTGTATTGCGGCCGCTGTGGGGCGCGGCAGCCAGTGGAACCCGTGGGGCCGCCGCCCGGCGCCGAAATCCTCTCCGGCGTCTCCGGCCGCACCGCCTCGATTCTGTGCTACGTGCCGGGAATCGGCTGGCTGGCCGCCATCGTGGTGCTGGCAGCCGACAAATTCCGCCGCGACCGGGCCGTCCGCTTTCACGCCTTCCAGGGGCTGTACCTGTTCGTGGCGTGGCTGATGGCGGATTGGGTGCTGCGCCCCATGGGCGGCCTGCTCTCGCCGCACTTCCCGCTCTACCGGCTGGTGGAGGCGATCCTGCTGGGCATGTCTATCTTCATGATGGTGAAGGCCTCGCACGATGAGACCTACGCCTTGCCGCTGTTTGGGGAGCTGGCGCAGCGCTCGGTGATCGAGCACTGAGCCGGCGCGTTCCGCCACGAACTGTTCTATTTCGCGCAGAATCGGCTGGTTTGGCTGATCCGCTGCGGGCGTATCGTTCTACGCTGAAAGAAAGGAACAACATGGAACGGATCGCTCCGGCGGTCACCGATTTCGGCAAGCTCCTGGAAGGCATTCCACGGGGCGCCTGGGTGGCTATCTCCCAGAACGAGGACCGCGTTTTGGCCTATGCGGCCGAACTGAAGGACGCCATCCGCAAGGCCCGCGAGCTGGGGGAACAGAATCCGGTAGTGCTGCGGGTGCCCCAATTGGCGGGCGGGTTTCTGTTTTAGGGGCGGCCCGGGTGGCTTGGTACAAGATCCCCTATACCGCGTTCGCTTGTCCGCCGGACCCCTCATTTCCGCGGGGATACACCGCCAAGCGGCCATTCCTGCGCGTGGACCTGCGCAACGACAACGCCCGGCTGCCGTGCTATGTGATGGTGGATTCGGGCGCCGACCATTGCACCTTCCCGCTCTCCTTCGGGCTGCAGCTCGGCCTCGATCCGCTCACCAAGACAGCCAGTGCCACTTCCGGCGTAGGTTATGAGTTCGTACCCACCTACTACTGGCCCATCCGGATTGAATTTCCGGGCATCCGGGCGCTGGATGTATATGCCGGGTTCACCTCGGGCCTCGACAACGTCGGCGTGGGCCTGCTGGGCCAGTGCGGATTCTTCGACCGCGTGGATGTGGTGTTCAACCACCGGGCGGGAACGTTCTCGATCGAGATGTAGGGTGTGGGGCCGAGCGCCCGGCTCACTTTCCTGGAAGATCCCGAGGGAGTCTGTACCGCAGAACGAAATCGTTAAACACTTTAAGGATTTCAGCGTAGCAGGTAAGGGCTTCGCGCTCCCTGCGGACGGCGCTCCGTAAGGCTAAATTACCGTCAGGTTGATTCAGTCCCAGGTCCCTGGCGATTTGATGCAGCTCCCTTGCCTCGGATTTGGCCCTCCGGTGTGCCGCGCTGGCAGACGCCAGTTGTGCATGGAGGCTGGATTCGATTCTCTCCAGTTCCTCACGGGTAGGAGGTTTGTCGGGCTGGGGTTGCACGCCTGGGCCCTTCTTACACCACTGAGCTTCGAACAATGATTGGCGGAGATTTCGGGTCGAGACAATGGCCGATTCGAGCTAAAAAGCGTGGGACGGATTAGCGCTGCGCCATCAGGTGTGTCCTTGGCCTCATCGTTGTCTTGGCCGTACCCGCGAATCGGATGAAAATCCTGCACGGGCCGGTTAGTGCAGGGTCTACTACCAGCTCTTAGGGATCTTCAGGCGCTCTTGTCGGTAGGACATCCGCCGGATTGTGGACTTGCCCCCAATTTTGAGACAAACGGTTAAGACTCAGTTAATCATTTTTTGCATCGAATGGAGAATTGAGTCATGGGGCTATCGCGCAGGCAGTTCACAAAAGAGTTCAAATTGGCCGCAGTCCGGCGGCTGGAACA
>DATJRE010000455.1:0-4755 GCA_035505095.1 Bryobacteraceae bacterium | reverse complement strand
GCTCGGCCTTCCACCTTGAAGAACCCAAGCCGAAGGGTTATATCCGACTATGAGTCGGGTGTTTGTCTCTGAAGCCACTGGGGCTGTGATCTACGTATTCGCCGACGACCACTGCCCACCGCACGTTCACGCCCGCCACCGCGGCGAGGGCTGGGTTGCGCGTGTGAGGTTTTCCTATGTTGGCGGCGAGGTGGAGTTGCTCAGTATCGCGCCGCTGAAGAATATTCCACGCCAGCGCGTGGTGAACGAGCTTTTGGATGATATTCAAGCTCGGCTAACGGATTGCCGGCGAAGTTGGTGGACGACGAGACAGACAACCTGCTTGACGAACCAATGGGCCGTCGCGCCGGCGGGCGGTAATATCGCGCTGCACCCAGAACGTACGCGGGAAGCCAAGCAGATCGCAGGCGCCAGCTACGACGCGGCGACCGAAAAGCTTCAGGTGACCTTTCAAGATGGCACGACAGCGGAAGTGAGCACGCAACCATGATCCGGCATCAGATCACCGACGCTGAATATGCTGCGGCACTTGCTGCCGGCCGGCCGGAAGCCGAAACAGAGGTTCGGGCACAAGCCGTTCGCTATGTGCCCGACCGCGATGCCATTGAGATCGTGACGAACCGCAATGCTGGCTTTTTGATCCCCCGGCAGTGGATCGGTGCATTGCAAGACGTGCCGCCGGAAGAGCTGGCAAAGTTGGAAGTGTGGCCGGATGGATCGGCTATCGAGCTTGAAGACCGGGACATCCATATCAGCGTCAATGGTCTGCTGACCGCGGCCTTGCCCGCGATGCTGCCGCCGCGTGCCGTGGCGGCGATCTTCGCAAGCCGCGGAGGCAAAGCGACTTCGGACGCGAAGCGGAGCAGCGCCCAGGCCAATGGGCGGAAAGGGGGGCGGCCCGCAAAGTCCTCGAGGACTGAAGCCGCCTGAGTGGTGCCGAGGAAGGGGGCGGGCGACCTCCCGTTGAGTACATCACCAGGGCTTGCGGGCAGAGGTGCACCGCCGAGGCGCCATGTTGGCATTCCTCTCTTTACTACCCAGGTGCTGCGGTATATGCGTGTGTGCATGTAACGCCGTATTGGCGTAGGGGCGCAACGATGTCCGTGCTGACAATTGCCAGTTCCAAGGGCGGCCCTGGAAAGACAACGGTCTGTCAGCTCCTGGCAGGTAGTCTCGCTGGCGAGGCGAAGCTTGTTCTCCTTGACGCGGACCCAAGCCAGGCCCTCTCTCGGTGGGCGAGGTCGGCCTATGAGGGCGCGCCGTTTGAGACATTGGCGGAGCCCGATGAGACCCGCTTGGCCCATCTGATAGCGGCGAAGGCCGACGCGGCCGACCTGGTGATTGTTGATACGGCCGGATTTGGCAATCGTGCAGCCTCGGTGGCCATGACTTCAGCCGATGCAGTGATTGTCCCCACCCTCTCGGGGGAGGCAGATGTCACTGAGGCGGAGAAGACAATTCGGTTGATTGAAGGGTTGGCGCGAGCCGCCAGGCGAGAGATTCCTGCTCGGGTGCTTCTCAACCGCGTGCGAAAAACTACCCTCGCCCGCCATGCCGCAGCCGAGGTGACAGCTGCGGGACTCGCTCAATTCAATGCCACTCTTAGCGACCTCGTTGCGTATGGCGAAATGACCTACAGCGGACGTGTGCCGACCACGGGAGTTGCTGGCGCAGAGGTTGCCGCCTTAATCGCCGAGATGCGTGTGCTGGGTTGGGCGCCTGTAATGACGACGTCACGTGAGCATGTCGGTTCGTAGGGACGTAACGACGTGAAGAACCTAAAGCCTCGCTCCTCGCGCCCCACCCCAGAGGACGCTCTGGCTATTGCGACCCAGACGGCGCCAACCCTACCTCCGGCTCGGCTTAATGTTGATGACCGCCCCACGACGCTCAACCTTCGCGTACGTTCGACCACCATTGAGGCGCTGATGGCAGTCGCACACGGACGCGGTCTCACGATGAAGCAGGTGGTTTGTCAGGCGCTTGCCGATGCCGGCGTGCCTGTCGCGCCGGCTGACCTTGAAGATCGGACCCCACGACGCAAGGGCTCCGACAGGGCCGGAGTGTAACGACGTAACCATAGGATTACGTGCAGCCGTAATCAGGTAATTACGTTCTTACGCGCTGCCATGAGATAGAAGGCGGAGGTCTTGCTCTTTCGAGTCGTGCTTCGCCCCCCCGCAAATATGTCGGAATCGACATTTCCCCAATCATGGGTGTAAACCCAAAACCGAACGAAATCAGATAGTAAACCCGACTCGGACACAGGAATCGGTGGACAACTCGGTTTTTCGGTTGGACACTGTCTGCTCTAGAGATCGAGTCGAGTGCGCGATGCCGACATCTGCCGAAGTCGACCGAAACAAGCGTCACCGCCAGCGCATCCGTGCTGCCGGGGGCGAGGAGGTTCTCGTGCAGTTGCCCCGCGAGACGGTGGTAATGCTCGACGAGCTCAAGAGGCGCCAGGGCCTTCGCAGTCGCAGCCAGGTGCTTCTGCAACTGATTGAACATGGGAGGGCAGTCGCCCAGCAAATGACCTGAAAATGCAAAAGCCCGCCTTGCCGGGCGGGCTTTAGCGAAACGTCACGACGGGCCTGATGGCTACGTCCAGGGCAGTTACGATCCCCAACGTAGCCAGCGGAGGCCTCGCTATCAAGCGGAAATTGCCGTTTCCGCCAACGGGAGAGGTTTGCCCGTCGCGATCCACCCGAACGGAGGATCAAGATGGCTATGGAAAGCGCCCGAGAGGCGCACGGGGAAGGCTGTGCCGGTGCCCCGACCGGTTTCCGACGACTGACACCGAGCCTGTTGCGGGCCGACCGCACGGCCGAGGGTTTTGATGGTTTGCCGGAGGGCGTGGAGGCGCCCGGCCAGTTGCTGGCGGCGTTCAAGGCGGCGGCGGCGCGACTCGGGCTGTCGCCACGCCTGGTGCACGCGGTGGACTGGCTGTTCCGCTTTACCCAGCCCCAGGACTGGGGGAGGGGAGGGCGGCCGATCGTCTGGCCGTCGGCGAGCTTGCAGCAGGAAGCGCTCGGCCTGTCGGAAAGCCGGGTGAAGGCACTGACCCGGGCGCTGATCGAGGCCGGAGTGGTGACGATGAAGGACAGCCCGAACGGCAAGCGGTACGGGCTGCGCGACCGCGCCGGGCGGATCACCGAGGCCTACGGCTTCGACCTCTCGCCGATGGCCGCGCGGTATCCGGAATTCGTCCGGCTGGCGGAGGAGGCGCGGGCAGAGCGCGCCGAGATGGGCCGGCTGCGCCGGCGGGCGACGATCGCGCGCAAGGGCATCACCCAGATCCTGGAAACTGCCGCCGAATACGGCCTCGGGGGCGAGGACTGGGCCAGCCTGGCCCGCGAGACCCGCACCCTGGCCATGGCGCTGAAGAAGGTGGAACGGCCCGAGGAAATGGCCCTTGGCGTGGAGAGCCTGGAGCGGAGGCAGCGTTCGGCGCGCGAATGCCTGGAAAACCTGCTGTCCCAGGCAACGGAAGGCGCTTCCGAAGCTGTGGATTCAGCCCCCTTGGGGCCTGAAAACGGCCCCCACCAAAATACCTACAACCCAACCCTGAATCCGCAAACGGATACGGTAATTGCCAACGAAGGGTGTAGCACAGCAGCGGGAGAGGCCGTGCCCACCCAGGCAGCGCCGGTGCCGCCACCAGCACGGCAAGCAGCCAAGCCGGCACGGCCGGAGCGGGTGGAGGGGACGGTGCTGAAGCTCTCGACGGAGGAGCTGGTGCGGTTGGCACCGCGGCTGCGGCCCTACCTGACCGTCCCGACGCCGACCTGGCCGGCGATCGTGGACGCGGCCGACTGGCTGCGCGGCGAACTCGGGGTATCGAAATCGCTCTGGGGCGAGGCCTGCCTGGCGATGGGCCGCGAGGAGGCGGCGATCGCGGTCGCGATCGTCTCGGCCAAGCCCTCGGGGCATTTCCGGTCGTCGCCCGGGGGGTATTTCCACGGGATGGTGGCGAAGGCGAAGGCGGGCGAGCTGAACCTGGCGCGGACGATCTGGGGCTTGCGCAGCCGCGAACGCCGGGCCGGGGCAGGGGAGGCGCGCGCGCCGCGGCAGGCGCACTGATGGCAACTATGTTCCCGTTTTGTTCTTGATATCCGACAACCAATGGCCGCGACCGGCGGCATCCTCATCGGCAGTGGCGAGCGGCGAGGCGGCGGATGCGAGGGTTGAACTGGCCGGGCGTCAGCCGTTGGATTGGCTTGCGGGTGGGCCAGACCTGCAGAATGTCGGCTGGGTCAGTGAGGCCTGGGCCGGCGGCCGGACCGATGATCCAAGTCGGCAGATGCCGGCGGGAGTACTCGGGATACATGAGCCGTGCGTAGTCCTCGAACCGCCCGGCGTCGGTCGCGCCCGGCGCGAAGATCAGCAAGGCGACGAAGGCATCGCAGGAGCGGCACTGCATGAGCTTGCTCTCGACGACCTGGGTGGACTCGGTAGGCGGGGCTGGCGGTGCGGCGGGCTGCGGACCGGCATAGGGTCCGGTGGCCAGCTCCATTTGGCGTGCGATTTCCATTCCGAGCGGCTCGAAGATGACGCGGCGTTGTGCGGTCATGGGGTCTGCCGGGTCGCCGGTCACTTCATAAGACACATGCGTGCCCGGGATGCCCGGCAGGTCGCGCAGGAGGATACGTCCCAGGGCGCCCAGGGTGCGGTGACGGAAGTCGAAGGACCAGCCGCCCTCCGGCAACAAGCGTTTTGCGAAGGTGATTTCGGGTGGCAGGTTGATCACGGAGC
>DATJRE010000454.1:0-5370 GCA_035505095.1 Bryobacteraceae bacterium | reverse complement strand
CTCAGGGTGGAGGGGCGGGTCGGGGTCAGGCCGGGTCGGACGCAGGGGTCAGGGGCTGCCGGGGCAGGGCGCGGCGGTGGGGCGTGAGGGCAATGCGAGGCGATGCGAGCATTGGGGACGGCAGGGACGGCGACGTCCGGGTACGGGATGGGGCCGTGGAAACATGCGGGCGTGCCTCGGCGGCCCACCGAATCGGGCGGCGCTGCGATGGCCGCGCGCGAGGCACGCCGGGAGCGGAGTCTCCGTGCTACAAACACATTATGCCTTTGAGACGGTTGCAGCGGATGGGGGCCTCCGGAAAGCCCGGCGCAGGGAGTGGAGGAAACGAGTGACCTTTGAAGCCGGATTTGCGGATGCCGAACGCGCGGCGACGGCTACCACCAAAGCCGTGGCGGTATTGGCCGCCGCGGCGCGCCAGTTCCATAAGGCCGCCACGGAAGGCGATATCTTGAAGATGCGCAAGGTGTCCGAACGGCTATCGACGCTGGTGGAATCGACGCGGCAGGAGATTGGCAACGCGCGGTCGGCTTGGCCGTTCAGCCCGGAGGAGGAGGAAAAATACCTCAAGGAATCGTTCGCCGCCGAACTTCTGGAGGTGGCCCGGAAGGAGGGGCTGCAGATCCAGCAGCGCGACGAGGGGCTGGTGGTGTTCCCTTCGATTTTGCGGGTTCTGCCGGCCGACCGGGCGGCGCGCATCAACCGGCGCAAGGTGCAGGGCATTCGGCCTTCGAGGCTGGCCCAGGTCCTGAAGGCGATCCAGGCGAGAAAGCCCAAAGCTTCGGCGGAACACTTTCTGGAAGTGCTGCACCGGGCCTACCGGCTGATTGCCGGCGCGGAGTACGGCAAGACCGTGGCGCTATCGAGCATTTACGATACGTTGACGCTGCTGCCGGGATCGTCCGCCACTTACGACCAGACGGATTTCGTACGCGACCTGTTCCTGCTGGACCGCAGCGGAGTGGGGAAGACGAAATCGGGATCGACTTACTCACTGCCCGCCAGCACGGGGACTAAGAGCGCCCGCGGCACTTACTCATTCGTGGCGCCGGATGGCGAGACGGTAACCTATTACGGGATTCGATTTACCGAGGCGCAGGAATGACTTTCATCGGCCCGTCCGGTTGGTTGACCTTTATCGACCAGGAGTATCTGAGGACGTTTGTGCGCCAGGGCGGGTCGGCGGTGAAGTTCGCCGTACCGCTGGACGATGCATGGCGGCTGGAAATCTTCGACGGATTGACGCGGATGGCCGGCGAGGCGGGTTACCTGGTGGCGAAGATCGACGCGGCCCAGACGAAGGTCCATATGGCGGACGAGATCTTTTTCCGCACTGCCGAACAGGTTCCGTGGCAGACCCTCAGCCGCAGGTTCGTGGCCAAACTGGCGGCCGACTCAGGCTACGTCTGGGCCGAAGATGGGGAGGATCCGCTGTACCTGCGGCTGGCCGACAGAAACCAGGTGGACCCGCAGATGCTTCTGCTGGACTTGAAGAAGGAAATCGGCAACAAGGTATTCCGCCAGCGAAGGTTGTCGCGCGATTTCCGGGTGGCCATGACGCACCTCTGCATCGCCGAACTCTCCGGCGGCCAGGATGGAGCGACGACGGTGGGAATTCTGACCGACTGGTTGACCGGGCGCAATAAGGCCGCCAGCGCGGTGAAGCCCTACCATATCTTCCGCAAGATCAATCGCGCCACGGCGCGCTTCTTCTTCGAATCGATGGTGCGCTGGTTAAGAGTGGCGGCTTACCCCGGGCTGGTGGTTCTGCTGGATGCCCAGCGGTTAATGCTGGCGCGCAACCCCAATGACTTGGGCCTGTTTTACAGTAAGGCGGCGGTCCTGGATACTTACGAGGTGTTACGCCAGTACATCGACGGAGCCGATAACCTGGAGGGATTCTTTATGGTGGTGGTGCCGGATGTTACTTTTCTGGAAGACCCCGGGAGGGGCATTGGCGCCTACGAGGCGCTGAAGTTCCGGGTCTTCGATGAGATTCGCGATCGAAATCTGGTAAATCCGATGGCATCCCTGGCGCGAATCTCGAACGCCGTGAGGGAGTAAGCATGGAGAGCGGCCGGCAACTCGACTACCAGCGGGCGCTGGAGGCACTGCGCAACGGCGTGCCGAACCGCCACGCGGTGAGCGTCCTGGGATCGAACCAGGGGGAAGCGGAGAAGGAATTTCTGGCGCGCCTGGACTGCGTGGAAAGCTCTGCCGCGGAGGGCGAACAGGCGCCCGGCCTGCTGATCGCGGGCGGATTTGGAACCGGGAAATCGCACCTGCTGGACTACCTGGAACACCTGGCCGGGTCGAAAAATTTCGTGACCAGCCGGGTGGTGATCAGCAAGGAAACGCCGCTGTTCGACCCTGCCAAGGTTCTGCTGGCGGCCATTGACGGGGCGGTGGTTCCGGAATTGAACGGCGAGGCGATCCGCGAAATCGCGCTTCGCTTGCAGCCGGAAAGCCCCAGGTACCGCCAGTTTTCGGAATGGCTCAAGAAGCCTGCCAATGGCCTGAGCCAGATTTTCGCCGCCACGGTGCTGCTTCACGAACGGCTTCATAACGACCCGGAACTGGTAGACGATATCACCAGTTTCTGGTCAGGCGAACGGCTACCGCTCAGCCGCATCCGGCAGGGGTTGAAACAAATCAACTCGTCGGGGATGTATTCGCTGAAATCCGTCAAGCTCAAGGAACTGGCGCTGCAGCGATTCCAGTTTGTGGCCCGCATGATTCTGGCCGCCGGTTACGCGGGATGGGTCTTGCTGATTGACGAGGTGGAACTGGTGGGGCGGTATAGCTTGCTGCAGCGCGGCCGGTCGTACGCGGAACTGGCGCGTTGGATGGGCGCGGTGGAGGGCGAGGCGAACCCCGGAGTTCTGGCAGTGGCGGCGATTACCGACGATTTCAGCCTGAAGGTGCTGCACGAAAAGGGCGACCGGGACAAAGTAGGAGCGCGGCTGCGCGCCAAGGACACCGACGAGTATCTTACTCTTGCGGGGCGCGCCGATACGGGCATGCGGCTGATTGAGCGGGAGGCGCTGCTGCTCCAGCCACCCGATGAAGCTACGCTGCGGCGGACGTACGAGCGGCTGAAGCAAATTCACGCCGAGGCCTACGGATGGGAGCCGCCCGAGATTCCGTGGCCGGCGGCGGCGATCACACGGCGGATGCGATCGTATGTGCGGCGCTGGGTGAACGAGTGGGACTTGCGGAGGCTCTATCCGGGCGCATCGCTTTCGGCCGACGAGGAGTTGGAGATCCGGCCGACCTACGAACAGGACGCGGACCTGGAGCAGCCCTCGGAGGGCGCCGAAGAGGGATAGGCCGGGCGGCGGGGCCCGCCCCCCTCAGAAACCCATAATCTGCATCCCCGAGTCCACGAACAGCACGTTGCCGGTCACGCCGCGGCTCAGGTCGCTGGCGAGGAACACGGCGGCATCGCCGACTTCGGCGGGGTCGGTGTTCCGGCGCAGCGGCGCTCTCTGCGGGGCCAGTTCCAGCACGCTTGTAAAGTCTTTGATGGCCCGCGCGGAAGCGGTCTTCACGGGGCCGGCCGAAATCGCGTTCACCCGAATCTTGCGCGGGCCGAGGTTGTCGGCCAGGTACTTCATGGAGGCCTCCAGCGCCGCCTTCGCCACTCCCATCACGTTGTAGCCGCTCAGCACCCGCGTGGACCCCAGATAGGTCAGCGTGGTCAGCGATCCGCCGTCGGTCATCAGTTCGGCCGTGGCCCGCGCCACCGCCACCAGCGAATAGGCGCTGACGTTCTGCGCCAACAGGAATCCCTCGCGTCCGGTCTCCAGAAAAGGCCGCGACAAGTCCTCGCGATTGGCGAAGGCCAGGCTGTGTACCACCGCATCCAGGCGGCCCAACGGGCGCAGGCCCTCGGTAAGGGCCGTCAGCTCTTCGTCCTTGGTCACATCGCAGGGCAGGATGGCCGCCACTTCGAGGCCCTTGGACAGTTCCTCAATGGAACCTTTCTGCCGCTCGCCCAAATACGTCAGCACCAACCGCGCCCCTTCCCGCGAAAACGCCTGCGCGATGGCATAAGCCAGGCTCCACTTATTGGCGATGCCCAGAATCAGGGCGGTCTTCCCTTGCAGTAACTTGGACATGAAGTTTTCAGTTTACCGCGCGGCGGCGGGGCCGCTGTATGATGAGGCTTACCATGCAGCCAACCGTCCTCTGCGCCGCCATGCTTGCTTTCCTGGCGCCAACCGCCACGGGGCAGGTCAAAATCGCCCAGCAGGGAAACGAAAAGATCTCGGTCGAAATCGATGGCAGGCCGTTCACCGATTTCTACATCGGCCCCTCCGTCCCCAAGCCGTACCTGCACCCGTTGCGGACGGCTTCGGGCGTGGTGGTCACGCGCGGCTTCCCGATGATCCCGGATGTGCCAGGCGAGTCCCACGACCACCCCCACCACCGCGGCCTGTGGTTTACCCACGGCGACGTGAACGGCTACGATTTCTGGGCCAACGAAGACTCCCAGCCCGGCGCCGGCAAGGGCAAAGGCAAGGTGGTGCTGAAGCGCGTCGATAAGCTGACCAGCGGCCGAAAAACCGGCTCCATTGAGGCGACCTTCGAATGGAAGATCCCCACCGGCGAGACGCTCCTTCGCGAGTCGCGCAAAATGACCTTCTATGAAGACCCGCAGTTCCGCATTATCGATTTCGATATCACCCTGTCGCCCGAGCAGAAGGTCACCTTCGGCGACACCAAGGAAGGCATGTTCGCCATCCGGCTGGCGGCGCCGCTCGAAGAAGAGCAGCCCAAGGGCATCGCCGAGCCCAAGCGCACCGGCAGGATCGTCAACGCGCAGAATAAGCAGGGCGAGAAGAATGTCTGGGGCAAGCGCTCCGAATGGGTGGATTATTCGGGGCAGATTGACGGCCAGACCGTGGGGGTGGCCATCCTCGACTACCCCGGCAACCCGCGTGCGCCCACTTACTGGCACGTGCGCGCCTACGGGCTGTTCGCCTGCAACATTTTCGGCGTCCACGATTTCGAAAACGATAAATCCCGCGATGGCAGCCTGACCGTTCAGCCCGGGCAGCCGTTGCGCTTCCGCTACCGGGTGATCATCCATCCCGGCAACAGCGTGGGCGCGGGCATTCGGGAGCAATACGAGCGCTATCAGGATATGAAGTAGCGATGTGTTGATCCGCGGAAGGGCCATACTGCCGGATAGGGCCGCCAGAACCCCACAGCCGCGGGCATAGGACTTTCGCGTTCACAAATTTGCTTGCGGGTTCTCCCTTGATGCGCCATATTGAAATTAGCCGGTGAAAGCAGTGTAGAGAGCGCACCATCAAGGACCAACATCCAAGGCCGCCGGGGTGACGCGCTCGGGTTGCGCCGGAGACG
>DATJRE010000453.1:0-33334 GCA_035505095.1 Bryobacteraceae bacterium | reverse complement strand
CGCCGCCGGCTCGACCCCAGGGCCACACGGAGCGCCAGCTCCCGGCTGCGATCGGCCACGCGCGCCGCAAACAGGCTGGCCAGGTTGGCGCATGCCGCCGCCAGCACCAGCAGGGCCAGCACGGTGACGCTCCAAAGAAATCCGCGAATGACGTCACCCTCGTCCCCGATGAGTCCCGGATGGATCAGGCGCAGCGGCAATCCATCGTCGCTCTCCGGATACTCCCTCGCCAGCTCGGCCGAAATCGCATTCAGATTTTCCGTCGCCTGCTGAGGCGTGACGCCCGGCTTCAGACGGCCAATCACGGTGATCATGGTGGATCTCCGGCCATGCAGGTAGTCGAACCCCTCCACCTGCGCATCATTCACCATCGGAATCCAGTAGTCCGGCCATACAAACCGCTCCGCGCCGTGGAACTGCGCCGGGGCCACGCCAACCACCGTAAACTGATTCATGTCGAGATCCAGGACGGTCCCGATTACGCCCGGATCGGCATGAAACGCGCTGCGCCAAAGGGCATCGCTCAACACCACATACGGCGCTGAATTCGGGCCATGCTCGTCCGCCGCGTGGAAAAGCCGTCCGAGTTCCGGCTGGACCCCCAGCAGGTCGAAATAATTGCCGGTGACTTCATCGCCGTGAACCTTCATCGCCGTGTTCCGCCAAATCAGCCGCGCAACAGAATACCCATAAATGCCGGCCATCCCGCTGAAGGTGGTGTTGCGCCGCTCGAAATCCTCAAATGCGGGATACGACGTAGTCAGCAGCCGTCCGATCATCCACTGTTTGTGCCGTAACTGATACAGGCTTTGCGGGTCGCTCACCTCCAGCGGATGCAGCAGGATCGCGTTGAGCACTCCGAAGACCACCACGTTGGCCCCAATGCCCAGCGCCAGCGTGACCAGGGCCACCATCGTGAACGCGGGGGACTTGCGAAGCACGCGCAGCGCATAACGAACATCCAGCAGCAGGTTTTCCACCAGGGGCAGACTCTCTTCGGCGTGGTAGTTCTCCCGAATCGCCTCCACACCCCCAAACTTCAGGCGCGCGTGGCGGCGGGCTTCCTGGGGAGTCATGCCGGCGAGGATGTTGGCTTCCGTCTGGGCCGCCAGGTGCGATTCCATCTCTTCCCGGAGCCGTTGGTCGCCGCGGCGCCCGGCCGTGAAGTTGAGAAGACGGAGGAAGAACCGGTTCAGCGTTCGCATGCCAGATCCTGGGAGCCGCAGCCCCAACCGGAGGATGCCACAGTTCTATTGGGAAAGCAACAGGTAGCCTGGGAGTCCGGGTCCGTATCGGAAACCCCCACCGAATCTTTTTCGGGGCTGAAGGAAACTAGCAGTAGCGTGACCGATCCGGAATTCAGAGATGCCTTCCGATTGCACAAGGACGTGCTCTACCGGTTTGCCTACCGGATGACCGGATCGCGGTCGATGGCTGAGGATGTGGTGCAGGAGTCGTTCCTGGCCCTGTGGCGCAGGCCGGGGGCGTTCGATCCGCAGCGCGGCGCCGTACGGGCTTTTCTGTTGGGGATTGCGCGGAACCTGATCCTCAAACGCTGGCGCGACGAGCGCCCGCACGAAGAGCTGGATGCGGAATCGTCGGTGTGCCAGCCGGTGGATTTACCGGCCGGGGAGCGGGCGGCGTTTGTGGCCCGGGCAATCGCGCTGCTGCCGCCTTTGCAGCGGGAGACTTTGATTTTGGCCGAATACGAAGAGATGCCGCTCGAAGAGATCGCCCGTTCGACGGGCGCGGAACTGGCGGCTACCAAATCGCGGCTGCATCGCGCCAGGGAAAATCTGCGCCGCATGCTGGCGCCATTATGGGAGGAGACAAGGAGCACCAATGGAACCAAGTGAGGATGGCGAGCTGAGCCGCGTGTTGCGCGAATGGCAGGCTCCGGACGCGCCGCCTTGGCTGGAAAAGCGCGTGATCGCCCGCCGTGACGCGCGTTGGCGGGCGCGGTTCGTGGCGGGGATGGCGGTGGCGGCGGGGCTGGCTGCGGCGGCGCTGTGGATGCCCCGCCCACCGGCGGCGCCGGCATCCACGGCGGCGCCGGCGGTGGTGGCCGATGAAGGTCCGTTCGTGCCGGTGCCCAATGTGCTGCCGCTCGATTCCTACGAGACCGGCAGGGTGCTGCGCATGGATTTGCCGGTGTCGGCCCTGATTGCCGCGGGCTACAGCCTGCCGGCGGCCGACCCCGGCGCCACCGTCACGGCCGACGTGTTGGTGGGCGAGGATGGCCGCGCTCACGCGGTGCGGCTGGTTTCGGGCATGGCTTTGAATGGAACAGGAGACTGAAACATGAAGATGCGAATCTGTATTTCCGCGGCGGGGCTGGCTTTGGCGGCGCCGCTGCTGGCGCAAACGTCATCGCAGGACCGGACAACGGCTCGGGTCGACGCGGCACTGCAGGCGGTGGAGCAGTACGCCAATGCCGTGACCGGCCCCGCCTGGCAACTGATCACCATCGGTGCAGGCATTCCCCTGAACTGGGAAGCACCGCTGGTGAGCGGCCATCCCTATTCCGCGACGGCTCGCACGGTTACCTATTCTCCGGATGGGGCGCACATAGACAGTTCGCGTTCCGAGACCATCTATCGCGACGACCAGGGGCGGACGCGCCGCGAAATCAACGGCGGAGAGCATGTTTCCATCCTCGACCCCGCCGCCGGTATCGGCTACAACCTGGACACCGAGCGGAAGGTTGCCATGAAACGCACGCTGCCCCCGGCGACCATCGCCAACCAGACCAGGGTGCCCACCCAGTCGCTGATGGAACTGGCCACGGCGCAGGCGAAGGGCCGGCCCAATATGGCGGTGGAAGACTTGGGGACCCAGGTGGTGAACGGCATTCTCGCACAGGGTGTGCGGATGACCACCACCGTTCCCGTGGGGACGTTCGGCAACGATCGGGAGCTGAAGACGGTGGTCGACCGGTGGGTCTCAAACGACCTGCACGTGCTGGTGAAGAGCATTACCACCGACTCGCGCTCGGGCGCGACGCATTACGACTTGACCAACCTGGTGCTGGGCCCGCCGGACCCGTCGCTGTTCCAGTTGCCGGCCGGCTACACCGTCCAGGAAGGCGGCGGCCGGGGACTGCGCGGCGGCGCCATCACGCCGGCGCCCGCCCAAGCCGGGGGCAGGAAGTAAGAAGCGAGTTGAATCCAACAGGAGGGTAAACCATGAAAGCACAAATCTGGATTTCCGCGGCGGGGCTGGTTTTGGCGGCTTCGCTGCAAGGTCAAACACCGCAGGATGGGGCGATACGCCAGACCACGGGGATCGTCGTTGGCGCCGACAATTCGGTGCGGCTACTGCCTTGGGAGGCGCCGCTCGTAAGCGGACATCCCTACTCGGCGGTGGCGCGGACGGTGACGCTCTCGCCCGACGGGGCGCACGTGGACCGGTCCGATAGCGAAGCCATCTATCGCGATGACCAGGGACGGACGCGCCGCGAAACCAATGGAGGGAGAAACATTTTCATTACCGATCCGGTAGCCGGCGTGGCATATCGCCTGGACCCCGAAACCAAGACCGCCCTGAAGCACAGCGTGGACCCGCGATCTGTCGCGGGCCAGGCGATTGTTCTGGGCCAGTCGCTTGTGGACGTCGCCACGGCGCTAGCCAACATCCAGCCCAACCTGGCTGTGGAAGACCTGGGAACGCAGGTAGTGAACGGCGTTTCGGCGCAGGGAGTTCGCACCACCAGGACCATTCCCGCCGGAACGCTCGGCAACGATCGCGATTTGAAGACCGTGGTGGAGCGCTGGGGCGCCACGGATCTGCGCGTGCTGGTGAAAAGCGTCACCACCGATTCGCGCTCGGGAACCACCACCTACGATCTGACTAACCTGGTGCTGGCGTCGCCGGATGCGTCGCTCTTCCAGGTGCCGGCGGGGTACACCATCCAGGAAGGCGGCGGCCGGATAGGGCGGATCATCCAATAACTTGTTTGGGCGGCCGGAACTCTCCGGCCGCCAAACCCCGGTTCTCTTGCGTGCCCCAGGGTGCTTGAATTTCCCGCAAATAAACATCACCATCGAAGCATGCAAGCAACCTGCAATCGCCGCGATTTCCTGGGTGCTACCGCGCTGGCCGCCGCCTTCACCCGCGATGCGGCCGCTGCCGAACCCGAGGGCTGGTTCAGCCGGCCCATGCGCTGGGCGCAGTTGACGCTGGTCGAGAACGACCCCGGCCAGTACGATCCCGCCTTCTGGCTGGATTACTTCGCGCGCACCCATTCCGACGCCGCCTGTCTGAGCGCCGGCGGATGCGTGGCCTACTATCCCACCAAAATTCCGCTGCATTACCGCAGCCAGTGGCTGGGGGACCGCGACTGCTTCGGCGAACTGGTAACCGGCTGCCGCAAGCTGGGCATGGTGGTGGTGGCGCGCACCGATCCGCACGCCGTGCACCAGGATGTCTACGACGCCCACCCCGACTGGATCGCCGTGGAGGCTGACGGCAAGAAGCGCCCCCACTGGGCCATGCCGGGATGGTGGGTGACTTGCGCGCTGGGTCCCTACAACTTCGAGTTCATGACCGAGGTCACCAAGGAAATCGTTTCGCGCTACCAGGTGGATGGCGTCTTCAGCAACCGCTGGGCCGGTTCGGGCATGTGCTACTGCGAGCACTGCCGCGAAAATTTCCGCGCCGCCGCGGGCATGGACCTGCCGCGCACCAACGATCCGCACGACCCCGCGCACCGCGCTTACCTGGCGTGGCGCCAGCAGCGCCTTTTCGATCTGTGGCACCTCTGGGATACCGAGATCCGCCGCATCCATCAGGCCGCCTGCTACATACCCAACTGCGGCGGCGGGGCGCTCAGCGACCTGGACATGAAGACGGTCGGCTCGCTGGCCCCCATCCTGTTTGCCGACCGCCAGGCGCGCCGCGGATTGATGGCTCCCTGGGCCAACGGCAAAAACGCCAAGGAGTACCGCTCCACCATGGGAAACAAGCCCATCGGCGGCATCTTCAGCGTGGGGGTGGAAGAGCCGTACCGCTGGAAGGATTCGGTGCAGGACGGCGCCGAAATCCGCCTTTGGGCGCTGGACGGCATCGCCAACGGGCTGCGTCCCTGGTTCACCAAGTTCTGCGGCACGCTCCACGACCGCCGCTGGCTGCCGGTGGTGGAAGATCTGTACGACTGGCACTACCGCAACCAGCAGTATCTGCGGCAGGAGCGCTCGCTGGCGCGCGTGGGGCTGGTGTATTCGCAGCAGACCGCGCAATTGTACGGGGGCACGCACGCGCAGCAGAAGGTGGAAGACCATACTCTCGGCTATTACCAGGCGCTGGTGGAAGCGCGCATCCCCTTCGAGATGGTGCACGACCAGTTGCTGGATGAAGAGCACACCGCTGGGCTGCAGGTGCTGATCTTTCCGAATATCGCGGTGCTTTCCGATGCCCAGTGCAACCAGATCCGCGAATTTGTGGCGCGCGGCGGCGGCGTGGTGGCCACCTACGAAACTTCGCTCTACGACGAGCATGGCGACCGGCGCAACGATTTCGGCCTGGCCGATCTGTTCGGCGCGTCCTTCGATGGAGCCATCGACGCCCGCATGCAGAATTCCTACCTGCGCCTGGAGACCGACCCGCGTGCCGGCCGCCGCCACCCGATTCTTGCCGGACTGGATGACACCGAGCGCATCATCAACGGCGTGTCCCGCGTGCACACCCGCTTCATCGAGGCGAGCTATGCGCCGTTGACGCTGATTCCCTCCTACCCCGATCTGCCCATGGAAGAGGTATTTCCACGCGTGCCCAAGACCGACATTCCCGAATTGCATGTGCGCCAGGCGGGCCGCGGCCGGGTGGCGTATTTTCCATGGGACATCGACCGCACTTTCTGGGAAGTCCTCTCGGCGGACCACGGCAAACTGCTGCGCAACGCGGTGGATTGGGCGGCCAATGAGCCGCGGCCGGTCACCGTCACGGGGCCCGGCGTGCTGGATGTGGCCATGTGGCAGCAGACGGATTCCGTAACGGTGCACCTGGTCAATCTGACCAATCCCATGATGATGAAGGGACCGCTGCGCGAGTTTATTCCGACGCCACCACAAAGAGTAGCCGTGCGCCTGCCCGCGGGAAGCCGCGCGAAGAAGGTGCAGTTGCTGGTCAGCGGGCAGCGGCCGCGCGTGACCGATAGCAACGGCGTGGTCAGCCTGACCATCCCCTCGGTGGTCGATCACGAAGTGGTGGCGATCGATTGCGAGCTGGCGCTCCCCGGCCGCCGCGCAGGGAAAATCAATCCACGCAAGGGCGATTCCGGCCGCGACCACCCGGCGGCGGTTATCGCGCGATGACCGCTGGAGAGCGCGGCGCGGCGAAAGGCGATAGCAGAACGGCGATGATTCCGCTAAGGAAAACGCCATCGAAGGTGCCTGCTCCGCCGATCGACGCGATGGGTGCTCCGAGACCCTGGATCCTGCCGAGGTTCAGCAGATCCGCTCCGATCAAGGTTCCCATGCTTCCGGCGATGTAAGCCAGGGGCGCCGCGCGCCGCCAGCCAAGGATTAACGCGGTAAACGCCGCCACCAGGGGAGGAATAAAAACCGGCACGCTGATCCCCACACCCCGGACGGGGTAAGCCAGTTGATGCGTCACCACCGCGACCACCGCCACGGCCAGGACGCCGCGCACATACAACCGGTTCTTCATCAGCAGATAAAGCGACAGGATGACGGGGATCAAGGCGCCGCCCACGTTCACCGCGATGACGGTCCCTGGCCACTGCTGCACCACCGGGACGACGTATTGAACGCCAAAAAAATCGACCAGCCTTCCCGACACCATCTGTTCCGGCGGCAACTGCGCCACGGGGATATTGACGGCGCTTCCCAGGAGCGACAGCAAAAGCACGCCGAAGACGTGGCGGGGCGGAATGCCCATGCGCTCGTAGGCGTACTTCAGGATGCCAAACTCGATCAGCGCAACTACGGCAATAAAAAGCAGGGCGAGGGCCAGAAGAAAAGGCCACGCCAAGGGGAAATAGTGCATACTGGAAAGCCGCATCGATGTGCTCCTTGGTCCTTCCACGGATACTACCGGCGCATTGGGTGGATGTTGACGATGGACTCAGGATAGTCCATTTTCAACCGCTCCGTGGTTCGATTCGCGGCGGGATGGGCGCGAAAATGCTACCATGCGTGCGTGCCCAACCGAACCGAGCCGAAGACGCCGGGCCAATGGGTGCGATACATCGTCGTCGCCCTGATCGCCCTCTTCCTGGTGTGGTGGATGCTGCGGTTGTACGTTCTGTGACCACGTTCGACAGGCTGCGGCAATTCAAGTGGCCGGTGTCGTCAACTGGCTGATAAAATCTGGACCTCGCGAGTAAGTCTTCCGGCAGGTCCGCCGTGCGTATCGCCCGATCTTAGTTGGAACTTCGGTCCGAAAAACCCGGAGCGGACGATGCGGAAGCTCCGATGGTTCGCCTGGATCAGTGCGTCAGGTCGTAAATGAAATAATTGACGGCGATCTGATAGGCCAGCCGGGCATACTTCTCCGGATAGCGCGGGTCGTCCGACCACTCCCAGGCGTCCCCCAGATCCATGTTGTGGCAGATGGCCACCATCACGCGGCCTTTGTCGTCGAAGATCGCCCGCCAGTGCGGAGTCTTGCCTGTCTCGCCCGCCTCATACGTCCGGCCGCTGCGATACCACTGCCAACCGGGGACCTGGAAGCGTTGGTCCAGATCGTAAACCGTGTGAAAGATCGGGTTGGAGTCTTGCAGGTCCTCGATGGGGCGGTCCGGGAAAACCTTCTTCATGCTGGCGATAAACACTCGCCATTCGCTGGAGACGTTGTGGTACGGCTGGTCACCGTGGAAGTCGTCCACCATCAGAAATCCGCCGCGCAGCAGAAACTCGCGCAACTGGGCCGCCTGATCGTCCGGGAGCACCCAGTGCCCCACCTCGACCGCATACATCATCGGCCAGTTGTATACGTCGCCGGTGCCGTCCAGATCGACCACCTGCTCCACCGATCGGGTGTCGATTCGCGTCAATCGGCGAATGCCCTGGAGCAAATGACGGTCCGAGCGGGGGTAGTCCATGGTCCAGTTCAAATCCTCGCCGCCATAGCGCGCGTAGACGCTGGGGTAGCGCAGCCGGGCGCGGGTCCACTCGGCTTTGACGTTCCAGTCAGGGGGCAGCGGAAAATTGTCGTACTCAATCGCATCGTATTGTTTGAAAGGCCGCTGCGCGCGTAAAACCCCAAACAGGCTCAGGATGGCGGCGACCAGCAACACTGCCGAACCATATCGCATGGCGGCTCCCGACTGTAATCACCTTATCACAGGCGCCCGCGCCGAATCGCGCGGGTGAAGCGGCCCGCCCGTCCCGCGTGCCGATAGACACAGGGACGGGGCTAATGGCGCCGATGTGGCGTTGCCGCCTGCGCTCAGAACACCAGCTTCGCCCCGAACTGGATATTGCGGTTCCCCGTCGCGCTGGTGATGTTGCCGAACGACGAGGTTCCGAACGTCGCCGACGGGTTGCTGAAATTGGTGTGGTTGAACAGCGCGAACGATTCAAAGCGGAACTGGAATCGCAGCCGTTCCTTAATGGGGAAGTTCTTGAACATCGAGAAATTCACCGTCTCCGCTCCCGGCCCATGCAGAATGTTGCGCCCTTCGTCCCCATACGCGTAATTCTGGGTCACCGGATACAAATCCTGCACGGTGTAAGCGCTGGCGTTGATGCACCCCACCAGGTGTCCCCGCCCGCAATCGTCGCTCGGCGTCGCGATCAGGTCCGGCCGGTAGGTTCCGCTGGAGGCCGTATTGGCCGTGTCCGTTCCGGTCGATACGTTGAACGGTATGCCCGTTTGCAGGGTGACGATGCCGTTGCTCTGCCAGCCCGTGAACGCTCCCTTCAGCAGCGGGTTGGACACCGGGAAGAACGGAATGTTGTAGACGAACGTAACCACCGCGCGGTGCCGGATGTCCCAGTTGGAGTTGCCGTAGTCCGCCTTCCAGTTATAAGGCTCCAGCGGCGTGCCCCCGCCATTGGAATCGGTGCTCACATCCAGCGTGTGCGACCAGGTGTAGTTAGCCATCATGGTCAAGCCGTGCGCGAGGCGCTGATTGAAGACCAGGCTCATGCTTTCGAAATTGGCGATCTCGTCCATGTTGATGGTGCGAATCACCCCGAAAAGCGGATTCGGCCGCCGCGTGTTGACGCTGCCCGGCCCCGGCAGGAGCGGCGTATTGTTGTAGAAGCTCCGGTCCAGGTGATAGGCGTGCGAACCGAGGTACTGCACCTCCACGCCGCCGCCGTTCCACAGCTGCCGCTCCAGGCCCGCGCTCCACTGGTTCATGCGCGGTGTGGGCTGATGCCACGGGTCGGTGACGATGGTCCCCGCCGTGGCCGCGGTCGGGCAAACCCCCGGCACAATCGGATTCGACAGCGTGGGCACCGCCTCGGTTGTCGATCCGACGGTATACGAGCAGGTCAGAATCGTGGTGTACGGCGGGTTGGTGTTCAAAAACGTGTAGCTGTTGGTCTGGTTCGGGTTGTAATAGATCCCGCCACCGCCGCGAAACACTGTCTTCTCGGTGATGCGGTAGGCGAATCCCGCCCGCGGCGCCCAGTCGTTGTGATTGGGAGAGATAAAGCGGAATCCCGGCGTACCCCCCACCAGCGCGGTCTGGTTGGGATTCAGCTCCGTGGCCACGCCGTTGATGGTATACGGCACCGTCGGCAGCTCGTAGCGGAGGCCGTAGTTGAGGGTCAGTTTGCGGGATAACTGCCACTTATCCTGCACAAAGAAGCCATCGCGCCACTCCGCTACTCGCCCGCGGACTTCCGGCCCCGGCGTGGTGAACGACTGCGGTACCCCCAAAACAAAATCCGCCGGCGCGTAGCCCGTGAGCGTGCCATTGAAGGTGAAGGCGCCGCGCGCGCTGTTCACTGCCGCCCGGCCCGTAGCCAGCCGGCTGAACTCGAAGCCGGCCATGACGTTATGCGAGCCGTGATTCCAACTGATCTGCTCCGAAAGCTGATTGGTGCTGTCATTCTGATACCAGTTAGTGCTGCCGTTGCTGAAGCCGTTGAAGCCGGTAATCGTAAAGTCCGGAATGCCCGGGTTGTTATATACCGAGTCGCCGTTGAAGCCCGGAATCCCCAGGTTCGTGCCGGCGCTGGCCTGTTTGCTGGTGGAGAACGGGTTAACGGCTGCCGAGTTGTAGTAATACCGCCCCACCCGCACATCGTTCACCAGGGTGGGCGTAATCGTTTGGGTATAACCCACCGTGTAATTCGTGGTGGTCACCGGAATCGTGCTGGCGTTGATGGGAATCGCCGACCCGCCGAATACCGGCTGGTTCTGGTAATCCGCGCGCGCATAAATACGGATTTTGTCGCCGATATTCTGGTCGATCCGGTCCACCGTCTGGTCGGTGGAGATCGTCGTCGGCACCGGAACCGAGTAGTTGCTGGCCAGGCCCGGCAGGTTGGTCGCCGGGTAATACTGCTGCAGCTTCAGCACCACAGGCGAGATGCGCGAGGTGGGAATGATGTTGCCCGGAAACGGAGTGTTGCCGTTCAAAGGATCTTTAATCGCGCCGCCCTGGATCGAAGCGGTGGGCACCCCGGAGAAGTTGCCCGTGAAAAATGCCGCCGGCATGGACGTGGAAAGCGAGGTCGTCGATTGCACCAGCCGGTACCCTTCGTACGATGCCATGAAGAACGTCTTGTCCTTGCCGTTGTAGATTTTTGGAACGTAAACCGGCCCGTCCAGCTCAAATCCGAACTGGTTCTGGTGCAGCGGCGGTTTGGCGGCGGTCGGATTCGCCGGGGTCGGCAGGGTGAAGAACGATCGCGCGTCGAGCACCTGGTTGCGCAGGTATTCCACCAGGTTGCCGTGAATCTGGTTGGTCCCGCTCTTGGTGATCATGTTGATGTGCGCCCCCATGTAAGCCCCGTACTGCGCGTTATACGTTCCGGTCTGAACCTCCACCTCCTGGATCGATTCCACCATCGGCCGTGTCGGCGTAGTGGTAATCAGGTTGTTCATGATGCTGATGCCGTCGAGCGACATGCTGTTCTCGATCTCGCGGGTCCCGGCGGCGATGTAGTCGTTGCCCGGCGGCACGCCCGTCAGGGAATCCTTCGGCCCGGGCAGCACCGTCGGTATGGTGGTGGCCAGCGACATCGGGTCGCGAAGGTTCAACGGCAGCTCCGACACGCTGCGCGTTCCGATGATCTCCGAAACCGTGGCGTCGTCCGTTTTGATTGCGCCGGCGGTAGCCTGTACGGTCACCGATTCCACCACGTTGCCGATCTGCAGGCGGATGTCCGTGCGCACCACCTGGTTGATATCCACGTGAACCGGCGTGACTCGGGAAATCTGAAATCCCGATTGCTCGGCTTTGATTTCGTAGTCCCCCACCGCCACGAACTGAATGTTGTAATACCCCGATTCGGTAGTAGTTGCGGTGTAGATATCGTGCGTGCCGAGGTTGGTGGCGGTGACTTTGGCGTTCGGCACCGTCTTCCCGCTGGCGTCCGTCACCGTTCCTACCAGCGATGTTGTGGTTGCGATCTGGGCAGCGCTGTAAGTAGCCAGCGCCGCGAATAAACAAACAACCGAGGCAAAGGTTTTCATAGGTACCCCTCGCTCCCAAGGCGGGCATGGCCTCAGAGAGCATCACTCAAAGAAGATGGGATACATGATAACGGAAAACCCCGGCCGAAGGAAGTTAATAATTTGGGATCGGCCGGGGTGGCATTTTAGTACCTCGGCAGTGCGGGGCCCGCGGCGTGCTGATCCCCCACTTATCGCGCCCGGGCAGCCCGAAACCCTGACGCGGAGACACGGAGGAAGCGGTCCTGGTCGAAGAGATTCCGGGCGTTCCTCGGCGTGGGCAGCCACAACCCTCCGGAAACTCCGGCCCCTCTACGGTCGTGCCCTCCGCGGTGAACACCCAGCCCCTCAGGCGCTGGCGGCCTTCCCCAGCACCTCTTTGAGCCGCCGTGCGACGATCAGGTCCTCGCCGGGTTCCAGCATCCATACCCCCACCACGATGGTGTTTTCATCGTTCGGCAGCCCGGCTCCGCTCTTCCGGCCGGTCATCGGATTTAACTCGATGCTGGGAGTTCCCCGGCGCAGTTCCGCCGCTACTTCGAGGGGCCGGATCTTGACCCGTTGCGGGTCGTACCGCAGCAGCAGGTGCGGCACCGCGTTGGCGGCCACATTAGGGATGGCTACCCGCGGCTCCAGTGTCGGGATGCCCTTAAGCTGCGCGGCAATCCGGTCGGCGCGGCGGCGAAATTCGGCTTCCATGCCGGCGTCGGTCTGGCTCAGAAACCAATCCACCGCGGCCACCATCCCCACAATCTGCTCCTTCGAGACCTTCATCCCCCGGCCGACGGAATCCGAATTGGGATTGTTATTCAGCGCCGCCGCCGCGATCAGGTCCTTTCTGCCCAGCAGCAATCCGGCATTTTGCGGCCCCCGCATGCCCTTGCCGCCGGAAAAACCCACCATGTCGAAGCCCATCTGCGTGTAGTTCCACAGGTTGGATATGGGCGGCACATCCGCAGCCGCATCATTAAAGCAGGGCACGCCGTGGCTGTGCGCAATCCGCACCCACTCCGCGCGGCCGATTTCACCCTGCTCGGCGGCGTTGAAGAAATTGGTCATCACCGTCCGCTCGGTAAACGCCGCTTCGTACTCCGCCGGAGTAACCACTTCCACGAACCGCGCCCCGCAATTCCGGATGGCGTGATCGTATTCGTAGCGGTGCCCCTTCTGCACAATCACTTCGTTCTTCATGGCGGAAACATCCGTTGGCAGATTGTGCACCGCCGTCCGGTTGCCCAGGCTCATGGCCGCCGCCGTGCCCAGCGTCAGCGCCGAAGCCGCCCCCGCCGTCACCATGGCCGCTTCGCATTTGAGCTGCCGCGCCAGATACTCGCCGGCAGCCTGCTGTAAATCGTGCAGCCGCACCGGATGCTTGGCCGCCCGCGCCACCGCCGCCTGCACCGAAGGCGGCATGATCGACGCCGTCAGCGCCGTGTAAGTCCCTGCCGCGTTGATAATCCTGGTGACGCCCAGCTTCTCGTAGTAATCTTCACCCTCGGCCTCATGGCGTGTATCCTTGGCTTCGGCACTCCCTGCCGCCAGCCCCAGACCGGCAACCGCCGAGTTCACCCACCCCAGGAAACCCCGCCGCGTACGATCCGCGTTCATAACGCCTCCTTGCCTCGATCACCCTATGCTAATACAATGACCAAACATATGCCGTATCGCCGGATTCCTTCCGCGGTCGCGGTCTTGCTGGCGCTGGCCGGCGGGTTGGGTGGGCAGCCGCGCTATGACTTACTGCTCAAGGGCGGCCACGTGATCGATCCTAAAAACGGCATCGACCGCGTGATGGATGTCGCCATCTCCGCCGGTAAGATCGCCGCCGTCTCCGCCGCCATCGATTCCAGCCAGGCCCGGCAGACGGTGGCCGTCAGGGGCTTATATGTAACGCCAGGCCTGGTCGATATTCACGTGCATGTGTATCAGTGGAAGGAGGCGGGCGGCGAGGGCGTGCAGGCCGACGCGCATTCCTTCCGCAGCGGCGTGACGACCATGGTGGATGCCGGCTCCTCCGGCTGGCGCACCTTCCCGGATTTCCGCAGCCGTATTATCGAACATTCCAAGACCCGCATTCTGGCGTTTCTGAACATCGTCGGCGCGGGCATGGGCACCGGCAAGGAAGACGACCCCGCCGAAATGGATGCCGAGGCCGCGGCCCGCACGGCCAAGGCCAATTCCGACATCATCGTGGGGTTCAAGACCGCGCACTACGCCGGGCCGGGTTGGGAATCCGTGGATGGAGCCGTGAAAGCCGGCGAACTGGCCGGACTGCCGGTCATGGTGGACTTCGGCCTCATCAATGCCGTCCGTAACATCAACGCCTTGTTCCTCGATAAGCTGCGGCCCGGCGATATCTACACCCATTGCTTTTCCGGCCACCGGGAGGAGTTGCTCGAAAGCGGCCAGCTCAATCCCGCCATGGAGGCCGGCCGCAAGCGTGGTATCGTCTTCGATATCGGCCACGGCGGCGGCAGCTTTTATTGGTACGTGGCCGTTCCGGCTTATGCCGAACATTTCTACCCAGACTCGATTTCCACCGATCTGCACATCAACAGCATGAACGCCGGCATGAAGGACATGACCAACATCATGGCGAAGCTTATGAGCCTCGGATCATCGCTCCAGGACGTGGTCCGTATGTCCACCTGGGCGCCGGCCCAGGAGATCCGCCGCCCTCTTTTGGGCAATCTCTCGCCCGGCGCGGAAGCCGATGTCGCCGTGCTGCGCCTGGACCGTGGAAACTTCGGCTTCGTGGATTCGGCAGGCGCGCGCAGATCCGGCAGCCAGTGGATGGTCTGCGAAATGACCCTCCGCGCCGGAAAAGTCATGTGGGATTTGAACGGCCGCGCCAGCCCGGACTGGAAAACCTTTCCTTACGAGAAACAATCATGGAAACACTAAATCTGCCCATGTGGCCCACGCTCATCCTTGCCGGCGCCAGCCTGGCATTCGCCCAAACGCAGCAGTTCGATCTGCTGCTTCAGGGCGGTCACGTGATCGATGCCAAAAACCGGATCGATGCCGTGAGCGATGTCGCTATTCGTGACGGCAAAATCGCCCTGGTGGCCGCGCACATCGATCCGGCACAGGCTTTCAAAGTCGTCAACGTCGCCGGACTCTATGTTACTCCGGGCCTCGTCGACATTCATGTGCATGTCTACGCCGGCACCGGCGAAGCGGGATCCTACGCCGGAGACAACAGCGTGTATCCCGATGGATTCACCTTCCGCGTGGGGGTGACCACTGTGGCCGACGCCGGTTGCGCCGGCTGGCGGAACTTCTACGATTTCAAGCAGCGTATTATCGACCGCGCCAAGACGCGGGTCCTCGCCTTCATCAATATCGTGGGCCACGGCATGCGGGGGCCGAGGTTTGAGAACGACCTCAGCGATATGCAGGCCCAGCCCACCGCCGAAATGGCCCTCCAGCACAAAGGCCTGATCATCGGCGTGAAAACCGCGCACTATGCCGGCCCCGAGTGGACGCCCGTCGAGCAGGCCGTGGAAGCCGGTACGATTGCCCATATTCCCGTGATGGTGGATTTCGGCGCCAACCGCAAAGAGCGGCCCATGAGCGAGCTGGTCACCAAAAAGCTCCGCCCCGGCGATATCTACACGCACTGCTACTCGGGCCTGCGGGATGAGCAGGACGCGACCGGCCACGTGAATCCGGCAATGTTCGAGGCGCGCAAGCGCGGGGTCATCTTTGATGTCGGCCACGGCGGGGGGAGCTTCGCCTGGCGCATCGCCGTGCCCGCCATGCAGCAGGGTTTCCCGCCCGATTCCATCTCCACCGATCTGCACATCGGCAGCATGAACAGCGGCATGAAGGACATGGACAACCTGATGAGCAAATTTCTGGCCATGGGCCAGAGCATCCAGGCGGTGATCGCCGAGTCCACCTGGAATCCCGCCCGCGAGATTCAGCGCGAAGACCTTGGCAACCTCTCGCCCGGCGCCGGCGCCGATGTCGCCGTCCTGCGCCTGGAACACGGCGATTTCGGCTTCACCGATATGTACGGCGCGCGGCTCAAGAGCGACCGCAAACTCACCTGCGAGCTGACCCTGCGCAATGGCAAGGTGGTCTGGGACCTGAACGGCATCTCGCGCCCCGATTGGACCACGCTGCCGAAGGACTACCGGCAAACCGGCAATGCGCGCTGGGACGCCATCACTCCCGCGCCCGTCAGAAGGTCCGGGGCCAAACAATGAGCAAGCCCGTAACCACGCTCGCCTGGTGGGCTATTGCACCGGTTCCCAGGAAGGATCGGGGTCGAACCGTGTAATCGGCAAGGACGGCTTGCCCGGAGCGGGCGCAATATCCTTCTGATAGACCACGCCATCCTGATTCACGACGAACGTGTGAATGCCGGTTACGCCGTATTCCGCCGGCCACGCTACCAGGCCGAAACCGCCGATCATATTGTCCGCAGCCATGTAATTGTGGGCTCCCCCGGGCGCATTGGATCCCTGCCCGTCGAGAACCCGGAAATAATACCCGTGGTACGGTTTGGCTTCGCCCTTGCGCATGCCGTTCCATTCGGCGTGGGCCAGGCCCGCCGGAATCAGCGCTTCGCCGGAGCCTTCCCAATACAGCCCGTCATGCTGGCCGGGCTTGCTCATCAGGTGGGGCGCGTACTCCAGTAAGCCATCCTGGTCGCGATCCTCCGAAGCGTACTTCTTTTGCGCTTCTACGTACCCGTGACAGATCTCGATAGCGTCCAGTTCGTCGGCCCCGATGTGCCGCGCGTGCATCTCCATCGCCGCATCGGAGGCGTCAAAGCTCCATTTGCCGTGGGTGCGGCAGATGGGAACGGGAAACGGCCAGTCCTCGTCGCCCACCGCCAGGATCGCGCGATTGGGGCTGATGGTCGAGATTTCGATCTGGTGTTTGGCCCGCGCCAGGCGCGCGAATTCGGATTGTTCGGCGCGATCCTTCTCGGGATTGCCGGAACTCAGAATTCCGTGCGCCTGAGGCCCAATAATGGCCGTCAGACGCGCCGAGTCGTGGCTGTCAGCCGCAGCGATGATGGCCTGCGCGGCAGCCTCCGGAGTATCGAAGCGCTCCTGGGCGATGGCAGGGGCCGCGCAAGCCACCGCCGCAGCGTAAATGGCACACAGTCTGAAGGTCATGGGCTATCGCCTCCCTCCGCGGCCGCCGCCACCACCGCCGCGCATTCCGCCCCCGAATCCGCCGAACGAGCGGCCCCCCAGGCTGGAAAAGCCGCGGTCGCTTTGCATCCGCGCCATCCCGCCATTGTGATAGCCGCCGAAAACACTGTGATTGGAGGTAAAGCCGCGCTGCTCAAAGCCCTGGGTTCCGAACCGCTGCCCGGCTGGCATTTGTCCGCGACCGAAGCTCGGGGCACGGCCCCCACCGATGCCACCATTTCGCGCGTACCGCTCCGCCACCGCGCTATTGGCGTACGGCACGCCGAGCCGGTGTTCGGGGTTGTGCATCCACTCGGAGCGCCCTAACATCCCGCCCCCGAAATCCCGGAATCCGAAACGGTGGAAGAAAGAGTTATCGGTGTAGATCACGCCACCGTACCAGTTCGGGAACCATCCCCAGCCACCCCATCCCCAGCCGCCCCAGCCGCCGAAATACAAACCCAGATCGATACCGGGAAACCACCCCCATCCCACATCGATGCCGGGGTAAAGCAAGGGTGGGTAAGCTCCCCACACCGGCGGACCCCACACGTATGCGGGATTGTAATTGGGCACGTACCACTCATCCGGGTTGGCCGGCTCGATGGTGATGGCCTGCTGGCCGTTCTGATTTTCCGTGGCGACGGTTTCCTGCGGCGTGGACTTCAGTGTGCCCTTCTGCTCGGCCTGGGCCCGCATGCGCTGCACCGCCTGCATCACATCGGCCTGCTGTGCCAGAAAGGCGTTGCCAAGCTGGGTAGTCCAAGTCATATCCTGGGTCAGCCGGGCGAGCACGTCGGGAAAGGCCACCAGCCCCTGGACGCTGGGATCCCACTTCTGCTTTTTAGCCTCATCCATCAGCTTGGATGGTTTCCATTTGGAGTGGTCGCGTGCCCATTGTTGGGCTTCGGCAATCTCCATGGGGTAAGTGGACGCCGCCAGGATCTCGGCCACCAGGGGATCGGGATACAAGGCGATTGGCGCTACCAGGTCGTCAAGCTGCTGGGGCGACAGGGTCGCTCCCGGCTGCGCAGGAGGCGCGGCGTTTTGCGGACCGTACGCCGCGGCTGCCGCATATAGAACCAGACAGGACACCACTAACCCAGCACCGAAAATCTTTCCAGGTGGGAGTCGAAAGCATCTCAAACGGCCGAAGGCTATGTTCGCCACTCGTATTCTCCTACTCAGAGGCCGATGCCCGCGCAGGGCGTTTCTCCTCTGTGGGCAGCAGGCCGTGGAATGCAACCAGTAGCCGGCAACTTCCAACGCCACAGCCCAAATCTCAAATGCTACTGTACTAATTGTAGGTGGGGAAGCAGCTGTGATCCATACCCCGTTTGAGTAGCTTTGCCGGGCCTTTGTAGTATTTTGCACACGATATTCTTCGATGGTTCCCCTTGACCCTGGATTACCCTGCCTCCAGGGCCATTCGAAAGAATCGGATCGGTCCGCCCCCTCCCGGCTTCGCCCGCCCCGCGTTGGAGGATAATTGGGGGAGCCTGATGTACGGGGAAAATGCAGCATCAGAGCCATAACTCACTCTTGGAGGTATTCCGTGAACCGTACAGTGAGACAAGCCTTTGGACAGTACCTGGCCGGATGGAGCCGGCGCGACCTGTTCCGCCGCGCATCCATCCTGGCCGCGGCGCCCGCCTTCTTCCGCGGGCCCGCGGCGGCTGCACCGGCGCCCGCCTCCGCGGGTAAGTTGCAACTGGCCTCCGATAACATCTATGCATCCATCGGCGTCCGGCCTTTGATCAATTGCCGCGGCACCTTGACCGTGATCAGCGGCTCCCTGGAACTGCCCGAAGTGCGCGCCGCCGCCGAAGCTGCCGCACAGCACCACGTCGCCTTGGATGAGCTGATGGAGGGCATCGCCAAACGAATCGCAGAAATCACCGGCGCCGAGTGGGCCTTGGTCTCGGCCGGTTGTGCCGCGGGAATCGCCCACACCACTGCCGCCTGCGTCACCGGCGGTAACCCCGACCTGCACGTGCGCATTCCCGACCTGAGCGGATTTCCGAAGGACGAAGTGGTGATTCCGAAAGTCTCCCGCAACCAATACGACCAGGCCGTCCGTTCGGTAGGTGTGCGCATCATCGAAGTGGGCGATGCGGCCGAATACGAAGCCGCTCTCGGTCCCAAGGTGGCCATGGTGTACATCATGGCCAATCCGCGCCTGGAAAGTGGACCGCTCACCTACGACGCGGTCTACAGCATCGCGAAGAAAAAGAACATCCCGGTCTTCATCGACGCGGCTGCCGAAATGCTGACCATCCCCAACGGCCACCTGCAAAAGGGCGCCACCTTCGTGGGCTACAGCGGCGGTAAATGCATGCGCGGGCCGCAGTGCGCCGGCCTGATTCTGGGCCGCAAAGACCTGCTCAAGGCCGCCTGGGTGAGCAGCGCCCCGCACCACGGCCATGGCCGGGCGATGAAAATCGGCAAGGAGGAAATGGTCGCCATGCTGGCGGCGGTCGAAATGTGGTCCCTGCGCGACCACCAGAAAGAAGATGAAACGTGGACCGCGTGGATGCAGACCATCGCCTCGCGCGTCGAAAAGGTCGATGGGGTCACCGCCGCTGTCCGGCAGCCCCGCAGCATCGATAACCACAGCCCCGGCCTCTCCATCAACTGGGACCCGGCCAAGCTGGGCATCACCGGCCAGGAGGTTTCTAACATTCTGTGGACCACCGAACCGCGCGTCGCTCTCAACGCCGCCGGCGGCGGGCGCGGCAACTCCGGCCAGACCGGGGTTTCCATCACCGCCTACATGATGAAGCCGGAAGACGTCAAAACCGTGGCCGACCGGATCTACGAAATCCTTTCCACCCCGCGCCCCGCCTGGAAACCCGAAACGCTGGCGGCCCCGGCGGGCGATCTCAACGGCAGGTGGGATGTCCACATCCAGTTCGCCGCTGGAACCGGCGACCACACTTTGCACATCCGCCAACAGGGCAACCGCTTGACCGGAACCCACCAGGGTGAATTCACCGCCCGCGACTTCACCGGCACCATCTCCGGCGACCAGGTGCGCATCGCCAGCTCCATCGGCGAGGTGCACGGCGCCGCGCTTTCCTACCATTTCACCGGTAAGTTGCAGGGTGATACCATATCCGGCGATCTGGATTTGGGTGAGTACCTGGCGGCCACGTGGACCGCCCGGCGGCACGCGTTCGGGCGCGGCGGGGATGCCGGCTAAGTGGCAGGTCAAATCCGCAATCACTCAAACCAGTGAGACGACTGTGGAAAGGAAACGACAACCATGAGCCAGACCAATCGACGGAAATTTCTAAGCCGCGGCGCCGCTGCGACGGCGGCGGTTACGGCCGCGGCTTCCACCGGCAAGGCCCAGGACAAACCCGCCAAGCGCGTGATCTACCGCAATGGCAAGAAGCCCGAGAAGCCGCCCTTGTTCAACGGCACGGTGGCTTATGGCAATCTACTGTTCATCGCCGGCGTGGGCTACCACCAGGAGGGCGATATTGAGGTCCACACCGAACACGTTCTGGAGCAGATCAAACAGCAGCTCGAAGCCGCCGGGTCTTCCATGAGCAAGGTGCTTAAATGCAACGTCTACCTGGCCGACTTGAAAGATTATGCCGGTACGAACAAGGTCTTCCAGGGAAAATTCGGCGACGAACCCCCGGTGCGCACCACCATCGCCGCCGCCGGCGGTATCCCCGGCAATTCGCTCGTCGAGATCGACGTGATCGCGTGCATTTAATGGACGACCATCAAACCGCTCAGCGAACATATGGTTGCCGGCCACGGCGCGTCCCTGGCCGGCTGTTTTAGCTCTGTGTCTCTCCGGAAACGTCTCCGGCCGACCTTAAAAACCTGGCGCGGAGGCGCGAAGGGCGCGGTGGAATTCGCGGAGAAGACACTTCGACCTCTCTTGGCCTTCCTCCGCGGCGGGAGGAGGCGGAGGGCGCAGAAGGGGCGCAGTGCGGGGAATTTACGAGAATCCGGGTGTTTTGAGGCTATCTTTTTGGTTCTTTTCGCTCGTTCTGTTCGTTGGCGGCGCTGTTTGGCGCCGGGACATGGGAACCGGTTCCGTAACCCGTCCGATAACGACTGATTCTCCCCGTCAAAGAGAACCTGCCGCTACCAGTCGCCTTCCGAAAGCTTGAATACGCATGCCAACCGGACTTTAAGGCCTCTGATCAGTTCAGGCGCCGGTACGTACTCTACGAAACGGGCTGCGCTCGGCGAGCGAGCAACCTTGTTTACAAGCTCACGGTAACATGCGGGTTTGGGGGTTCCGGAAGGGTGAGTTTGTAAATGATTGATAGGATTGAGACGATTGTGGGCGAATTTTGCGAATGGGGTTTCGGCCGTCACCGCGGAGCCTCCACGCCGATGGGCGGCCGTTCCTGGAATCGGAAACGGGCGCGCGAGGGCTTTCGCGGCTCAATTCGCCGTCGGGGTTCGCTCCGCATGATCGACCACCACCACGTCCACCAGGGCTTTCTTTCGCTCCAGCCTCAATCCAAGCTGCTGCTGGACGGCGGTGACCAAATCCGGCCCGTTGTCGGCGGCGGACGCCGGCCGGGTGTCCCAGAACAGATCGAAGTCGTACTTGCCGGTCAATCCGGTGTCGTCGATCACGGGTGAGTGCAGTTGCCCCTGCAGCAGGTTGGCGATCATGTTCACTCCTGCGTCAGGAAACTTTCCGCGGGCGCGCCCGTCAATCAAAGCCACCCCAGCACGCGGAATCACCGGATAGCCGTCGGCGTCCGTATGGGAGCCGAACGATTGCGGCTTCTCGTCCGGCGGCGTTTCAACATGCGCTGCGAATTTCGGACCACCCTTTGCCACCGTCAACGAGTAGCGATCCATCTCCTTCCGATCGCGGTGTAGCTGCACCTTGAACCGGTCCGCCAGCAGATTGCGGAACATCAACGGGAGCTGGTCCTTGGTGCTCCCCGGCGCCACCGTGGCGTCAATCTGGTACCGCTGCGTCCGGAGCCAATCCGGCCCCACGATCTGGTAATACTCGACGCCATATGCCTTCGAAATTAAATCGCTCAGTGAGACGTTGTGGTAATCGATGCGCGTCGGGTCGTCAGTCCCCGGCCCGCCCTTACGCCACATCGTAAACCCGCCACCCGGCGCGATATCGGCGGGCTTAATCGACGCCACTTCAAATGTTGGACCGTCCTGCGCCAGGCATCCGGCGGCTATCGTCGCGATAATCCAAACGTGCCTCACAGTGACCTCTAGCCTTAGACGCCGCGACCCCAAAAAGTGTTGGGCGCATTCGGCGCAACCCGCAATTTTTAAACTTCACTTTGGTATTTGGCCATTCAGGGCGGTGAAAGACGCAGCCACTCACGACCTCCGCGGAATGACTGTTGTATAGTGCTGCATATGCCGTTGACCCGGAATCTGCGGGCTGGCGCACTATTGTGGCTGGCCGCGCTCCTGCCCGGTGCCGCACACGCGCAAACCGGGGACGCCGGAAAGCAGCCGTACGAGGAGCGCTGCGCCGGCTGCCACGGTCTGGATGGCCGCGGCGGGGGCCACGGTCCCGGCGTTGTGGGCCTACAGCATCCCCGCGCCACTTCCCTGCCGGAGGTCCGCGACATCATCCTGCACGGCCTGCCCGATGCCGGCATGCCTGCGTTCCCCATTCCTCCGGCCGAAGCCGCGGACATCGCCGCTTACGTCATGCGGCTGAAACGGCCGGCCGCGACCAGTGCACCTGGCGAGACCGCGCCGGGCGATGCCGCGGCGGGTGAGCGCTTCTTCAACGGCCGCGGGAATTGCCTGAGCTGCCACATGGTGCGCGGCCGCGGCGGTGTCCTGGGGCCCGACCTTTCCGCCGTCGGCCGCCGCCTCCGGCCGGCGCAGATCGAACAGGCGCTGCGGGATCCGTCCGCCGCGCTGCCGCAGTCCGGCGGTGGTGCGCGCGCCGGCCGCGGTGCCCTAGTTTACCGGGCCGTGACGGTGAAACTGCGCGACGGCCGGACCCTCCGTGGCATCGCCAAAAACGAGAGCCCCTTCGACCTGCAACTGCTCGGCACGGATGGCAAGCTGTACCTGCTGCGCCAGCCCCAGATCGCCGAAATCCTCCGCGAAAAGTCGCTCATGCCTCGTGTGGATGCATCGCCCGGCGAATTGCGCGACCTGGTCGCCTACCTCAACCGCCTGGTTCCCGATCCCGCCGAAACCGGCGCTCTGGCCTCGGGCGAGATCGGCCCTGGCGTACCGTTTGCCGAGATCGCCCACCCCAAGCCGGGCGAATGGCCGACGTACCACGGCAGCCTCAGCGGCAACCGCTTCAGCCCGCTCCGCCAGATCAATACCGCCAACGTACAGCGCCTGGCGCCGGAGTGGATGTTTCCGCTGGCCGGCGCGCCGCGCGCTCTGGAGGGCACGCCCGTGGTGGCCGATGGCGTCATTTACGTGACCTCCGTCAACGAAGCGTATGCCCTGGATGCCCGCAGCGGCCGCGAAATCTGGCACTACAGCCGGCCCCGCTCCGAAGGGCTTGCCGGCGATGCCGCCAGCGGCATCAATCGCGGCGTGGCCATCCTCGGCGACCGCGTCTTCATGGTCAGCGATAACGCCCACCTCTTCGCCCTGCATCGCTTCACCGGACAGTTGCTATGGGATATCCCAATGGCCGATTCCCGGCAAAACTACGGCTCGACCAGCGCGCCGCTGGTGGCGGATGGTCGGGTGATCGCCGGTGTCTCCGGGGGCGATGAGGGCATTCGCGGTTTCCTGGACGCCTACGACCCCTCCACAGGCCGCCGCGTCTGGCGCTTCTGGACCATCCCCGCCCCCGGCGAGCCCGGCTCCGAAACCTGGACTGGCCGCGCCCTCGAACACGGCTGCGGCTCCACCTGGCTCACCGGCACTTACGACCCCGAAGCCCACCTGCTCTACTGGCCCACCGGCAATCCCTGCCCGGACTACAACGGCGACCAGCGCCAGGGCGATAACCTTTATACTTCGTCCGTCGTGGCGCTCGATCCGGCCACCGGAAAACTCCGCTGGTATTACCAATTCACGCCTCACGACCTACACGATTGGGACGCCACCGAAACCCCCGTCCTGGTGGACGCTCCCTTCCACGGCCAGCCCCGCAAGCTGCTGCTACAGGGCAACCGCAATGGGTTCTTCTACGTGCTGGACCGCCTCACCGGCAAACTCCTGCTGGCCCAGCCCTTCGTCAAGCAGATCACCTGGGCGAGCGGCATCGGCGCCGATGGACGCCCCCAACTTTTGCCCGGCAACGCCCCCACCGTCGAAGGCCAGTTAGTCTGTCCCGCGGTCGCCGGTGCGGCCAACTGGGCCTCCAATGCCTACGACCCGTCCAGCGGTCTTTTTTATATGTTTGCCGAGGAGTCCTGCAACATCTACAGCAAGAACGACGAGTGGTGGGAGGCCGGAAAGTCGTTCTACGGCGGAGGCACCCGCCGCGCTCCCGGCGAATCCGGGGGCAAGTTCCTCAAGGCCATCGACATTCAGACCGGCAAAGTGGCCTGGGAAATTCCCGATATCGGCGGCGGCATCCTGGGCAGCGGCCTGATGGCTACTGCCGGCGGCCTGATCTTCTACGGCGATGGCAGCGGCGCCTTCGTGGCCGCCGATGCCAAAACCCACCAGCTCCTCTGGCACTTCAACACCGGACAGAGTTGGAAAGCCGGACCCATGACCTACATGGTAGATGGCCAACAATACATCGGCGTGGCCGCGGGCCACATTATCATCGCGTTCGGCCTGCGATAAAAGGAGAAGCAGCAGCAGGCCCGTGACGGGGCGCAATTGCATGGGGTCTGAGCGGGACGCATGATGGACCGGTCTTGGCGCCCCAGACGGCGGCGGCATCGCGGCTCACCCGTCCAGGTCGTTTCCTGGCCGATCGCGTGCTACACGGTCACCAACGGTGTGCTGGGCACTGGCCAAAACGGGCAAGAGGGACAGAACAAATACGAAATCGCGGGATTTAGTTTAAAAATCCGGCTTGGCCGGCGTGTATGGGATGGCGGGATCTACGGCGGATCAAGCCGCCATGGCGTGCGCCGCAGTGCCGGGCGTAAGTGACTCCAGCAGCCAGGTATTGGTGTTAACTCTATGGCGACACCCTTTCAAGCGATTGCGCCGCCTATGTACCGGTGTTCGTTCCCCGGTTGTCCTACCCCGGTCAGGATCCACATTTCGCTGATCGAGACGCTGGAGCGCATCGTCAGCAACCAGCAGGGGGAATGGCAGGGACTGCTCTACGGCCAGACGACGAATGCGGGAACGATCGTCGAAAGCAGCCAGCCAGTGACGAGCTTGGGATTGCCGGAGATGGGCCAGGCCGTGGCGGCGGCCCACGGGACGGTAGTGGGTTGCTACCGCATTCGCGACGGCGTGACCCTCGAACTTACGCCGCAGGAAATGAGCCTGGCGGTATCTCTCTTTGGAAAACCACGATCGGTGGTGCTGCTGATCGAACGGCGGACGGGCGGTCCGGCGGCCAATTTCTTCTTCTCCGAGCACGGGGCGTTTTTGAATGTTCCCCTGCTACAGTTTCCGCTGAATGCAATCGCGCTGGGCCAGGAGGAAGCGCAGCGCCTCAGCAAACTGAACGCGAGAGCGATTTCGGAGTCCTCCGCGGGACTTCCGGCGCCCGGTTCGCTGGCGGCACTGCCGGCAGGCGCGAAACTGGAACCGTCGCGGCGGACGGGCCGGCCATGGGTGCTGGTGTGGATGCTGGGCGTGATTGTGCTGGCAGCGGCGGCTTCTTTCTCGGCGGCGCTGCTGATTTACCGGCCTCCCGCGAAGCCGGCCATTCGGCGCGCGGGAGGGGGGAGCGGATTGCTGGCGGGCAGTCCTCTGCGCGCGGAGCGGCAGGGCGACGATTTGAAAATCCTCTGGGATCTGCATTCCCCGGCGGTCGCGGAGGCCACTTCGGGCCTGCTGGACATCGTGGACGGCAGTGCCAGCCGGCGGATTCTGATGACTGCCGACCAGGTGCGGTTTGGCAGCCTGCTGTACTCTCCGGAGACGGACCAGATTTCGGTACGGCTGACGACGCTCAAAAACGACCAGAGCACGGAACAGGAGTCGGTGCTGGTTCTGCTGAAGCGGCGGCCGCCGAATGAGCCGGTCACAGGCCACGAAAAGCCGCGCGTGGCATTCGAAGTGAAAACGCAGCCGTTGCCCGCGGCGCCCTCCGCGCCATCGGGGATCGCTGTACCCGGCAGCGGGCCGGCTGTATTCCGGGATTTTGCGCCTCTGCCGGCGCCGCAGGTACGTACCGATGCGCATGTCGAAGTGTTGGCCGCGCCGTCCGTCGGAGCGATGGCGCCGATGGCATCGGCCAACGGCTCGCTCCCAGGGGATCTGCTGAAACCAGTGCTGCCCGCGGGTTTGCGAATCGCCGCCGCGCCCCCGGCGGCGCAGCGGGCTTCCGCGGCCGCCGGGGAGGCTGACCCTACTAAGCCGCAAGCCCAGGAAGCCACTACGCCGGACGTGGTTTATGTTTCGCCGATGCTCGTCGCGCCGCAGGGAGTCAAGATGCCGCCGGAACTGCGAGGGTTGCTGAAGCGGCCGCTCACGGTCAAGGTACACGCGGAGATAAACGCGGCTGGCCGGGTGACGCAAGCCGAAGCGATTCCCGGTCAAGGGCTGCATGAGCTATTACTGCGGGCCGCCACGGAAGCAGCCCTGCAGTGCCGTTTTCAGCCTGCGCGCCGGGGACAGACCGCGGTACCGAGCAGCGTTATGATCGAGTTTCACGTCGATCCGGATAGGTAGCGATCCAGCAGGTATTCGATTTGATGTAGAGGCAATCTGCCTCTCCGCTCGTGCCGCCGTCCATGGGCCGGAAGTGGTTCCTACTATGGCCGAGGGTCAAACGCAATGAGGAACCCAAAGACACGGGCCGCACGCTGAACCCGGAAGAGGAAGGACGGCTGCTGAAGGCCCTTGAGGTTGTCTAAGCGATTGATTCCAATGGTGGGCGCGACCAGGACTCAGACTAAGGACAGTCCACCTCTTTGATCGAAACATCGACGGTGGTCCTGGCAGCGTTGGGACATGTCACTGAGGCGTCGCGGCGGCCATGGCTGCCAAAACGAGAGACGAGAAAAGCGAGCAGTTACGCCGCCAGCCCCACCCGCGCCCTCCTGCACCGACCCGATAGTGGAGCGATGGTTGCGGTGATCGTAGGCGAAGAAGATTCGGCCCGTCCGCTGAGTTTTCAGGTCCGGATTCCCGAGGTGGTATATGCAGCCTTTCAGGCCAGCGAAATCCCTTGCAAACAGCGGTCTCGGAGTCCGGTGCGACTCGATCTCCGTGCCACTCTCGGCGCCTGGCGGGCATATAATGTATGCCATGTTCATGAGGGAGGCGGCGTGGTCGGCCGCTGCCGTGCTGTTCTTCACCGTGCCGATGTTGGCGGCCGACAACGCGGCGCTCCCGCCGGCGGCCAAAACCAAGATCGAGTTCGCCCGCGATATCCAGCCGCTGCTGGTGGAGCGCTGCCAGGTTTGCCACGGATCGCGCCAGCAGATGAGCGGCTTGCGATTGGATCAAAAGCAATCCGCGCTGCAAGTGATTCAGCCCGGAAACAGCGCCGCGAGCCTTCTCATCCACATGGTGGCGGGGACGGGAAAAAAGGTGATGCCGCCGATCGGTGCGCGGCTCACCGCCAAGGAAATCGGATTGCTCCGCGCGTGGATCGATCAGGGCGTGGATTGGCCCGCGGAGCCGGCGGCGGCCACAGCCAATGCGGGCGGAGCGGGATCGACGCTTTGGTCGCTGCAGCCGATCCGCCGACCCGATCCGCCGGCGGTGAGCGATCACGCCTGGCCGCGCAACCCGATCGATAACTTCATTCTGGCGAAACTCGAAAGTGAGGGCATTGCGCCCTCGCCCGAGGCCTCCAAGCCTACCCTCATCCGCCGCCTCAGTCTCGACATCATCGGCCTGCCGCCGACGCCCGAAGAAGTCACTGCGTTCCTCGACGATAACCGCCCGGACGCTTACGAGCGGCTGGTGGACCGCCTGCTGGCTTCGCCGCACTATGGCGAGAAATGGGGCCGCTACTGGCTGGACCTGGCGCGCTACGCCGATAGCGATGGCTATGAGAAAGACCGCTCGCGGCCCTGGGCCTGGCGTTATCGGCAATGGGTGATTGAAGCGCTCAATCGCGACATGCCGTACGACCAGTTCACCATCGAACAGCTTGCCGGCGACCTGCTGCCCAACCGCACCACGGACATGCTGGTGGCCACGGGCTTCAATCGCAACACCCTGACAAACCGCGAAGGGGGCACCGACCCTGAACAGTTCCGCGACGAACAGGTGCTGGATCGCGCAGCCACCCTGGGCACCGTGTGGCTGGGGCTGACGGTGGGTTGCGCGCAATGCCACAATCACAAGTACGACCCCATCAGCCAGAAGGAGTTCTACCAGCTCACGGCGTTCTTCAATACCCAGGAGGAGGTCAATATTCCGGCGCCGCTGCCCGGAGAGTTGGGTCCCTATCTGGAGGCCCGGCCGGCCTACGAGCGCAAACGGCGCGAATTGCTGGATGAGTATAAGATCCCCGAGAACGAGGCCGATTGGGAAAATAAGCTGCGCTACGCGGAGCAGCACCCCACCGAGCACGACGACTGGATCTTCGCCTACGGCGAGTTCACCCACAACATCGACAACGGTAAGAAGGTCCTGTTCATGGCGCCGGAGAAGCGCAGCGAAGTGCAGCAGACGGCGCTCACCGATTACTTCCTCAGTTCCTGCGGCAATCTCTATCCGAAGGCGCATTGCGAGGAGTTGAAGCTGAGCGAGGTGCGCCAGAAGCTCAACCAGTTGAATGCCACGCTTCCGCCCCTGAGCTACGCGCCGGTGCTGTTGGAAAGCGATACGCCGCCGAAAACCTATATCCACATCAAAGGCGACTGGCGGGATCACGGGGCCGAGGTGCACCCGGGCATGCTGGCCGTGCTGCCGCCTTTTCCGGCAGGCGAGCCGGTCACCCGCCTGACGCTGGCGCGCTGGCTGGTGTCGCCGGAGAATCCGCTGACCGCGCGGGTAGCTGTAAACCGCATCTGGCAGGAGTTGTTCGGGCGCGGCATCGTGAACACCTCGGACGATTTCGGCACCATGGGCGACCGGCCCAGCCATCCCGAGCTGCTGGACTGGCTGGCCACGGAGTTCGAAGGGGCGGGCGGCCCCAGCCCGTGGAGCATGAAGCGGATGGTGCGCACGATTGTGACCTCCGCCGCGTACCGGCAATCGTCGAAGGCGCGGCCGGAGCTGGAACAGAGCGACCCCGACAACACCCTGGTGGCGCGCCAGAAACGCCTGCGCCTGCCCGCGGAGCTGGTGCGCGATGAGGCGCTCTATGCGGCCGATCTGCTGGACCTGCGCATTGGCGGGCGCAGCGTGAAGCCGCCGCAACCGAAAGGCGTGGCCGAACTTTCCTACGCCAACTCGGTGAAGTGGGTGGAATCGACCGGCGCCGACCGCTACCGGCGCGGCCTGTACATCCACTTCCAGCGCACCACGCCGTATCCGCAGCTCACCAATTTCGATGCGCCTAATTCCAACCTGTCGTGCACGCGTCGCGAGCGCACCAATACGCCGCTGCAGGCGCTGAACCTGCTCAACGATCCGGTGTTTCTCGAAGCCGCGCAGGGGCTGGCGTTGCGCGTTTTGCGCGAAGGGCCGGGCGGCGTTCCCGGTTCGCCCGGCGGGCCGGAAGCGGGTTCTACCGGCTTCCGCGACCGCTTGAATTACGCGTTTGAGGTGACCCTGGGCCGCACCCCCAATGCGCGTGAAACCGAACGGTTGGGCACGTTCTTCGATGAAACCATGAAGAGCCTGCGCGACCATCCGCAGACCGTGGCCGACATGTTCCCCAATCGTCTGGAGGGCGTTCCGCAACTGGACGCCGCCGCGTGGGTGGAACTGAGCCGCGTGCTGCTGAACCTGGACGAATTCATCACGAGGGAATGAAGTATGGACCGCGAAGAGTTTCGCAAAATCCAGACGCGCCGCAGTTTCTTTCAGGAGTGCGCCGGCGGTGTGGGCATCATGGCGCTGGCGCAATTGATGGAGCGCGAGGGCCGCGGCGCCGTTCCGTCGGTCAATCCGCTGGCGCCCAAAAAGCCGCAGTTCCCAGCCAAAGCCAAGAACGTGATTTTCATGTTCATGGAAGGAGGCCCCAGCCAGCTTGACCTGTTCGACCCCAAGCCGGAGCTCGAAAAATGGAGCGGCAAACCGCTGCCGCCTTCCATGACCAAGAACCTGCGCCTGGCCTTCACCAAGCCCAACGCGGCCGTGCTGGCCAGCCCGCGCACCTTCAAGCCGTACGGCGAAAGCGGCATCGAGTTTTCCGATTACCTCCCGCACATCGGCTCCTGTGCCGACGATCTGTGCCTGGTGCGGTCCATGTACACCGACGCATTCAACCACCATCCCGGACAGTTGCTGCTCTTCGGCGGCAGCATCCAGGTAGGGCGCCCCACGATGGGCGCGTGGGTGCTGTACGGTCTGGGGAGCGAATCGCAGGATCTGCCGGGGTTCGTGGTGCTGGCGTCGGGCGTGGGCACCAGCGGCGGCACCTCCAACTGGTCCAGCGGTTTTCTGCCATCCACCTACCAGGGCGTGGTCTTCCGCAGTTCGGGCGACCCGGTGCTGTACCTCTCGAACCCGCCGGGCCTGACGAGGGACATGCAGCGCGCCGGGCTGGACGCGCTTAAGGATTTGAACGAAGAGCACTACGCCGAAACCGGCGACATGGAGATCGCCTCGCGCATTTCCTCCTACGAACTGGCGTTTCGGATGCAAGCCGCCGCACCGGAGCTGCTCGACTTTTCCAAGGAGTCGCCCGAGACCTTGGAAATGTATGGAGTCCACCAGCCGGATACCCAGCAGTTCGGCTCCAACTGCCTGCTGGCGCGGCGCATGGTGGAACGCGGGGTGCGATTTGTGATGCTGACCCACGCCAGTTGGGACGATCACACGGACCTGGACCGCAAGCTGAAGAAGCACTGCGCTACCGCCGACCAGCCCACTGCCGCGCTGATCCGCGACCTGAAGCAGCGGGGCCTGCTGGACAGCACCCTGGTGGTGTGGGCGGGCGAATTCGGGCGCACCCCCATGGTGGAGATCCGCGATCCGCGCGACATCCACAACGCCGGCCGCGACCATCATCCGCTGGCGTATAGCCTCTTCATGGCCGGCGGCGGCATCAAAGGCGGGCAGGTAGTGGGTAAGACCGATGACTTGTGCATGAACATCGTGGAGGATAAGATCCACGTGCATGACTTGCAGGCCACTATCCTGCATTGCCTGGGGCTGGAGCACACCCGGCTGACGTATCGCCACATGGGCCGCGACTTCCGGCTGACGGATGTGGCCGGGAATGTGGTGCCGAAACTGCTGGCGTAAGCACCAGTCAGCGTCGCCGGCGATCCGGGCTTCGGCCGACGATGGCTGGGGGAATGGAAGCCGCAGGGGACGGGAATGCCGCACAATTCCTCGGCCGAATCCGATCACGAAAATGGCGCAGCAACGCAAGCAATCGCACCAAACTCCGCCGCCCTGCAATCCGCGCTGCCCGAAAACAAAGCCTGATCTCCCTCCGGCGCTGCAATTTAACCCCTTTCTGCACCCATCCGCACCCCGTCCGCATCCATTAGACGGGTAATCTTGACTAAAAAGTATGGATTGGCTAAATTGATGGTAGTCCAATCTTTAGGAGTGTGTCACTGGTGAGCGATTCGACCAACACCATCGAAACTTTCGCGAGTCAGGAGTATAAGTGGGGATTCGTCACCGATATCGAGGCGGATTCCATTCCCCGCGGTCTTAGCGAGGACGTCATCCGGCTCATTTCCGCCAAAAAGCACGAGCCCGACTGGCTGCTCGACTGGCGCCTCAAAGCCTACCGCCACTGGCTGACCATGCGCGAACCAACCTGGGCCAACGTCCATTACCCTCCTATCGACTACCAGAACATTATTTATTACGCCGCTCCCAAGAGCCAAGGCAACCGCCCCAAGTCGCTCGACGAAGTCGATCCCGAACTGCTCAAAACCTACGATAAGCTCGGTATCCCGTTGAGGGAGCGGGAGATCCTCGCCGGCGTCGCGGTCGACGCGGTGTTCGATTCGGTCTCCGTTGCCACCACCTTCAAGGAAAAGCTCAAGGATCTCGGCGTCATCTTCGGCTCTTTCTCCGAAGCCGTCCAGGAACACCCCGACCTGGTCCGCCGCTACCTTGGCTCCGTGGTACCTTCGTCCGACAATTTCTTCGCCGCCCTGAACTCTGCCGTTTTCAGCGATGGCTCCTTCTGCTACGTCCCCAAGGGCGTTCGCTGCCCCATGGAGCTGTCCACCTACTTCCGGATCAACGCCAAGGACACCGGCCAGTTCGAGCGCACCCTCATCATCGCCGATGAAGGCGCTTACGTCAGCTACCTGGAAGGCTGCACGGCCCCCATGCGCGACACCAACCAGCTCCACGCCGCGGTGGTTGAGCTGGTAGCCCTCGACAACGCCCAGGTCAAATACTCCACCGTCCAGAACTGGTACCCCGGCGACAAGGACGGCAAAGGCGGAATTTACAACTTCGTCACCAAGCGCGGCGCCTGCCGCGGCGTCAACTCCAAAATCTCCTGGACCCAGGTCGAAACCGGTTCCGCCATCACCTGGAAATACCCAAGCTGCCTCTTGATCGGCGACAACTCGGTCGGCGAATTCTACTCCGTGGCCCTCACCAACAACTGGCAGCAGGCCGACACCGGGACCAAGATGATCCACATCGGGAAGAACACGACTTCCACGATCGTCTCTAAGGGTATATCGGCAGGTCACGGCCAAAATACATACCGCGGCGGCGTAAAAATATTAAAATCCGCCCACGGCGCCCGAAATTATTCCCAGTGCGATTCCATGCTCCTCGGCGACCAGTGCGGCGCCCACACCTTCCCCTACCTGGAAGTCAAAAACACCTCCTCGCAGGTGGAGCACGAGGCCAGTACCTCCAAAATCGGGGAAGACCAGATCTTCTACTGCCGCCAGCGCGGCATCTCCACCGAAGATGCCGTCTCGATGATCGTCCACGGCTTCTGCAAGGAAGTCTTCCGCGAACTCCCCATGGAATTCGCCGTGGAAGCCCAAAAGCTCCTGGGCGTCAGCCTGGAAGGAAGCGTCGGCTAACCCATTTCCATGCCACTACTCGAAATCCAAAATCTCCACGCCACCGTCGCCGGCCGCGAAATCCTGAAAGGTGTTTCGCTCTCCATCCACCCCGGTGAAGTCCACGCCATCATGGGCCCCAACGGCTCCGGCAAAAGCACTCTTGCCCAAGTCCTCGCCGGCCGCGAGCTGTACACCGTCACCGCCGGCCAGGTCTTCTATGAAGGCGAAGACCTGCTTGCGCTGGCTCCCGAGCTGCGCGCCCAAAAGGGCATATTCCTGGCCTTCCAGTACCCCGTCGAAATCCCCGGGGTCAGCAACATGTACTTCCTGAAGGCCGCGCTAAACACCGTTCGCAAGGCCCGCAACCTTCCCGAGCTGGACGCCTTCGATTTCCTTGCCCTGGTCAAGGAAAAAATGAAGCTCATGGAA
>DATJRE010000452.1:0-28442 GCA_035505095.1 Bryobacteraceae bacterium | reverse complement strand
GGAGGATACGCACAAGATCTGCGCCCTGTACCAGAAGCGCCGCGACGTGCTGGTGGCCGGGTTGAAACGCGCCGGATGGCCGGTGGAAAAGCCCCGCGGCTCGATGTTCCTGTGGGCCCCCATTCCGGAGCGCTACCGCTCCATCGGCTCCCTGGAATTTTCCAAGCTGCTGCTGGAAAAAGCGCAGGTGGCGGTGTCGCCGGGAATCGGCTTCGGCCCCTTGGGGGAAGGTTTCGTGCGCTTCGCGCTGGTGGAAAACGATCAGCGCATCCGCCAGGCCACGCGGGCCATCGGGCAGTTTTTGAAAGGGTGAGGCGTGAGCCCCGCGTCGCGGCCCTACTGCACCTGGTACGGTACGCTGACTTCCACCGTCTTGGGCGGATAGCAGGCTTTGTCGTCGCACGCCTGGTAGCGCAGCTTGCCGACTTTGATTCCGGGGCCGGCCGGCGCGTCCGGCGCCACCTGGAACTTCACCAGCAGTTCAAAATTGCCGGTGAAGACCGAGAGCGGTTTGTCGCCGAACGAGTACTTCTCCAGTGTGGGTTTCGGATACACCACTTCGCCGCCGATCAGGCCGCCACCGGGGTTCCACACCAGCTTCAAAGGAATTAGATATTCCTCGGCCGGCATGTTGCTGTTCACGTGAAAGCCCTTGTCCACCATCACGGGGATACGCACTTCCACGGTGGCGTTTCGTTTTCCCGCCGCTTTGGTAGGCTCGCCGACCCTCAGGTGACCGTTACTTTGACCCAGGCACGTCATGCAGAGCAGCGCGGGTAATACCGCCGCCCGTAGGAGCTTGCAAAAGTTGTTCAATGCCATCTTCGAAATCTTTCTTGCTCGCCAGACCAACGTGGACCGCGGCAATCTTCCCCCCTCGATCGATCAGAAAGGTCGTCGGCAGCGCGTCCACGCCGCCATAAAGCTGGGCCGTCGCGTCGTTGCCGATCACCACCCGGTAGTTCACCTGCAGATCGGCCAGAAACGGCTTCACCACTTCCCAGCCCTCATCGTCCATGGCCACCCCGAGCACCTCAAGTCCCCGGTCCTTGTCCTTGCGCTGCATGTCCATGAACCACGGAATCTCGATTTTGCACGGACCGCACCAGGTGGCCCAGAAGTCCAGCAGCACCACCTTGCCCCGGTAGTCGCTGAGGTGCACCAACTTGCCGTCGGCGTCCTTGAGTGCAAAATTGGGCGCGTCCTTGCGTTCATTATCGGGCTTCACCGAAGCCGCTTTCACGGTCTCGTTGGAGCAACCCGTAAACAGGCAGGCGGCCGATACAACCGTGGCGGCGATGATGGCTGGAAAACGCGATGCTCGCACAGATTTCTCCTCTCCTAATTATATCGACAATCGCCCGCCGTTCACGAACCCGCCGAACCAGCGGCGCCGGGCTGGCTGGAAACGGGCTTCCAGGGTAAATTCGGCGTGGCGCCCTGCGCCCGCGTAAAACCATGCCGCGGTGTCGCAGAAACTCTCCGCACAGTATTCCCGCCAGCGCCGGTTGCGCGCGCGGATATCGGCGGCGCGCAGCCCCTCCTTGCGCCATTCGGCCGACCAGCCCAATTCCCCCCGCGCGCCCGCCATCCATTCCGCTGCCAGCAGCCGCTCGAAGGAGCGCCGCGCCGGGTTGCCGGCCTTCCACCAAACGAAATGAAACAGCTCATGAACGAAGATCCGGCGGAATTCCCTCGGAGTGCAGTTGAAGGCGATACGGCGCTCCCGCAGGAATGCGCCCGCGTGTACCGGCCCGCGCCAGTCACGCAGGCCCCGCTCCCGCTCGATGCGCACCGGCCGGCCGGTGATCGGTGGCAGCCGCCGCAGTACCGCGCGCCCGTGCCGCTCAAGCGCGATTTCCGCGAATCGAAAGACTGCCTCCGGCACGGACGCCCTTACGCCGCTTGACTTTTCTGCCCTTCCATCCGCGCCAGTTCCGTAGCGTACCGGGAGAGCTCGGCGGGAGGAACCGTTACCAAGTCCTTCTCCATGTCCTCGCCGGTCTCCACCAGGTGCCGCAGATGCATCATGGCCAGGCGCGCGCACCATGGGTCGTCCATGGGGCGGTGGCTCTCGCGGCTGATGCCGAGCAGGTTGGCGTGGGGCAGGGCGATGGTCTTCGCGAATGGCGCGGCGTTGCCGGCGGCAGCGGGACTCTCCCCCCCGGCGGGCGCGGTGTCCTGTTTCTCCATCAGGATGAATTTCACATCCACAGTATCGGCGTGCCGGATGGAAATGGCCGTCTGCAGCCATTTGAAGAGCACCTGAAATTTGCGGCCGAAAGGGTCCGGACCCGCTTCGAAGTCCCGAAAATTCAGCATCAACCTATTTTACAATGGGTTTTCATGTTAATTGCCGAACTCACCGCTCCACGGCAATTCCGCCTGGTGGAAAAGCCGCCGGAACCGCTCGCTCCGGGCCACGTCCGCGTGAAGGTGAACGCGGTTGGCATCTGCGGCTCCGACGTGCATTCTTATTCCGAGGGCGCCATCGGCGACACTCCTTGCCAATATCCCATGGTGTTGGGACACGAGCCCGCCGGCACGGTGGTTGAAACCGGCGCGGGCGTCAGCGGCTGGGCCCCTGGCGACCGGGCCGCGCTGGAGCCGGCGCTCTACTGCTATCACTGCGAATTCTGCCGCGCCGGCAAGCATAATCTCTGCGCCAACCTGCGATTTCTGAGCAATCCGGGCAATCCGGGTTTTTTTCGCGAATTTGTGGACCTGCCCCCCAGCAACCTGCTGGCGATTCCACCGGACCTTTCCTTCGAACTCGCCACCATGGTCGAGCCTTTGGGCGTGGCCTTGCATTCGATGCAGTTCGCCGCCATCCAGCCGGGCGAAACCGTGGCGCTGTTCGGCGCCGGTCCCATCGGCCTGCTCACGCTCGCTTCGGTGATTGTGGCCGGCGCCGGCCGCATCTGGGTGGTTGAGCCGGTAAAGCACCGGCGCGCGCTGGCGCTCGAAATGGGCGCCGACGCGGCGCTCGATCCGGGCGAGATCGACGTGGTGCGGCAGATCGAATCCGAAACCGGCGGCCGCGGCGTGGATTGCGCCATCGACTGCGCGGCTAAGGAGCATACCACTAACCTGGCGATCCAGTCCGCGTGCAACGGCGGCCGCGTGGTGCTCACCGGCATTCATTCGGCCAGCTTCGTTCCCTTCGAGGTCTCGCCGATGCGCCGCAAGGAGCTGGCGGTGTTCAACGTGCGGCGCTCCAACCACGAATCCGAAGACGCCCTTGGCCTGCTGGTGGACCACGTCGAGTGGTTCGCGCCCCTCGCCACCCACTCGCGCCCGCTGAACGACATTGCGGAAGCCTTCGCGATTGTCGAGCACTATGCCGATGGAGTGGGCAAGATGGTAATCCGCACCAGATGAATTCGAAGCGGAACGTCCCACGCGGGAAATCCCGGCCTGAGCAACCTATTCCAACCGGATCACCGCGGCGTCCCGGTCTCCAACGGTTGTGGTGAGCGTGTTCCCGCTAATGTTCGCCTGGCTGGATTCCTGCCACAGTTCGACGGCCCGCTGAAAGGTGGAGGGCAGTGTGATCTTGACGGTCCGCGCCATGCGAGTAGGATTGATCACCCACAGATAAGTGCCGGTTGCGCCCTTGTGGAGCCGGGCTTTCACCTGCGCATCGCTCGACTGGACCTGCTGTTCGATTCCGGCCCATGCCAGCAGACCGGCAAAAAACTCGCGCATTGCCGGCGTGTGGCTTTTGAAATAGCCGCCGCCAGGAAAAGTGCCGATCAACAAAGTCTTGCCAGCGCCAAAGGTATTCTCGATGGCGGCAATGTGGCCGTTGGCATACTGTCCCACCGCCTGACCTCCCGCCGGTTGGTACTCTTGCAGGAAGTATTGCCCGCCGATCTCCTTGCCTTTCACGGTGAGCGTCAACTTACCGAGCAGGTCGGGTGTGAACTGCACGTAAGTCTCGCGGGCTCCGAACAACCGGTCCAGACCGAGGTTCGGCTGGATGGTGCCGGCTGTTCCGCCGTCCCCGAAATATCCGGGGCAGCCCTCGCTGACTAACTTGCCGCCCTTTGCCACATAGTCGCGGAGCTTGTCGGCCGTAGTCTTCTTAAGCATCTCGGGAAACGGCAGATAAATCAGCGGATATTCCCCAATGTCGTCGATGCTGACGAAATCAGCCTGGATATTCGAATCGAAGAATGCCTGGTAGGCGCCCTGCGCGGATTGAGTGTAGGCGCCCGCCGCGGTCGCGCTGGCCGCTGTGGCTCCCCGGCCACCGCCAGCCGAACTGCTGCTCTGCACGGAGTTGAAATCTTCGGATTCCTGCACGAAAACGATCCCCACGTCGCCTTTGACCGGCCGCGACTTCCAAATGTCCGCATGCGCGTTACTCCAGCGGGCCAACTTGCCGGCCATCTCCGCTCGCGGGGTGACCGAGCCATCCATTCCCATGGGACCGAACGCTCCAAATAGCGGTCCATCGAGCAGCGGCCGCCAGCGCGTGAAGAGGATACCGGAGGCGCCTGCGGCCATGTCGATCAGGCTCCATAAGCGCACGTCCTTCTCGTCCGAGCTGCGGCCGTCCTCCAGGGGCCGGCCGGTCACTTGCGGCTGCATCCATAGCGGTCCGCCGGTGGCTTCCGCGTGCCAGAAAGGCTTCCCGCGCGAGGCGCCGCGCACCAGGTCCACCACCTGAAACTGCATCCACGGATCGTTGGCATGGCGGGAGGCCACCCAGGTGTAGCCATACGAATCCACATCGGCAACCGTCCGCCATTCGATCTCGGTCAGGACGCCCGTCCCGTGCGCGGTGATCTTGTTTCTTTGGTCGAGCCGGCGAATGAGGTCCGTGCGCCATCGCAGCAGGTGCATGGCGTCGTCCCGGCAAAACGCCAGCCAGTCCAGCGAGTCGGGGTAACCGGCCGTGTTGTGCGGAGGGTGAACCGATTCCCAGTCGCTTAAGCTATAACGGTGCCAGGCCCGGCCGAGAGCCTCGATGGTGCCGTATTTGGCTTTCAGCCACTCGCGGAACTTGGCCTGGGTGGCGGGGCAGTAGCATTGTTGCACGGCCCCCTCGTTCCACACGTCGTAGCCCAAAACCGCAGGGCTGTCGCGATAGCGCTCCACCAGCGCGGTGAGGAACTTTTCGGCCTGGCTGCGGACTTCTTCGTTATCCAGGCAAAGAGGAGCACTGCCGGTCGCGCTGCTGGGACTCACGGTGGGATATGACTCGGAACCGTCGCTGGCGATGCGGCGCGCCTGGGGATATTTGTCCCACATCCATTCGGGAGCGCTGTTGGCGGTCATTTCGGCAATGACTACCTTGATGTGGTTCTGAGCCTCGAGTTCCACCATGCGGTCGTAGTCTCGCCAGTCATACTTGCCCGGCGAGTTCTCGATGGATCCCCACATAAACCAGTGACGGAAAACGTTGACGCCCATCTGGGCCGCAGTCTTGTGGTCGCGCTCCCAGTCCTGTTCGGGCGGATTCGACTTGCGGAAATAGACCGCGCCGAAAGGAAAGACGGGATCCGGCCAGGGTTTTTCCTGAGCCTCGACACGTACTGTCGCCAGAATCGCCGCGGACAACAGGACCGCGCAGACCAACCGGATTCTTGTCATGGTAGCTAAATTCTAAAACAGAATCCCGGGCGTTCCGGGCCGGCAGTCAGATGGATGGAAGTCTGCTCCAGGACCGCTGCCGAAGGCGGCTCCCGCCAGGCACGCGCTACAGGCGAAAACCGGTCTGCCGGAGCGACATTCAGAGGGCAATCCTCAACTCGTCAGCTCCCGCAAAATCCGCACCGCCACTTCTTTGCCGCGCTCGCCTACTTCGCCGGTGGGGCCCACGCAGGAGGGGCATCCGGCGGGGCAGCGGCAGGCGGCCAACAATCCCGCAGTCTGCTCCAGCAGGCGCGGGGCGAAGCGGTAGAGCGGTGCGCTCTGCCCTACGCCGCCCGAGTAGCTGTCGTATAAGTACAGGTTCGGCTCGAAGGCTTCGAGACTGTCTCCATCCTGCTCGCTGAGCGCCACTCCCAGGTCGCGCGGGTCGCACATCAGCAGCAGCGCCGCCACCGTGCGCAACGCGTTGCCCAGCCCCATGATGCCGCTTTGCCGCTCGGTCGGCGTGTAGTCGCCCAGGCGGGCCAGGAAGGCGGCCGGAAAATGCAGCCAGAAGGAGGTGGTGTGCATCTCCTGCTCGGGCATCGAAAGCTTGCCCGCGCCTACGTTTTCCATGGTGTAGAACTTGATTTTCTTGAAGCCCACAATCTGCCGGTTCACCCGCACATCGCCGTGTGCGCGGCGCGCCCCGCCCAGCGCGTCCCCTTCGAATTCCCGCAGCACCTTCACCTGCGTGTAGTCGATGGCATCGGTGTAGTAATCGCAATCCACGCGCTTGACGTAGGCCTTGCGCTGCTCGTAGTCGAACCGCTCCACATGGTATTGCCGCGCTTCGTGCAGATAGATGGCCTTCTCGTGCAGCGTGGTGAGGGCGGTGGGAAAGGAAACCTCGGCAATCACCTCGGCCTCGCCGGTGACATCCACCACTACGAAATTATCGCTGGTTACCGAACGCAGGCTGGTGGCGTCGGCAGGGTAGCTGTCGCTGGTCCAGTGCCACGCGCCCGCCGAATGGTGCAGGAACCCGGCCTCTTCCAGGAAACGGCAGATCTCCGCGATATCGTGCGCGCCGAAAGTTTCGCCATCGGCGAGGGGCAGCTCGAACGCCGCGCACTTCAGATGGCCCATCAGGATCTCCAGGTTGTCGGGATTGATGAAGGCGTGCTCCGGAGAGCGGCCGAAGAAATAATCGGGATGCTCGACGATGTACTGATCCAGCGGCGCGCTGGAGGCCACCAGCACCGCCGCCGAGGCGCTCTGCCGGCGTCCCGCGCGACCCGCCCGCTGCCAGCTTGAAGCGATCGTGCCGGGGTATCCGGCCATCACCACGGCGTCCAGCGAGCCGATGTCGATCCCCAGCTCCAGCGCGTTGGTGGCCACCACCGCGCGGATTTTACCGGTCCGCAGCCGCTGCTCGATTTCGCGGCGCTCCCGCGGCAGATACCCGCCGCGGTAACCGCGCACCATCTCCACCGGCACCCGCCCCCGCTCGCAGGCGTCTTTGAGGTACGTCACAAGCACCTCGGTGGCCAGGCGGTTATTGGCGAACACCAGGGTCTGCAGATCGCGTTCGATGAATTCCAGCGCCATCCGCCGCGACTCGTTGATGTAGCTGCGCCGGATGCCGAGCTGCCGGTTGACCACCGGCGGATTGTAGAACACGAAGAATTTTTCGCCGCGCGGCGCCCCATTGCGCTCCACCAGCTCGAAGCGGTGTCCGGTGAGCGCTTCGGCCAGCTCCCGCGGATTGGCGATGGTCGCCGAACAGCAGACGAATTGCGGCTCCGAGCCATAGAAGCGGCACACCCGCTCCAGGCGCCGCAGCAGGTTGGCCAGGTGGCTGCCGTACACGCCGCGGTAGTAGTGCAGCTCGTCGATGACGATGTAGCGCAGGTTTTCGAAATAGCGCGCCCAGCGGGTGTGATGCGGCAGAATCCCGCTGTGGAGCATGTCGGGATTGGTGAGCACGACGTTGGCACGCTGGCGGATGGCCTTGCGGGCATCCTGCGGCGTATCGCCATCGTAGGTGAAGGCGCGGATTTCGGAACCCATTTCGTCCACCGCGCTTTGGAACTCGTGGAGCTGATCCTCCGCCAGCGCCTTGGTAGGAAAGAGGTACATGGCGCGGGCGCCTTGGTCGGCCAGCAGCCGGTTCAGGACCGGCAGATTGTAACAGAGGGTTTTGCCGCTGGCCGTCGGGGTGACCACCACCACGTGCCGGCCCTGCGCCACGTGCTCGAAGGTTTCCGCCTGGTGGCAGTAGAGCCGCGTAATCCCGCGCCGCTCCAAAGCCGCACGCAGCCGCCCATCCACGGCCGCCGGAATATCTGAAAACGTGCCTTCCGCGGCCGGCTGATGATGGATCGCGCGGATGGGCGAATCGGGATCGCGATGCAGCGATCGGAAGCCCGAAACCACCGCTTCCAGAGAGGGTTTGCGGGATACCGCGAGCTCACCCGAAAACTCCGGGAAATCCAGAGACAGGTTCATGGTTTGCCGTTTCGCCTTTTCTTTGCTAGTTTACAGCGGAAGGCAGGATGCCGACAACCACGACACGGGAGACCCGGAGGCAAACGCGGAGAAGAAATGATCGGGAAGTGCTCCGCGTTCGTCTCCGCGTCAAGCGCTTCCGCGTCCTCTCTACCGGTCGCGGATGAATTCGTAGCGTTCCAGCGTGGCGGCGATCTGGAATGAGCGGTGCTCGCCATCCACCGGCTGATGCACCCTTTCCGATCGCAACACTTTGCCCACACAACGAATGTTGACCGAATGCCGGCCTTCGTGGCTCAAGGTAATCACATACTCGATGGGACCACCCAGGTCGGGCTCCGCACCGGCGATGAACAAAACTCCGTTCGAGCTGATGTTCATGGTCTTGCCGGCAACGGCAACTCGGGCAGCACCCGCACGAGTGACGGAGAGTGGCAACTCTAATTGGAAGCGACGGGTTCTGCGCTGTTCCATTTTGACTAATCGCTTCCAATGCTAAAGGTGTATCTCTGCTAGGTCAATAGAACCAGTGGAGGGGATACTTCCCAGGGGTACTATAGGAAAAACCAACTGTAAGTACTAGATTGGTTCCGGAGCGGAAGTGCGCCGCTCCGGGTTTTTGAAGACGCTTCTACTTCACAAATACGAACACAATCAGCAGCGTGTAGAGTGCCAGGGATTCGATGAACGCCAACCCGATCAGCATTGCCAACTGGATGGCCTTGGCCGCGCCGGGATTGCGCGCCATGCCCTCCACGGCGCTGGCAATGGCCTTGCCCTGCGCGATGCCGCACAGGCCGGACGCGAACGCCATGCCAAACGCCGCGCTGATCGGCACCCAATGCCCGCCAGCCGTCGGGTTGCTCGGCGTTTGGGCGCATAGTATGCCGCTGGCCACGAACAGCAGCGCCAGCAGCGTGAAAAACTTTTTCGTCATTTTCGCTTTCTCCTTCAGATGAATCGCCCCCAGGAGGTGGTTCCCGGACACCGTACAGCCGGGCTCACACTGCAAGGCGGCATAAAGCCGGTATTAGTGCTCGTGAGCCACTGCGCTGGCCACGTAGACCATGGTCAGCACCATGAAGATGTAGGCCTGGATCAGTCCCACAAACACGTGCAGACCCATGAAAACCACGGGAACGGCGAACTTGGTCAACCCCAGGAACACCAGGGTCACCTGCTCGCCGGCGAACATGTTGGCGAAAAGACGGACAGTAAGGGATAACGGCCGCGCCAGGTGGCTCACAATCTCAATCGGAAACATCAGCCACGCCAGCCACCACAGCGGCCCCACAAAATGCTTGATGTAAGCGAACCCGTTGGCCTGGATGCCCACCAGGTGGTAGTAAAAGAAGGTGGCCATCGCGCAGCCGCAGGTCACCGCCGCATTCATGGTGGGAGATTCGAAACACGGGATCAGGCCGATCAGGTTCGACACCAGAATGAAAATGAAAAGGGTGCCGAAAAAGGGGACGAATCTGTGACCCTCGTGACCCACCTGCTCTTCGGCCTGGCCATTAACGAAGTCGTAGATCAGCTCGAAGAATTGCTGGAAACTGCCGGGGAGATCGGAGGAAAGCCGCGGCCGCAGCAGGGCAAATATCACCATCAACAACACGGCCACCACGATCTGCATCACTATAAAATCGGCCCACGGGCGCGCCATAGCCGGCCGGCCCACCAGGCCGGTCAGCGTGTTGCCGAGACCGGCCAGATAATCGTTGAACAGCTTGGTGATCCAAAGTTCACTTTCGGGCATACACGATTTCGATCGCGGCTTCAATCATAATGGCGGCGGTGAGCACGAAAACCCCTGCGAGTACCGCCGGCAGGCTGACCGAAGCAAAACGTACTATAACATAGGCTGCGCCACCCAGCAGCACGTACCGCAGCGCCAGGAAAACCTTGCCGTGGCCGTGGGTTTTGCGCTCTCCGCCCAGGCTGTCCACCAGCCGCCGCAACCAGCGATAGTTGACCACCGAGATCAGCGAACCGAGGAAAAATCCGCCGCCCCATGGCAGTCCCTTCACCCCGAAGGCCACGGCCGTGCCCACAACGGCCAGGGCCAGGGTGATGCGGCCCACGCGGTCGGCCGCCCGGTCATAATCCACTTCTTCAGGCGTCGTCATCGCGCGAATCCCGCATAATCTGCCGGATGAGCTGCACGAATCCGCCCACGCTGCCCAGGATCAGCAGCACGATGCGCAGCCAGGTGGTGCCAAACCTTTCGTCCAGCCAATACCCAATCAGGTACCCGGCTAACGTGGAGACGGGTAGTACTAAAGCCAGCGAACTATATTCAGCCGCTTTCTGGGCGAACGATTTCTTACGCGGAGCCACCACCGTCAGTTTGGCACGAGTGCCGGGGCAGCGGCGAACGCATCGGCCCGTTAGCCATCCGCACGCTCGGCCGCTTCCCGCACCAGCAGGCCCATCTTGGGGTGCGAGGGTTCCATCCACGGGGTCAGCCCGAACTCTTCGAGCGATTCCGTAGTGGTGGGACCGATGGAGGCAATCTTCAACCGGCGTAACGCGTCCAGCGTCCCCGGCGCGTCTTCGGCCACCGCCATGAGATGCTCGATCTGCCGCGCGGTAGTGAACAGGGCCACCTGAAACTGACCCGCGGCCAGCAGCTTGGCGGCCTCCCGCAGCGGCGCGGCGTCTTCCGGCAGCGCGTATTGATACACGCGCACCGAAGTGACCTGGGCCCCGCGGGCGCGCAGGGCCGCCAGCAATTCCGGATTGGAGCGCCCGTACTCCTGCACCGCAATGCTCCGCTCCGGCCGCCCCTCAGTCACCTGCAGCAGTTCGCGCCAAGTGTTGGGCTCGGGGGCGGTAAGCGTCGGGGCCAGCCCCATTTCACGCAGCGCCGCGATCGGCTTGGGCCCGCGCGCCACCACCGTGAGCCGGCGCAACGCCTCCGCAAAGGCGGTTTCGGCATAGCGCGTGGCCAGCAGCCGGTTGAGCTGCCGCGTGCCCACCCCGGTCATCAGCACCATCATGTCGAATCCGCCCGCGAACAGCCGTTCGGCGAATGCGAAAGCCTCTTCGTTCTGCTGGATGGGCGCTTCCCGCAAAGACGGCGCCACAAACGGCTCGCCGCCCTGCTTGCGGATCAGTTCGGCCATCTCGGCGGCGCGCCGGCTTTCGAGAGCCAGCACACGCTTTCCAGCGAAGGACATACTTGCAGTATAGTGAACCGTGGACGCGGGGCATTACCGCGCGAGATTCGAACCGCCTGGCACGGCAATCTCGCGCCGGCCTCGGGTGAGCCGCCTTCCCTTCCGGTAGGTCAACCGATATCCAGGAAAGGGCTGGTCACCGGCGCGAGTGGCGTTAGCCGCATTTGGCCTCGTCACTGAGCCAGCGCGTCCCACAGCCGCCCGGCCCGCTGGACCACCAAATCGCGGTCTTGCGGCATCAGAAATCTCTGGCGAATCAGCTCATCGGCCGCGCGATTCACGCGCCGCAGGTAATCGTCGCGGCCGGTGTAGCGCTCGGCAATCGAAAGCCGCGGGTCATGCGTCTGGGCGCGAGCTTCTTTGGTCCTGGCCAGCGGGAAGGTGGAGCCGTAGAACTCGGCAAGCTCTCCGGGCGCGCCGCGCTGGGCCGCCCGCAGGTTCCATCCGGTGAAGGTGGCGAGCGGAACCGAAACCTCGGGCAGGCGCACACCGCCCAGGTCGATTCCATCGGCATCCACCTGCGGGACCAGCACCGGAAACGCGCCCGTCACCTTGGGCGGCTCTTGCAGGATCACCCCGCGAGATGCGAACTCCGGGCCGAAATCGAGCCGGCGGGCCACGCGCGGATGCAGCGGCGTCCGAACGCCCGCGAGGGCCGGAAAATGCCAGCCCGCCAAGCCCGTCAACTGGCCTTCGGCAATGCGCGGATAGACCGAAGCCGGAGGCGCCACACCGTCCTTCACCCACGCTTCCAGGTCGGCCAGCAGGGCCCGCTGAATGGGCCGGTGGTCCACCACGTTGAGGTCGTATGCGGTCCCCAGTTTCACCAGCGGCAGGGAGCGCGGGGAATGCTGCACCCCGGCCATGAAGTAGAGTCGCGTTTCCGGCGAAAGAGGCACGTCGCGTTTCCCATCGGCGGTGACATGGACGAGCGCCGCCGCGCGGCCCCAGTATTCCGAGGAATCGTTGGTGAGAAAAAGCTTCGGCTGAACCCGGGCGGCTCGGGCGCGGTCCAGCAAGCCGGCGGTTTTGCCCGTGACCGGGTCGGTCTCGTCGGTGTCGGTAAAGGGAAACAGGTCGGTGGGGTAGAAGACGTTGAGGTAGGGCCAGCCGTCGCGCGAGGGCTGCGCGTAGCGGAAGTTGAAGCTGCCGCGGCCCGCGCCGGCCACGTCGGCCCACACGCCGTCGAAGACCTGGCGGCCGCTCTCATCGGCGTTGAAGCCGTCGAACAGGAACTCCCGCAGCCAGCGCCCGCTTTGGGAAATGCCGAAGCCGATAGCGAGCTTGACGGAAGGGCGCGGGCCGCTCCAGCCGCCGGCCTCGCCGCCGTACTTCAGGAAAGAGATGAAGTCGCGGACGGCTGCCAGGCCCGCGCCGGCCACCACCGGGTCCTTGCCCTGGTAGACGAACTCGTAGAGCATCCCGGCTTCGAAGCCGCCCGGCATTTCGAGCGAGCGGCCGTTGGCGGCAAGCGCATAATCGGCCGCCGGAATCTGCCGCGCGGCGGCTTCCGTGCCACTGCGGACGTACAGGGCCAGCGGCTTGCCCACGGGGATCGCGTCCTGGTTGCGGTCGCCGAGCGGCATCACCGTGCCGCTCTTTTCGGGGGTGAATTCGGAGCGGACCAAGCCATCGGCCGGGGCATCCGCGCGGAAACGCGGGGCTGTGAAGTGCAAGGCGGCGGGGTTCGCCCGCGGGACATCCCATTCCCAGCCCAGCCACACCAGGGTGAAGCCCTGCTGCATGACCCACTGGTCACCGAAATCGTCCGCGCCGTGGGCGAAAGTGAAGCGGCTCAGCATGCCTCTGCCGCCGCGGTTGGACACCTCGAACAGCAGGGTTCCGTTGCCCTTGGCCGGATCGGCGGGCTGGAGGATGTAGAAATCGGCGGTGGATTCGGCCTCTCCGGCGGAATCGAGCTGCGCCAGGTCCAGGTCGCGCACGATGCGGTTGGCGGCAAGCGACGGCTTCATGCCGAAGTGGACGCGGCCCACGATTCGTTCGTAGGCGCCGTTAAGCACCGGCGTGCGCCGGGTGATTTCGATGCTGCGTACCGCCGCGTGGGCGGCGCCCGCCAGAGCCAGCAGACAACCGCAGAGGCGAATCATAAGGTCGAGTCTATCAGGGAGGGGGAAGCCGCATACGCGCTAATTTGGGATTTCGAGCGGCTGGGGCGGGCTGCCAGATGCAGCCACTTTGTAGAGTCAGTCATCACCGGCCACGGACGCGCTCCCTAACGCCGCTCTCGAGTATAGCCCTGCCGCCCCGGCACTCCGCTCATAGAGAGCCGGTCAATCTTGACGCAACGCGACCGAGGGATCGACACGGGTGGCTCGTAGGGAAGGGATAGCGGTGACTGCAACTGACAGCAGTACAACCAGCACCGCCGGCGCCAGCATTGATATTGAGTCTCGCGGCGGAGTAGCGTAGAGCAGCGGCGCAATCAGTGGTGCCAAACCGAGCAGACTCCCGAGCCCAATCGCCGTTCCAACCGCCACAGACGCCAGCGATTCCCCTCCAATCCAAAGGCCTATTTGGCTGGGGCGTGCACCGAGCGCAATTCGGATTCCGATTTCGCGCCGCTTCTGAGTAACCACATAAGCGAGTAGCCCATATATGCAAACCGCCGTCAGCACCGATGCGAGACCTCCGAACGCAGAAGCCAACGACGCGGTCAATCTCTCGCCTGCCATGCTGGCTCGCACCTCTTCTCTCAGCGTTTCAACTTCCCTGAATGACATCGCTGGATCCAAGCGAGCCAGGATTCGGCTTACCGGGCGGATAATCAAGTCAGGCTTGGCATACGTTCGGACGTAGAGCACAAGCGAAGAGCCATTGAACTGAGGATCAAATGGGGAATAAAACGTCGGAGGAATGATCTCCCGGAGAGAGCGATATTTGGCATTGCCCACAACACCGACGACTTCGTAATCGGGAGCGGCAACCTCGCCGCCGAGGACGGCGCCGAAACGCTTGCCAAGGGGGTCACCCCCGGAGAGGAAACGCCGCACGAAAGCCTCATTGACAATCGCTTTGGCGGGTTTGGACTTCAGTTCGTCGGCGTCCGTAAAGCTCCGGCCGGAGATGATGCTAATCCCCAATGCCCGGAAATATTCCGGCGAGACGCTATTCAAACTGGCGTTCACCACACCAGCCTCGTCGCTCCGATCTCCAGCCAATGCGACTGTTGTTCCCAAGCCCCGTACACGCATGACCCCCCTCGAAGCGAACCCGGAAGCGGCTACACCAGGTAATGCATTTATGCGTTCGGAAAGAGTCTTCAGCAACACCCGTGCGCCTTGACCCGTGTAACCGGAAAGCGCAGGATCGAAGGTAAACGTGGCGACGTGATCGGTGTCGAATCCCGGATCGACCTGACTCAACTTCGTAAATGTCCTCACCAACAGGCCGGCGCCTCCGAGAAGCAGCGTGCAAAGGGCGACTTCGCCCGCTACCAGAGCCATCCTTCCGCGTGCACGAGTCCCAGCACGCCCTCGGCGCAGTAATCCTTCCAAACCAACTCTTGAGGCGCTAATCGCAGGTGCCGAGCCGAAAAAGACCCCGGTTATCAGAGACAGCACTACTGAGAAGAGCAGAACGCGATGATCCGGCCGAAGATCGACGGAAAGGATCAAATGGCGAGTGGCAAGATCTCGAATAGGCGGAAGCACTCGCGTGAACAGGGGAGCCACCGAAAAGGCTAACAGCAGGCCACCCAGTGCACCTATTGCCGTCAGTAGCATCGGCTCGATAAGCATTTGCCTGAGGATCTGGATTGGGCCAGCGCCGAGAGCCAGCCGCACAGCGATCTCCTGCTGCCGCGTGGCGCCGCGCGCCAGGAGCAGGCCCGCTAAGTTCGCGCAGACCATTGCCAGCAGAATGCTAATCAACAGGAACAGTGCTTTAAGGGCAGCGCCATAGCGCTCCCGCAGGATCGAGACGCCGTTTTCCAGTGGTTCAAGCAGCACACCACGACCCAGTTGGTATTTGAGCACTGTGGGCGAGTACGCAAAATACTCGGGCGCCCAGGCTTTCCAAAGCGCCAGACACTCGAATTGTGCTTGATCTCTGGTAACGCCCGGCTTGAGTCGACCTGCGAGCTCCATCTGCACAACGTCCAACGGCATTGATGGATGCGGAGAGAGCAGCGGAAATACACGAACGGGGACTCGTAGGTCCGGAGCGGTGTCCACCGAGAACCCATTGAACTCACGGGGCAATATCCCGACAATTACGAACGCGTGTCCATGCAAGACAATGGTTTGCCCCAGAGCTCGCACGTCGCCACCGAATCGGCGTCGCCAGAAGCCATAGCTCAACACGGCCGGCGGCGTCCCGGCACTTCCGTTGGCATCGTCAGCAGTGAGGGTGCGGCCATACTGCGCGCGAACGCCGAGGGCCGCAAAGTAATCGGGCGTCGGAAAGTTTACTTGAACCGTTTCTGCAGGTCCTGGCGCGCTCAGGACAGCGTCCGATTGCGCTTCGCCGAACACGGACGATAAAGTTGTTGAATGCTTACGGAGCGACCGGTAATAAGCATATGGGAATGACGCGGAGGTACCAGCCTTGGGGCGCATCTGAACGGCGCGAACCAATTGCTCGGGGTGCTCAACGGGCAATGGACGCAGCAGTACTGCGTTCAATGCGCTAAACAGGACCGCACTCGATCCGATGCCCAGGGTCAGCAGCGCAATAGACAGGAGCGTGAACCCTGGGGCCTTGGCGAGCATGCGGGCAGCGAATCGAAAATCGCTCATGGAGAGTATTCTAGTTCAGGCGGACCGCAGGGTCCTGCATTGGAACTGTCCGCTTTTCGTTTGGCCGAGTCACGCCCTAATGCTGACATAGTTGGGTGACGGTGCCTCCCGCGTCAAGGAGGTCCTCCGGCGTCAGTTTCTGGTTCCAGGAACGAACACGCCGCCGCCGTGAGGACCCGCCGTGGAGGACCGGGACCCCATTCGCCAAGTTCGCCCCACAATCGTCTCAATAATGTCAACTATTTACAGACTTACCCATCCGTAACCCTGACACCCGCATGTTACCGTGAGCTTGTAAACAAAGCTGCTCGCTCGCCGAGCGCAGCCCGTTTGGTAGAGTACGTACCGGCGCCTGAACTGATCAGAGGCCTTAAAGTCCGGTTGGCATGCGTATTCAAGCTTTCGGAAGGCGGCCGGTAGCGGCAAGTTCTCTCTGGGCGGAGAGAATCGGTCGTTATCGGACGGGTTACGGAACCGGTTCCCATGTCCCGGCGCCAATCAGCGCCGCCAAAGAATAGAACGACACGAAACAGAGCCAAAAAGATAGCCTGAAAACCTCCAGACTTCCCGCAATTCCTCGCACTGCGCCGCCTCTGTGCCTTCAGCCTTCCCCGGACCCCTGCCTCCTCCGCGCCTCCGCGCCCAGCGGGGAACCCGCCTCAACGGGCTTTCGAGGCACCAGAGAACGGGCTCCAGGCCAAGCAGGGAGCTGATTTCCTCCGGCGCAAGACGCTCGCCCGAGATTCTCAAGGCGGCGCGGAACCATTTGGCGCGATCCGCATTCATGGCAGGGCAGTTCGATTCTACCTCGCGGGTTTGCCCTCGGCGTATGGTTGCGGAACTGGCCGGCCGACGGCCTCGACCAGATCGCGGGTGCTGATCAAGCCGGTCAGAAACCGGCCATTCACCTCGACGACCGGCACACAACGGATGCCCTTGGATGCCAGAAGATCGGGCCGCAGGGTGACGTCGATTTTCTCCAGAGAGAAATTCATGTTCTTTCGCAGGGTATCCAGGCGCTGTTCGAGGAGCGGGCAGAACGGGCACCCCAGCGCGGTATAGAGGGTCACTTTGACCGGCGCGGGCGGTAGCGCCGCTGCCGGCTGGTCGGTGATGGGGCCGTAGCCCATGCCGGCCGACAGGCTGGGAAACTTGCGAATGTAGAGCCATTGCGCGGCGGGGACCATAACCAGCCAGGCAGCTCCGAAGAGCCAGCGGGAATACCAGGCCAAGGCCGCCAGCCCGCCCAGATAGAAGGCCCAGGAGAGATAGATCATGGAAATATGGCACTGCTGTTTCACCGATTCACCTCTTCTTTGATTATAAGATTTTAAGGAATTATTATCTCAGTATGTAGTGGCAGGCGGGGGCGTTTCATTCGATTCCGTGTCTTCGCAGGTTATAATTCATAGGTAGCCCATGCCATCCGTTCAGCGGGATTCGGGCCGGAGTGCCCAGGATGTCCGCGAGGCGATTGAGGGTTTCCTCAAAAATTGTCAGCAGCCGGCGTTGCTCGAACCCGGCGACGAACTGCTCCCCCTCACGGGCGATAACTTTGCCCTGGAATTGCGCGGCTCGCGGCTCACGCTGCAGGCCTGGGACCGCACGCGCAACCTCACGCGCCGCGTCACGGCGCTGAAAGAACCTACCTCGGCACGGCTGGAAATCGTTGTGGAACGATTTGCCCGCCGCGAGGGGCAGCTTTTCCTGCTGGATATGGCGCGGCGCCCCGGCGCCGAATTGGGCCGCCGCAGCGGACGGCTGGTGTTTCGCGAGCGCTTTCGCCTGTTTCTGCGCCGCCAGTTTCCGGAGTGGAAACTGGCTGAGCTATCCACCGAGGCCAACCTGGAATCCAGCCTCTCGCCGGCTTATCCGCGTGCCTTTCTGCGCCACGGCCGGCATGGTTGGGCCGCCATCGCCTGCCCACCCGATGGCGACCCCGCGTCGGTCCTCTCCTTCGGTCTCATCTGGTTGGACCATTTGCGCAGCCGCGAAAAGCGCGTGACGGTTGGCGGCCTGGCGGTGTACGTGCCGGCCGGAAAAGAGCGGCCCGCCGCCCTGCGCCTGCTTTGCCTCAATCCCCAATCAGCCCGCTTTGAGCTGTTTGCGTACACCGTAGAGGACGCCGTTTTGGGCGTCGATCCGCGCGACCATGGCAACCTCGATACGCGCCTGGAAGCTTGCCGCCGCGCCGATCCCAACGCCGTGGAAGGCTGGGAAGCCCTCACCGGGCAGCCTGGCGTGGAGCGTATTCCGCTGCACGATGGCCGCGTCAGCCTGCGCGTGCGCGGCCTGGAATTTGCCGAGTTTTCGCCCGCCGGCCTGCTCTTCGGACTTCACGAACGGCACGCCGCCGCCGAAGCGCAAGCCGCCGAAATCGCGCGCCTCGCCTGGGAATTGGATCGCGCCCGCTCGCCCGAGTCCCCCGATCGCCTGCATCCGCTTTACCGGCAGTACCCGGAGGCGTGGCTCGAATCGCAGGTGCGGGCGCACATCCAAACCGTGGATGCCACGCTCTTGCGCGATCCGGTCTATGGGCAAGTGCCGGCCCTGGCGGGCGGCGATCGCGGCGTTCTGGACCTGCTGGCGGTGGACCACACCGGCCGCCTGGCGGTCCTGGAATTGAAGGCTTCGGCCGATCTGCACCTGCCTCTCCAGGCGCTGGATTACTGGATTCGTGTGAAGTGGCACCTGGACCGCGGCGAATTCCCGGCGTACGGCTATTTTCCGGGCATCCAACTGCGCCCCGATCCGCCGCGCCTCCTGCTGGTCTCTCCTTCCCTGGAGTTTCATCCCACCACTGAAACGGTTCTGCACTATTTCTCACCGGCCATCGATGTGGAGCGGATCGGCCTGGCGGTAGAATGGCGGAAGGGTCTGCAAGTCATGTTTCGCCTCACTGGCGCCGAGCGGCCCCGCTAAATCCACTTTATGCTACGCACTCTCAGGCAGGCCCGCGCCGCTCTCTCCATGCTGCGGCCCGAGGAGGTTCGCAAACTGGCCGAGCGGCCGGTAAGTTTCGGCCTGGTGGCCGCCGACGACTGGGGCTATACCGAGATGGAGAATTTCCTGTTGCCCGACACCATGCCCCGTTCGCTGCGGCTGGAGCGCGCCAGCCAGGTGCACCGGGCCGAAGAACGCGGCGCCCCGGAAATCGTGGACATCGTCCTCTACCATCACGGTATTCCGCCCGGCAAGGGAGTATTTGGGTTCGATCCGGAAAAACCCGACGCGGCCATTGGCGAAATCCTGGCAGGCAACGAGGAATTGGGCCTGCCTCTGGCGCGGCAATTTCCCTGCTTCCGCAAACCCGTGGTGGAGGATATCATCCAGTCGGTGGCGCGCGAAAACGCCCTGTTTGCCGTCACCACCGCGCTGCCCAACGTAATCCCCAACCTGATCGAGCTGCCCTGGGCCTTCGGCGAATTCGCCTCTGACACCGTGTTCCTCACCGCCAACCAGATCCGCATGGCTTTCGTCATCGGCGCGGCCAGCGGCCGTCCGATCGGCCTGGGCCAGCAGAAGGCCGAGATCGGCTCGGTGGTGGCGGGCGCCTTCGGGTGGCGGGCTTTGGCCCGTGAACTGGCCGGCATGATCCCGCTGGGCGAGGGGCTGATCCCTAAGGGAGCCATCGCTTATGCCGCTACCTTCCTGATTGGTAAGGGCTTGGAGCATTTCTACGGGGCCAATGTACCCTACACCCCGGAGCAGCGCGTCAACACCTACAAGCAGGCGCTCGAACGGGGTAAGTCCGTGCTGCGTTCGCTCCGCCCGGCTCAGGTGGCCGAACCGGCGGAACCTGCCGAACCGGCCCAGTAAGCCTCCGTTCGCTCCTGTGCCGTAAAATTGAAGAGGTTGAACGGATGATCGCATTCCGCCTTTTTTCCACTGCTCTTCTGATGGCCTGCGCCACGGGTGTGTGGGCCGATACCATCACCATGAAGGACGGCCGCGTGTACACCGGCACGTACCTGGGCGGCAACGCACGGCAAATTCGCGTGGACCTGGGTTCCGAGGTGCGCACCCTGGACCTCGCCAATGTGGCGCGGATCGATTTCAGCAACTCGGCATCGGCGCCCACCTATTCGCCTGTGCAGCCACCGCCTCCGCCCCCGGACGATCCTGACCGCCCGGTGCTGCACCGCGCGCCGGATTCCACCGATCCCACCCAGCCCGTGGCGCCGCCCGAAGACGACGGGCCACCGGTTCTCCGCCGTTCCACCGACGCCGGCCAACCCGCCGCGCCGGCCCCACCGGCCTCTCCCGCCGCGCCGGCATCTCCCATCCAGATTGCCGCGGGCACCAATTTCGTGGTGCGCCTGATCGATGCGGTGGATTCGAAGACCGCCACCTCGGGGCAGAGCTTCGCCGCCAGCATGGATCAGCCGGTGGTGGTGGACGGCCAGACGGTAATTCCGCGCGGCGCCAACGTAGTCATGCGGCTGGTGGAGACCACCCCCTCCGGTACGTTCACCGGCCGAACCGAGCTGGCCCTGGCGCTGATTTCGGTGAAGGTGAACGACCGCTATGTGCCGATCAACACCCAGACGATCACGCGGGTGAGCGATGCGCGCGGTGAGCAGACTGCCAAGGTCGTGGGCGGTGCCGCGGCGGTGGGGGCGATCATTGGCGCAATCGCCGGCGGCGGCAAAGGGGCAGCCATCGGCGCGGGAGCAGGCGGCGCAGCCGGCGCCGGAGCGCAGGTCATTACCAAGGGCCAGCGGGTGAAGATCCCGTCCGAGACGCGGCTCACCTTCACGCTGGATAAACCGGTTACCATCTAAGGCTGGAGGAAAGCAAGGGGCCGCTGATCGTTCGCCTCGGCCATGAATGAACCAACCTGCATCGTCACCGGCGCCAGCCGTGGAATCGGCCGCGCGGTGGCCACCGAATTGGCCCGCACCCACCGCGTCATCGGCACCTACCGCACGCGGCGCGATGCGGCCGAGGAGCTGAGCCGCGAAACCGGCTGCGAAATCTTCCCCTGCGATGTGGCCTCCGCCGCGGACCGCGCGGCGCTCCTTACCTTTGCCCGCGAGCGCTTCGAGCACCTCGACCTTCTGGTGAACAATGCCGGCGTAGGGCCGCGCGAGCGCCGCGACCTGCTGGAGGCCACCGAAGAAAGCTTCGACGAGCTGATTGCCACCAACCTGAAGGGGCCGCATTTCCTCACCCAGCAGGCGGCCCGCTGGATGGCCGCGCGCGGCCAGGGCCGGATTGTCTTCGTCACCTCGATTTCCGCTTACACCGCCTCGGTGAATCGCGGTGAATACTGCATTTCCAAGGCAGGCCTGAGCATGTCCGTGGCGCTCTTCGCCGAGCGCCTGGCCAAGGCCGGCGTGCAGGTATTCGAGATCCGCCCCGGCATCATCCGCACCGATATGATCGCCCGCGTCGAGCAGGTTTACGAGGCCAAAATCGCCGCCGGGCTGCTGCCCCAGGCGCGCATGGGTGAAGGATCGGACGTGGCCAAGGCCGTGCGCGCGATCGCCGGCGGGCTCCTCGATTACTCCACCGGCCAAGTGATCAACGTGGATGGCGGATTCCACCTGCGCAGCCTGTAGAGGTCTCACGGCTCCACATCGAATCGGGGCCGCGACCTGGAGGGAGCCGAGCTCGCGGTCGGCACCGGGTTACGTTCCGCCTTGCCGGTTGCGCAGCCGGTGTTTCTCCAGCACTACCCGGGCCACGCGCAAATTGGCGGCGTCGATCATGCGCCCGTTGAGGCTGGCGGCGCCTCGTCCGGCGGCTGCCGCTTCCTGGTAAGCCCGCACGGTCTCAGCCGCCTGCGCAACTTCTTCGTCGCCCGGCGAGAAGGCCGCATTGACCGCCTCGATCTGCGCCGGATGGATGCACTGCTTGCCATCGAAGCCCATGGCGCGCGCCACCGCGCAGGAGCGCGCGAACCCCTCGCCATCGCGGTAAGCCGCGTACGGCCCGTCCATGGCCCGCAACCCGTTGGCGCGGGCGGCCGCCACGATGGTGTGCATGACGGCATGCCAGCGGTGGCCGGGATAGACGGCATCGTGGGCGTCCGGCTCCCCGATGGAAGCCGAAGGCATGTGCATCGAGGCGGCGTAATCTCCCGGACCGAAGATCAGCGCCTCGAGCCGCGGCGACGAGCGCACGATTTCGCGAATCTCCAGAAATCCCGCGGCGGTCTCGATCTGCGCCTCAATGCCGATCCGGTGCCCGAACCCGCGATACTGCTCGATCTGAGTGAGTAGCCGGTCGACAAATAGCACATCCGCGGCCGCGCCCGCCTTGGGCAGCATGATGAGGTCGATGCGGCCGCCCGCGGCTTCCACCACTTCGACCAGATCGCGGTAGGCGAACGGCGTATCGAGGCCATTGATGCGGACAATGCGCAGCTTGCCGGAGAATTCCACCTCCTGCAGCGCCTGGACCACCACCGCCCGCGCCGCCGGCTTATCCTCTACCGCCACGGCATCTTCCAGATCCAGGCAAACTGCGTCCGCGGGGCTTCGGGCAGCCTTTTCGATCATCGCCCGCCGTGCCCCCGGCACGAACAACATGCTGCAAATGCTGCGTTCCGGCTTCTCGTCCACGGTTGCCAGGGTAACGCAAACACGCGGGAAGGCGTTAGCGGCCAATCCAGCAGAGAGCGCCTCGCCGCGGTGAGCCGGGTCCGTAACTTCCATGTCGTCGCCACCCAGCAGCAACCCATGCCGCTGGACAGGCGCCACGTCCGAACCCCGGCGCGTGCCGCTTTCCGGATATCGATCTCATCCGCGCACGCCGGCTTCTGGTGCCTGTGTTTCGCAGGCGGCGCCCTTGGCGGCGTTCCGCCTGATCAATTGTGGGGAGCAGCCGGCCCCTGGGCCGCTCAGACGAGCTACAATGGCCGTCCGAGGTCCGGATGGTTTTGGCGGAACCGATCGTCCAGTTCGAGCACGTCTCCTTCCGCTACCTGGCTGCGGAGGTGCTGCACGCGATTTCCTTCGCCCTGCGGCCGGGCGAAATCGTCGGCCTGCTCGGTCCCAATGGCGCCGGCAAAAGCACCACCATCAAAATCATCGCCGGCATTCTCGCGCCGGAGGCGGGAGCCGTCACCGTCGCCGGCTTCCCCATGCCGGAACGCACCGTGGAGGTCAAGCAGCACATCGGCTACGTCCCGGAGGCTGCCGCGCTGTTCGAAAGCCTCACCGGCCAGGAATTTCTCGAGTTGATGGGCCGCTTGCACGACGTGCCGGAACCGGCCCTGCAGAACCGCATCCGCGAAATCCTCGACGTTTTCGCCCTCACCTCCGACCGGGTCAGCCGCCTCGACACCTACTCCAAAGGCATGCGCCAGAAGATTCTGATCGCCGCCGCCCTGCTGCACAATCCCTCCCTGATCCTGCTCGATGAGCCTCTTTCGGGACTCGATGTGAACGCCGCGATCCTCATCAAGGACCTCATCGCGGCTCTGGCGGCCGAGGGCAAGGCCATCCTTTACAGCTCGCACGTCCTCGACGTGGTGGAGAAAGTCTGCGATCGCGCGCTGATCATTCACAACGGAAGCCTGATTGCCGATGGCACCCCGGAGCATCTCAAAGCCTCCACCGGCAGCAGCACGCTCGAAGAGGTCTTCCGCGCCTTGACTCGCCCGGTGGATCAGGCGCCGGGTGTTTCCCGAATCGTGGAGGCCCTCCGGCGATGAATTCCGCCCTGGAGGCGATCCGTCAGGCCGTGGAACAGCGATTGCGCGGCCCGCGCGTCTCCCGCCTTCTCGAACGCTTCGGCATCGAACCGCGGCGCTATTGGCTGCTGATGGATCTCTTCTCCGCCATCAGCGAGCGCGGGGAGATGATGGACCAGCTCGGCAGGTCCGGTGTGGCTCTGGAGTTTGTCGCGTGGATCTACTTCGGCTTCACGGCGCTGTTGAGTCTACTCCTGGTGGCCGGGCAGCCGCCGCTCGCCACCTATTTTCTGAGCCTCCAGGGCCTCTCCGTGTTTCTACTGCTCACCGTGCTGCTTTCCGAAGCAGGCAACAGCCTGGTGAATCCGGTGGAGGGGCTGGTCCTGGCGCACCAGCCCATCAATGGGGCCACCTACACCGCGGCCAAGCTCTCGCATCTGCTGCGCATCATTCTGTACCTGGTGCCGGGGCTGAATGCCGGCCCGGCCCTGGCCGGCCTCGCCTTAGCGGGCGCCCGCTGGTGGTACCCGTTCGTCCACCTGGCGGCCGCGCTCATAGCCGGCCTGGTGGCGGGGCTGCTCTGCTGCGCGCTGTTTGGCTGGCTGATCCGCCTGCTGCCGGAGCGGCGCGTGAAGGCCGCCGGGCAGCTTGCCGGAGCGATCCCCTTCACCTGCATGATCTGGCTCGAGCAGATCCGCCAGTTCCTCGCGCACCTCCATCCCGGCCGATGGCTGCCGCCGCAAGCGCCGCTTCGCTGGGGCCTGGCCCTGTGCGCCGCCGGCGCCGCCGTGGCCGCGGTGGCGCTCGGAATCCGCTCGCTTTCGGCCGATTATCTGCTCCGCGTCTCGGGCATGGTTCGCGGGAGTGGGGCGGCGGGGTCGAAAGTGCGCCAGTCGCGCCTCGGCGCCATCGCCGCGCGCTGGTTCGGCGGACCACCAGCGCGCGGCGGTTTCGCCTTCGTCTCCAGGATGATGCTGCGCGACTGGCAGTTCCGCCGCCAGTTGGTACCCATGCTCGTTCCGTTGGCCGCGGGCGTTGGCGGCCTCCTCTGGGAAGGCTGGCGCATCGACCCGTTTACCCGCCGCTTCACCGCCATGCACGTCCTTCCGCACATGGCCGGCATGCTGCTCTTCCTGGTGTGCAATCTTCTGGCCTATAGCAGCGACTATCAGGGCGCCTGGATTTTCCAGCTCGCCCCCTCGCCGGCCATCGATCGATTCGCCGGCGGAGTCTTCGCGCTGCTGTGGATGGAGGGGATCGTTGTCCCCGACCTGCTGCTCCTTCCGCTGCTGGCCTGGCGCTGGGGCATCGGGCACGCGGTCCTGTTTACGGCCTACTCGATGGCTGCCGCTTCGGTCTACCTCGGCCTGGAACTCCGGCTGATCGAGGGCGCCCCGTTCAGCAAACCGGTGGACCCCTCGCGCGGCGCGGCCATGCTCCCGGTCGCCATGGCCGGCGGCGTCGCCGTGGCGATCGCTGTCGGACTGCAATACTTTCTGCTGTTTCGTTCGGAGGCCCTGGTGGCGGCGGCGGCCGCGGCGTGCGGCGCCGCCGCGTTCCTGGCCGCCCGCCGCTCGATTCGCGCCTTTGGCATGGCCATCCGCCATAATTTGGATCTGGCCTCCGGCGCAGCAGCCGGGATCTATCGGGAGGTGGGGGTGTAAGTTACTCCACGCCGCTCGCGAATACCGTCCCGCGGCCCAACAGGCCTTGCGGGTCCAGCCGGCGCTTGACGGCCTGCATGGCGCGCAACTGGTCCGGGGTGTACTGCAGCTCCAGCAGGTGGGCCTTGCGCTTGCCCACTCCGTGCTCCGCCGAAACCGTGCCGCCCAACTCGACGGCGTGGCGCGCGAATTCCACCAGCAGCGCCGAGGCCTTCGCCTGAGCCTCCTGGGAAGAGCCATCCGGGAAGATGTTGACGTGCACGTGCGCATCGCCGATGTGGCCGAAGATCACGTAGCGGCCCGGAAATTCCGCCTCCAGACGGGTGCGGTAATAGGCCAGCATCTCGCGGTTGCGTTCCAGCGGCACGGCGTAATCCGAGTGCATCTTCAGCGAGCCGATGCGGCGCACGGTATCGTTCACCAGCTCCGGCAGGCTGTGGCGGAAGCGGCGGAAGCGTTCCCGGTCGGCGGCCGAAGTCGCGAACCAGGAATCTTCGGCCAGCGCGCCGGCGGCCTCGATGCGTTCCAGCCAGCGGTCCACTTCGGCGTCCTCTTCGGAAGCCAGCTCCTGCTCCACCAGCAGGGCCGCGCGGGCCGCGCCCGGAATCTCCGGGAACCGCGCGCGCAACAGCGCCAGCGAGGCTGCGTCGATGTATTCCAGCATGCGCTCCCCATGCTGCCCCAGGCCGCGCCATGCTTCTACGGCGTCGAGCGCCGCGGCATCATCGCGGAAGAAAACCACCCCGGCCAGAATCGCCGTGGGCAGCGGCAGCAGGCGCAGGCGCGCTTCGGTCACCGCCGCCAGAGTGCCCTCCGACCCGACGAACAGGTCCACCCAATCCATCCCGGGATGCAGCAGGTAACCAGCGGTGTTCTTGGTGACTCGCGGCAGGGGGATCTCGCCGGGCGAGAAATCGATCGGTTCGCCACGCGACACTTCCATCAGCCGCCCGTCCGCCAGCACCACCCGCAGCCGCTCCACCCAGCGGCGCGTGGCGCCAAAACGAAAACTGCGCGAACCGCTGGCATTCGTGGCGATGGTGCCGCCCACCGAGGCCGAAGTCTCGGTGGGATCGGGCGGATAGAACTGGCCGGCTGTCTGCGCCGCGGCATGCAACTCTCGCAGCAGCACGCCGGGGCCCGCAATCGCATACCCCGGATGGATTTCGAGCCGCCTCAGTTTTTCGAGCGACAGCACCCAGCCGCCGAAAGGCACCCGCGCGCCCGTCACTCCCGTGCCCGCGCCCGCCAGTGTGACTGGCACGCCGGCCGCGGAAGCTTCGCGGAGCGCCGCCATCACACCGGCCTCATCGTCGGGGATCAGGACGCGCTCGGCGTGGCCCCGGTAGCCCGAAGCGTCCTCCAGATACTGGGCCGCTACACTTCCAGAATCACCGGCATGATCAACGGCCGGCGCGAGGTCTCCTTCACGATGAAGCGCTTCAAGTCGGCGCGGATCTTCTCCTTCATGACTCCCCAATCGGTCTTCTCCTCCTGATTGGAACTTTCCAGCGTTTTGGCCACTACCTGCCGCGCGCTTTGCATGAACGCCGAGCCATCCTCGGCCAGCGCGAATCCGCGGCTGACGATCTCCGGCAGGCTCTCGATCCGCCCGGTGTGCCGGTTGATGGCAATTACCGGCAGCACGATGCCGTCTTCGGCCAGGTGCTTACGGTCGCGAATGACCACCTCCTGCACCACGTCATCCACCGATCCGGAATCGATGCACACGCGGCCCACCTGCACGTGCCCGGCCTTGCGCGCGCCGTGGTGGTCGATCTCCAGAATGTCGCCGGATTCCATGACGAAAGTCTCTTCCAGGCCCGCGAAACGCAGATGGTCGGCCAGATGGGCGTGCTTGGAAAGCTGCCGGAATTCGCCGTGGATGGGCATGAAGTAGCGGGGGCGCACCAGGTTCAGCACCAGCTTCATCTCCTCCACGCTGGCGTGTCCGGAGACGTGCAGCGGAGGGTTCATGGAGCCGTAGAGCACGTCGGCGCCGCGCCGCGACATATGGTCGATCATGCGGAAGATGGCCTTCTCGTTGCCCGGAATGATGCGCGCGCTGAGCACCACGGTGTCGCCCTTTTCCACCGAGACGTGCTTGTGATTGTCCACCGCCACGCGCGCCAGGGCGGACATCGGCTCGCCCTGCGTTCCGGAAATCAGGATGGCGACTTTATCCGGCGGCAGGTCCATGGCGTCCTGCGGGCGCAGCAGAATGCCGTCCGGAATATCCAGCAGGCCCAGCGAGTGGGCGATCTCAGTGACTGACACCATGCTGCGCCCGGTAACCGCCACGCGGCGGCCGTATTCCTGCGCGAGGTCGAGCACCAGTTGAATGCGGTGAATCGAAGAGCTGAAGCAGGAGACCACCACGCGGCGGTCGGCGCGGTTGAATACCTCTTCCATGCGCGGGCGGACGGCGCGCTCCGATTCGGTGTAACCAGGCCGGTCGGCGTTGGTGGAATCCGAAAGCAGCAGCAGCACGCCGCGCTTGCCGTATTCTGCCAGCGTGTGGAGATCGAAGAGCTCGTTATCGGTGGGGGTCGGATCGACCTTGAAATCACCCGTGTGGAGGATCACCCCGAGCGGCGTGGTAATGGCCAGCGCCACCGCGCTCACAATCGAATGGGTGACGTGAATGAACTCGATTTTGAACGGGCCGATTTCGACGATCTGCTTGGGCTTGACCTTAATGAAACGCGGCTCTTCCTCCAGTTCATACTCTTCCAGGCGCCGGTCGACCAGCGCCAGGGTGAAATCGGTGCCGTAGACCGGAACATCGATCTCCGAGAGAAAGTAAGGCACCGCGCCGATGTGGTCTTCGTGGCCGTGCGTAAGCAGCACGGCGCGGATTTCGGCCTGGTGTTCCTTAAGATAGGTGAGGTCCGGCATCACCAGGTCAACGCCCAGCAACTCGGCCTCGGGGAACATCATGCCGCAATCCACCACGACGATGTCGGCGCCGCAGCGGATGGCGGTCATATTCATTCCGAACTCGCCCAGTCCGCCCAACGGGATAATTTGCAACTTCAGGTCTGTCATTCGCTATTCCCTAGCATGTCATATCGCGCCCGGCAGTGTAGGGCGGGCGCACCGGAAG
>DATJRE010000451.1:0-22953 GCA_035505095.1 Bryobacteraceae bacterium | reverse complement strand
GCTGGAGAACTGCGGCAACAACCTGCCGCTGGTGGCGGGATCCTCCGTGGTGGTGCCGGCCACCTTGACCATGGTTCCCAATGTCGCCGGCAACCTGGTCGGGACGATCGTCGGCAACGACATCATCAGTTGCGGGACTACCATCGGGCAGACGTATTACCAGGTGACCATCTTTGCCGGCACCCAGCAGGCGTATCAGAACAACTATTCGATTACCGGGCCGGCCTGGAACCTGGCCACGGCTTTCCTGAACTATACCGGATATCTGCTGGGAGACATGATTTATGGCGCCGGGACCCCTGACAGATTCAGTCCTTGACCTTTTCAGAGGCCGACTGTCGTTTGGTGCTGCTAAAGCCCGATTGTGAATCTGGTCAGGGCGCAAATTACTGGGACCAGGAATTGTGTCTCCGCCTCACGGCGGATGAACACGCGTAGGAACCAAGCATCTGGCCAGTTGGCGGGGTTGCGTCCAGGCAACCGCGAGAGTGGCGGCAAGCAGTTCAGCGGCCGGACGCGCAAAGCCAATCGCTACGTCAAGCCCGCTTTGTGTCAGGCGGCCTGGGCAGCGTCGCACACCAACAACACCTATCTGCCGGCGTTCTATCGACGAAGGAGCATCCGCAAGGGCGCCCCAGAGCGACATGGCGTTGGCCGTCACATGACCACGGTGCCCCCGCGCGTCGCCCCGCGCCCACCGCCTCTTGACACCCACGCGCCCGTAATGCTAAAAATCTAGCATCATGGATGCTAAATTAATAGCAGGCTCTTCCGATACCTCCCCCAGCGCCGATTCGCACCTCGACCGCCTTCTGGCCCCCGCGAATCTGGCCCTCCCGTGGTACCGCTCGCTGCTCGCCAACCTCCGCGACCTGGTATCGCCGCCGCACCTTCCGCCCCTTCAGGTCACCTCGCAACCGGTGGCTGTCCAGGACATCTGGGGCATTTACGGCCGCCAGAAGAAATCCTTCGTCCTCTCGCTGGCCTTGCAGTGCGCCGCCGTAGCGCTCCTGTTCACGGCGCTTTCGAACCCCGTCGTGCAGAATCGCGTAAAGCGGGTGGCCACCCTGTTCTTACCCGCCGACCTCGCGCCGCTGCCTCCCAAACCCCGCGCCATGGCGGGCGGTGGTGGTGGCGGCGACCGCTCCCCGCTACCCGCCAGCAAGGGCCGCCTGCCTAAAGCCGCCCTGCGCCAGTTCGTGCCGCCTGCCGTGGTAGTCCCCAACCCAGCTCCTAAGCTGAGCATGGAGCCGTCGATCGTCGCGCCGCCCGATCTCAACCTGCCCAACGTCAATCTCGCCAACTACGGCGACCCGCTCGGCAAGCTCGGTCCGCCATCCAACGGAACCGGCTCCGGCGGCGGCATCGGTTCGGGCAAAGCCGGCGGTGTCGGCTCCGGCTCGGGCGCCGGCGTGGGACCGGGCGAAGGCGGGGGCATCGGCGGCGGCGTCTTCAGCGTCGGCGGCCGGGTCACTCCGCCCGTGCCGCTCTACCGTCCCGACCCCGAATATTCCGAAGAGGCGCGCAAGGCCAGGCTGCAAGGCATCGTGATCGTGGAGGTGGTCGTCGATGAAAACGGCCGCGTGCGCAACCCCAAGATCCTGCAATCACTCGGACTCGGCCTCGATGAGCAGGCCGTCAAATCCGTTCTCACCTGGAAGTTCAAGCCCGCCATGAGGGCCGGCAAACCCGTCGCCGTCACCATCGACGTGCACACTTCCTTCCGCCTGCTCTAAGCGGCGCGGCCCGAGTGGCTGCCGCCGTTATTTCAGAGTGACCGTGCGGCCCGTGCGAATCGATTCGCGCGCCGCATCCAGAATCTCCACCACGATCATATTGTTCTCGAGCGAGCTGAGTCCTTCGGGCTTGATCCGGCCGCGCACCACCGACGTCAGATAGGAAATCGAATCCTGCTCGCCCGCCGGAAGGTCCGGCAACGTAGTCTGCGTCTCTTCGGGCTGCCGCTCCGCCATCTTCACCCGCAGATTATTGCCGCCCGTCGCAATGGCGTAGCCGTGCTCTCCGTAAACCTCAAAATCCTTGCGGCTGAACGGCCAGTTCCAGGACGCCTGAATAATCCCCTGCGCCTTGGGATATTCCAGCAGCACGGTGGCCTCGTCGTCCACGTGGGCGTAGATCTGCGGCTTCTCCGTCTGCGCTAACGCCGTCACTTTCAGCGGCCGCTGGTTGTCCATCAGCCACGTCATGAGGTTGGCCCCGTAGCAGCCGAAATCGAACAGCGCGCCGGCTCCGTTCTTCACCGGGTCCGTGAGCCACGCCAGAAATTCCGGCTGTACATGGATTTCTTTGGGTCCCTGGTGTCCATCCATCGCCACCATCCGCCGAATGTCGCCGGCCGCTTTCTGTTCCTTGATGAGCTTCCAGATTTCGGCGTGGCTGCGATACCAGGTGGTCTCATAATTCACGATCACCGGCGTCCCCGTGCGCTGCGATGCCTGTTGGATGGCCCGCGCCTGCTGCATGTTAACCGCCAGCGGCTTTTCCATCATCACCGGAATGTGCCGTTGCGCGCACGCCTCCACTACCATGGCATGGTCAAAGGTGTCGGTAAAAGTGGCCACCGCTTCCGGCTTTACCGTATCCAGCATCTTGCCCAGGTCGGTGTACAGCAGACTGGCCGGAAACCCGTTCTGCCTGCGGTCCGCGTAGCGCGTGCCCAAGGCCGCCACCGGTTCCCACACGCCCACCAGTTGCACGTCCTGGGGCCGTCGCAGAGCCGTCGAAAGGAAGCCGGAAACGTGGCCGTGCGCCAACCCGGCAATCGCCAGCCGCAGCGGCCGTGCCGGCGGTGTGGCGGAAGATTGCGCGGCGGCCGCCAGCGGCAGCCACCCTAAAATCATCAGCGAGCGAATCATGTGATTGAATATACCCGTTGCCGGCCACGCCGCTCCATGCACCTTGAAAGATTTTGGAACTCCCGCCGTGCCCATGCTTTGCGTAACCGCCAGCTTTCATTATGCATCTCTTTACACACCATGAGTTTCACACGACGGGGCTTGCTTGGCGCGCTCCCCCTTCTGCCCGCGCTCCGACTATTGAGGGGACAGCAGGTCCAGGATTCCAAGCCCGACCAGAACCCCACCTTCTCCGCAGGAGTCAAAGTGGTCAACCTGTTCGCCACGGTGCGCGACAAACAGGGCGCGATTGTCAAAGACCTGACCAAGGACGATTTCATTCTGGATGAGGACGGACACCCGCAGGTGATCCGCTACTTCGCGCAGGAGAGCAACCTGCCGCTGACCGTGGGCCTGCTGGTGGATACCAGCGGCAGCACGCGCCGCGTCCTGCCCGATGAGCGGATGGCCGCGTACCGTTTCCTGGAGCAGACTTTGCGCGACAAAGGCCAGGACATGGCCTTCCTCATCCACTTCGATTTCGAGGTGGAGCTTTTGCAGGATCTCACTTCATCGCGGCAGAGATTGGAAAATGCGCTTGACGAATTGCAGACTTCCGACGGCAGCGGTGGTCTCCGCCGCCGCGGCCAGGGCGGCGGAGGGTATCCCGGCGGCGGCGGTTACCCGGGCGGCGGGCAGCGGCGCGGCGGAGGCACCTGCCTGTATGATTCGGTACTGCTGGCTTCCGAAGACGTCCTCAAAAAGCAGGCCGGCCGCAAGGCCGTCATTCTGCTCACCGATGGCGAAGACAACGGCAGCAAAGTGACCCTCTCGCAAGCCGTAGAGGCCGCCCAACGCGCCGACACGCTGGTCTACTCGATTCTCTTCGAAGACCCCGACATGAGCTTCAATCCCGGCGGTTTCGGAGGACACCGCGGGTGGGGCCGCCCGCCCATGGGCGGCATGGACCGCCCCGATGGCAAGAAAATCCTGCAGCAGATCTCGCGCGAAACCGGCGGCCGCTTCTTCGAGGTTTCCCACCGCCTGCCGATTCAGAAAGTCTTCGAAGCCATCGAAGAAGACCTGCGCAATCAGTACAGCCTGGGCTATACCCCCGACCGTACCGATAACAGCGGCGAGTACCGCCGCATCCACCTCTCCACCAGGCAGAAATCCCTGATCGTGCAGACCCGCGAAGGCTATTACCCAACCTAGGCGCAGCGCAGGATTCCTGACCCGCCGCCCGCCAAATTCCTGAGGCGGAGACGCGGAGACGGGGAGAAACCAAACGGAGCAGACCGCGTGTGACGACTTCTCAGCACCCCTCTTTGGCTTTTCTCCGCGCTTTCTCAGCGCCCTCCTCGGCTCCGCAGTGAACCGATTACCCCTACCTACGCGAACCCCGCGCATTGGCCGCCCGCGGCAGGTCGGCGACCGCGTACGCCGCGGTCACCCCTGCCGGCGAAGCCACCGAGGTATCCACCATGCGCGCCATCGTGTACGCCGGGACGTCTTCGGCCTCCTTGAAGAACGTCAGTCCCGGGGCCTCCGAGTCATACTCCACGCGAATCACGTCGCCGCCCCGCACCTGCCCGGTGGCAATCAGATTCGACAGCGGGTGTACCAAGTTGCGCTGGATCGCCCGCTTCAAATGCCGCGCACCGTACTTCAAATCAGTCCCTTCCCGCAGCAGAAACTCCGACGCCGGGTCGGTGAGCGAGAAGACAAAAGGCGCGGTGTTGGACGAGCTGAGGACCCGATGCTGTACCATATTCAACTCCAGCGTCAGAATCTTCCGCAGTTCCACTTCCCCCAGCGGACGAAACACCACCGTCTTATCGATCCGGTTCATAAACTCCGGCGTGAACTTGCGGCGCGCGGCCTCGATTCCGGCGCGCGAAATCTTATCGTTCAGATCGTCATCCGCCACACCCGACGCCCACAGCCGCTCCGATTCCCCGGCGGCGAAACCCAAACTCGGCCGCATAATCGAATTCATCTCGGCGGCGCCCAGATTGCTGGTCATGAAGATCAGGGCCCGTGAGAAATCCACCCGGCGGTTGTCGCCCAGCGTCAGTGTCGCCTTATCCAGAATCCCCAGCAGTAAGTTCCACAGCGCGTCGCTGGCTTTCTCGATCTCGTCGAAAAGCACGAAGCTGAGTTTCAGGTCCTCGGTGTGGAACTGGTTCAGCACTTCCTGGCTCAGCAAGGGGTGAGTTTCCCGGTGTCCCAGATATCCTGGAGGCGAACCGATCAGCTTGGCGATCTCGTGACTATGCTGGAACTCGGCACAATCAATCTTAATGACGGCCCGCGGATCCCCCAGCAGGCTTTCGGCAGTGGCCTCCACGGTACGGGTTTTACCCGATCCCGTCGGTCCCAGAAACAGAAATGTGCCGATCGGCCGGCCCGGGCTGGACATCCCGACTAAGTCAGTCTGATAGATGTTAATGATCTGTTGAATCGCCTCATCCTGGCCAATCACACGCTTGCGTAGATCAGATTCGAGCTTGCCGGCCTCGAACCCTGTCTGGGCCGGATCCAGTCGCTTGTTCACGCGCGCCATATTGCCTCTCCCCCTCTCGATTCCTAGTTCCACCAGGGCCATCTCACTAAGGCATAGAGCAAGTGGAGGGCCACAGGAAAAGGCAGGCGTTTGGGGCTGGCAAGCGCGTGTGTTCGCTTACTTTCGAGGCCGCGAGGGGCGCACTTCCACACTGCTGATCATGGTCCTTGCGGGCATGCGTAGAACCAGGGCGGCGATCTCCGCAATGTCCTCCGGCGCAATCATCCAGCTCGTGTCCCCCGTGCGTCTCTCGCCGCCGGAAAATTCGGTGTCGACACTGCCGGGCATGATGGTGGTCACGCGGATATTATCGTGGCGATGATCCAGCATGAGCGCCTCCGCGAATGCATTCAGTCCGGCTTTGGCCGCATGGTAAGCCGCGCCGCCCGCAAACGCATTCTTGGCCGCCAGGCTGGAAATGTGAATGATCGAGCCGCCGCCGCGCTGGATCATCCGCGGCACCGCCTCGCGCGAGCAATAGAAAGCGGCATTCAGGTTGAGGTCGATGTGATAGTGCCAGTCTTCCGCCGTCATTTCGCCGGTTTTTCGGAAGCGCGCGGCGCCGGCGTTGTTCACAAGAATGTCGAGAGCGCCGAAAGCGTGATCCACCGCCTGGAAAAAGTTGCGCACATCAACGGTCTGGGTAACATCCGCAACCGCACCCAATACCGGGCCCAACCCCGCCAGTTCCTGGCGCGCCCGTTCCACCGTCTCGGCGGACCGCCCGCAGAACGCCACCGCCGCGCCTTCTTGTAACAGCCGTTCGGCGATCGCCCGTCCGATTCCGCGGGTCCCTCCGGTTACCACCCCAAACTTGCCCGCCAGAGACTCCATCACGACAGCTTCACAGGGCTGACAAGCGGAACGGCACGCGGCACGCGGAAGGTCTGCCACCAGATGTACAGAAAAGCCAGGTACGTGATCATCACCAGGACGCTGCCCACCAGCCCGATTATCGACTCGTGGGTTTCAAAGCTGCGCACCGATTGGCCGATGGCTTCGCCCGCGAACATGATCCCCAAGCCGGCGCTCAGCATCAGGACGCGCGAATCCTTCTGACGCTTGGCGATCAGCATCGCCCACAACACCATGTCCAGAATCGCGGCGCCGAAGTTGAGGTCGCGGGTCCAGTAGGTCATCCATCTGCCCATGGGAACGCTCGCGTCGTAATGCAGCAGCAGGGAAACCCCGGCAAACAGGGTGACGGCGGTGACCAGCGCCATCCGAATTGTGCGGCGGGAGCGGGCGGAGCCGGTGGCGTGCCAGATCAGGCTGATTACCACAATTAGAATCAGAAACTCCTGAACGGTCTCGTCCCCCCAATACCAGAGGCTAAACCGCTTTCCAAGGTGCAAGTCTCTGGTATGGTAATAAGCCAACGCCAGCGGCATCTCGATCACCGTGCCGAGAAATTCCGCAATGACATAGGCAAAAACCCAGGGATATTCCCGAAAACTACCGCGCACCAACGCCGCAATAATCAGCAATTCGAGCGGAAGCCCGACGATGTACCCGGCGATCGAGAGGTAATACGACATCCAGAGCTAATTCTAGCCCGAAGCACCAGCCATCCACCAGTGGGGGATTATGCAACAGCGCCGGAGGTGGGCGTCCACGGGTCGGGCGGCAGGGTGGGGCCGGAAGCGGTCAGGGTCGCGCCGGAGGTAGGCGTCCACGGCTCGGGCGGCAGGGTGGGACCAGAGGCCGTCAGGATGGCGCCGGAGGTGGGCGTCCACGGATCGGGCGGCAGGGTCGGGCCGGAGGCCGTCAGGGTGGCGCCGGAGGTGGGCGTCCACGGGTCGGGCGGCAGGGTCGGGCCGGAAGCGGTCAGAGTGGCGCCGGAGGTGGGCGTCTGGACCTCGGAGGACGTCACCGCGCTAGGAGCAGCACCAATGGGCGCTGGAAGCGCTACACTCCAAGCATGAGAGGGCAGTATCATGCCGCCGCCCAGCAAGGCATTGCAGCCTAGCCCAAGCGCGAATATGAGAAGAGTAATGCCGAAACCGAATTTATTTCCGAGAAATGTCCGCATACTGCGAACCTCCTAGTGAGTACTGGTTATGGTACGCTAACAGTGGCCATGTTATCAAAGTCAGGAGACCACTAGTACCATTAGGGTAATGGTGTAAGCGATTTCAGACCCATTTTCGGGTTTTCACCTGAGAAGATCTGTATCTAAATGGCACACTTCTAGAACCCCCAGATTCCTAAGGATTTAAGTTGCAGAACTATTAAAAACAGTTAGATATCGGGGCGAAAAGAGGGGAAAGGGCCTTAGGCTCGTTCAAATCGGGAGGGCAAATGGGCCTGTCGCATGACCCTCTCCGGGTACGCCGGATCGGCGTGGAAGGGCCGCTCGGCATGCCCGGAAGGATACTCCAGACGCATATCCGCAGTTACCTCATCCAGCATTTCCGAAGTTGCCGTACGGGTCTCCATGGCGAAGGAAGTTAACAGCAGATTGTCGCAGATGGCGTTGATGAGCCGCGGAATGCCCTGCGAACGGAACTGGATCTCTTCAATCAGCTCCGGCGAAAACACGGTCTGCTCAGGCAAGCCGGCTCGCGCCATGCGCGAATTGATGTAGGCGGCGGCCTCCTGCCGGTCGAAGCCCTTCAGCGCGCAGCGCAGCGCAATGCGCTGTTTGAGCTGCCGGAACTCGGGCGCCTCCAGCTTGCGGTCCAGCTCCTGTTGCCCGGCCAAAATGATTTGCAGCATCTTGCCGCGCCGGTTCTCCAGGTTGCCCAGCAGCCGGATTTCTTCGAGAACGTCCCACTCCAGGTTGTGCGCTTCATCCACAATCAACACCGTGGTGCGGCCGGCCGAAGCTCGTTCCAGCAGCATGCTGTTCAGTGTGATCAGCACCTCGGTCTTCGACAGCCGGTTGCACCGCAGGTCCAGATCGTACGAAAGCATCTCGAAGAACTGCTCTACCGTCAGGCGTGAGTTGAAGAGCGAGGCGAAGGAGATCTGCTGCGAGCTCAGAAAGTCCCGCAGGCACTCCAGCATGGTGGTCTTGCCGGTTCCCACCTCTCCCGTCAGCACAATGAAACCCTTGCGGCTTTGCACGCCGTAGATCAGGTTGGCCAGCGCTTCTTCGTGCTGCGAGCTGCGAAACAGGAAGGAAGGGTCCGGACTCATATTGAACGGATTCTGGTTGAAGCCGAAAAAGGCGTTATACATAAGTCCAGCCGGCGGTGAGACTTCTCGCATCTTAACACGCCGTTTTGCGGCGTCCCAACCCGACTGAATCGCGCTGAGTACCGCCGGACACGTTACGCGCCGGATTAAAAGGCCAGCAGGTCCTTGTGATCCTCAATCTTCTTGGTGTCGATTTGTGGCACTTTGAGCAGGTCCTGCCACGATTTGAAATCCCCGTTGGCTTGCCGGTAATTCACCACCGCCACCGCCTGCGCCGCAGTCAGGCCCAGGACGGCTTTGATCTCGTCCACCGGGGCGGTGTTCACATGGATCTTGGAATTGGGGCCGAAATTCTCCACCAGGTAATTCACCACCGCGGCCAATTCGTCGTCGGTTGCCTTGGCCCCGTTGTCCACCATCACGCCCACTTCGTCTTCCCAGGCGTCGCGGTCCAGCCGCGCCTTGCGGAAATTGCTGGAGTCGTGGCAATTGATGCAAACCTTCCCGGTGATCTCGCGGCCGGGTCCCTCCGGCAGCAGTTTGGCGTCTTCTTCGGCCGTCTGCGCCATCATGCCCAACACGCTGCCGGCCGCCGCCAGCGCCCATCCGAGTGCCCTTCCTTGGCTCATCCTTTTCGCCATTTTACCCTACTGCCGAGCCCGCCCGACTTTCGCGTTCACCCACTGCTCGCAGTTCCACGCCCAAAGTACCCTGACTTTTGCCTCACCGGGCCCCGCCCGCCGGCAGCCGAGCGGGCCACCGTACCGGCTGCCGCGTCGCAGGAAGCCGAAGAGGAGGTCTCCGCCCTGCGCCGCCGCGCCCAACGGCCTTCCGCTGCCCTTACGGTCGTGTCTCCGACTCGATGCGTAAGGCAGGGGGCGAACCGCATCACGCGGTCGGGGAGGCCTGGCGCTCGGAGCCGCGCGCGTGAGGGAGCGGTTCTCGATTCGTGGCTGGGAGACGACGCTCCCTCCGCAAGGGTCGGCGCGGGCGCTACCATTGTAGAATCGCGGGAATAAAGGATGACAGGCGAGAAACTGGGGCACTACGAGATTCTGGATAAGATTGGCGAGGGCGGCATGGGGCAGGTGTGGCGCGCTCGGGACGGGCGACTGAACCGCTCGGTAGCCATCAAGATTCTGCCCGCGGAGGTGGCGGGAGACCCGGCGCGGCGGCAGCGTTTCGAGCAGGAAGCGCGGTCGCTCGGCGCGCTCAACCATCCCAATATCGTGGCGGTGTACGACGTGGGCCAGAGCAATGGACGGGCGTACATCGTGTCCGAACTGGTGGAGGGCGAATCGCTGCGCAGGGTGATGGATCGCGGCCCCCTCACCGGCCGGCGGCTGGTGGAAGTGGCCACGCAGATTGCCGAGGCTCTGGCGGCGGCGCACGCTCTGGGCATTGTGCATCGCGACCTGAAGCCCGAGAACATTATGATTTCGGGCGCGCAGGGGGGCGTTGCCGGGCGCGTGAAGGTGCTGGATTTCGGGCTGGCCAAGCAGAACGTGGCGGCCGCCGGAAGCGCGGTGTCGCTGGGGGGGTCCTCCGGGGCCGAGGCCGCCACCGTGCTGCTGTCGCAGCCGGGGATGGTGCTGGGCACGGTGGGATACATGTCGCCGGAGCAGGTGCGCGGCGAAAACGTGGACGCGCGCTCGGATATCTTCAGCTTCGGCTGCGTGCTGTACGAGATGGCCACCGGGAAACGGGCATTCGAAGGAGGTTCGGCGGCCGACGTAATGAGCGCGGTTTTGCGCGAGGAGCCGCGCGAAGTTCCGGGGGCGATGACGCCGGCGATGGAGGCGATCGCGCGGCGATGCCTGGAGAAAGATCCGGCGCTGCGCTTTCAATCGGCGGCCGATCTGGCGTTTGCGTTGCGAGCGCTGGCCACTCCCACGGGCAGCCAGACGGCCATTCCAGCGGTGGCCGCGGCGCCCCCCAAGCGGCGCCGCAAGCCCTCGCACTTCATTGCCGCCGCCATGGTCGGGCTGGCGATTTTTGCCGGCGGATACGCCGCCCGCGACCGTCTGAGCGGCGGGCCGGCCGAGTTCCAGCGGATCACCTTCCGCGAGGGGCGCGTGACCAATGCGCGCTTGGGACCGGAGGGACGCACGGTGATTTGTTCGGCCACCTGGGAGGGCGGCGAGCCGGGCATTTATACTTCCACCGTGGGGAATCCGGAATCGCGCGACCTGGGCCTGGCGGGCGCCCGGCTGCTGGCAGTCTCGTCGAAGGGCGACGTGGCGTTCCTGACGGGCACCATTTTCCCGGATGGATCGGGCACGCTGGCGCGCGCTTCGGTCACCGGCGGGCCGCCGCGCGAACTGCTGGAGCACGTGCGCTTCGCCGACTTTTCGCCGGATGGATCGGAGATGGCGGTGGTGCGGGAGGTGAACGGCAAGGGGCGAATCGAGTATCCCATCGGGAAGATGCTCACCGAGACGATCTTTGGTCCCTTCGGCATCCGTATCTCGCCGAGCGGCCGGCAGGTAGCCTTCACGACCTACGGCGGCAACGGCAGCGTCATCGCGATCTACACGGTGGACCGGACGGGAAAGGTGCGGAAGCTGGGAGTGGTTTCGGGACAAACCAGCGGAATGGCTCCCACACCGCTGGCCTGGAGCCGCGATGGCCGCGAGATCTGGTTCCGCTCCTTCGACCCCAACGACCGGAATACGATTTACGCCATCGGGATGGACGGCAAGCGGCGCGTGGCGGCGCGGTTTCCCGGTGACCTGGCGTTCTACGACCTGGCGGCGGACGGACGGATGTTGTTCTCGCTCAACGACGAGCGCAAAGGCATTCGCGGGCTGGCGCCGGGCGCCACCGAGGAGCGCGACCTTTCAGTTCTGGAGGCGGCCGACCTGCGGGGGATCTCCGACGACGGCTCGGAGATTCTGGCCGAAACCGTGGGCGAAAGCGGCGGGACTACGGGGGCCATCTATTTGCGGCGCACGGATGGATCGCCGCCCCTGCGGCTGGGTGACGGAGTGGCTTACAAGCTGTCGCCGGATGGCAAGTGGGTAAGCGGCTACACGTCGCGGGCATCGGCGCAGCGCATGTTCATCCTGATGCCGACCGGGCCGGGCGAGACGGTGGATGTGCACATACCGCAACTGCCCAATCACGGCGGCGGCCTGGTGGCTGGATGGCTGGAGGGCGAAGACAATTACCTGGTGCAGGGCGCCAGCGTGACGGGAAAGGGGTGGCAGTTCTTCGACTGGAACGCGCGCGCCAACACCGTGACGCCGGCGAGCCCGCCCAACGCCCCCGACAGTATGCCGCTGATCTCTCCCGACCGGCGCTCCTATCTGCTCCCGTGTGGCGGCGGGATGTGGTGCATCTATCCAGTGTCGGGCGGCGAGCCGAAGCCGGTGCCCGGCCTCACGCCGCACGATATGCCGGTGAACTGGCGCGCGGATGGCAAAGCCATCTATGTCATGACTCATCACAACGACAACCGGATGCTGCCGATTTCGCTGATCGACCTGGCTACCGGACAGCGCACGCCGTGGAAGGAACTGCGGGCGTCCGTCCCGGTGGACCTGCTCTCCATGCCGAAGATCGCGCCGGACGGGCGGGCCTACGCATACAACTACACTTACGTGCGGTCGGAGCTGTATGTGGCCGATGGGGTGAAGTAAACCGCGCGGGTACGAGGGCATAAAAAAAGCCGCGCTCCGGACATCCCGAAGCGCGGCCGATTTTGCAATTAGGAGAGAAGGGGTGCTTAGTAATCCATCTCGGGGCCATGGCCGCCGCCGGGAGGCATGGGCGGTTTCTTTTCGGGGATCTCCGCGATCATGGCTTCGGTGGTGAGCATCAGGGATGCGATCGAAGCGGCGTTTTGAAGCGCCGTGCGGGTCACCTTGGTCGGGTCGATGACGCCGGCCACCACCAGGTCTTCATAGGTGTCGGTCGCGGCGTTGAAGCCGAAGTTCGGGTTGGCATTCTCACGCACCTTGCCCACCACGATGGCGCCTTCGGTGCCGGAGTTGACCACGATCTGGCGCAGGGGCTCTTCGCAGGCGCGGCGCACAATATCCACGCCGATCTGCTCGTCGCCGCCTATTTTGAGGTCTTTGAGGACCCCGGATGCGCGCAGCAGGGCCACGCCGCCGCCGGGAACGATACCTTCCTCGACGGCTGCACGGGTGGCGTGCAGAGCATCTTCCACGCGGGCCTTCTTTTCCTTCATCTCGGTCTCAGTGGCCGCGCCCACCTTGATCACCGCCACGCCGCCGGCCAGCTTGGCCAGCCGCTCCTGCAGCTTCTCGCGGTCGTAGTCCGAGGTAGTCTCGTCGATCTGCGCGCGGAGCTGTTTGATGCGGCCTTCGATGGACTTCTGGGTGCCGTTGCCATCCACGATGGTGGTGTTGTCCTTGTCCACCGTGACGCGCTTGGCCCGGCCGAGGTCATCCAGGCGGACGCCTTCCAGCTTAATGCCGGTCTCTTCCATGATGGCCTTGCCGCCGGTCAGAACGCCGATGTCTTCCAGCATGGCCTTGCGGCGATCGCCGAAACCGGGAGCTTTCACGGCGCAGGCGTTGAGGGTGCCGCGAAGCTTATTCACCACCAGGGTGGCCAGGGCTTCGCCATCCACTTCCTCGGCGATGATCAGCAGCGGCTTGCCAGCGCGGGCGATCTGCTCGAGTAGCGGCAGGAGGTCCTTCATGTTGCTGATCTTCTTTTCGTGGATCAGGATGTAGGGATCCTCGAGCACGGCTTCCATGCGCTCGGTATCGGTGACGAAGTAGGCGGAGAGATAGCCGCGGTCGAACTGCATGCCTTCCACGGTGTCCAGCTCAGTGGACATGGTCTTGGACTCTTCGACGGTGATGACGCCGTCTTTGCCCACCTTCTTCATGGCGTCGGCAATGATGTTGCCGATGGTGGAATCGCTGTTGGCGGAGATGGTGCCGACTTGGGCGATCATGTCGCCGGAGACCGGTTTGGAGAGCTTCTTGACTTCCTCAATGGCCACGTCGACGGCCTTCTCGATGCCGCGCTTGAGGGCCATGGGGTTGGCGCCGGCGGCCACTGCTTTGACGCCTTCACGGAAGATCGACTGGGCCAGGATGGTGGCGGTGGTGGTGCCGTCGCCGGCCACATCGGAGGTCTTGGAGGCCACTTCGCGCACCATCTGGGCGCCCATGTTCTCCAGGGGATCTTTCAGCTCGACTTCCTTGGCCACGGTGACACCGTCTTTGGTGATGTTCGGGCCGCCGAACTTCTTTTCCAGAACCACGTTGCGGCCCTTGGGGCCAAGGGTGACTTTTACGCAATCCGCGAGCTGGTTGACGCCGCGCAGAATCGCCTGACGGGAACTTTCGGAATATACGATTTGTTTTGCCATTCTTGTTCGACTCCTTAGCTTGCTTTCTTGGCTGCCTGCGGCGCCGCATCGAGGACCCCGAGGACCTCGTCTTCACGCATGATCAGATATTCTTCGTTGTCCAGCTTGATATCGCTGCCGGAGTACTTTCCGAACAGGATGCGATCGCCGGCTTGGACATCCAGCGGGATCACCTTGCCGTCTTCGAGGCGTTTGCCTTTCCCGACCGCCACCACTTCGCCCTCCTGGGGCTTTTCTTTGGCGGAGTCCGGGATGTAGAGGCCCCCGTGCATCTGCTCTTTCTGCTCGATTCTCTTGACCACAATGCGGTCATAGAGCGGACGAATCTTCATGGAAAAACATCCTCCAACTAGGTTTGTATTGAGTAGATTGGTAATGGTTTGGGGCCGAAGCCCGGCCCCAGGAAATATTATTAGCACACTCCTGTTGAGAGTGACAGAATTTGCTTGTAAATTATTGTTTCAGGTTGATTTAAAAATCTTGACAGAGATGGACTCAGCAGGGTGAACAGGCGGTGCCGCAGGGGCACGGGGGTGTCAACTGACCGGTTAATGTGGCGGCACAAAAGAATTTAGTCACGGTGGGACTGCCTAGCGCGGGGTTGCGGGGTTCCGGACAGCGCCAAGCACCTGGCGTACGGCCTCAAGGACGGCGCCGGGCGACTGGTAGATCGGGTCACCATCGCCCCCGATCACGATGTTTTTTCCGCGCGTGGACAAGCGGGCCAGATCGGTTTGCAATTCCATCCACAGGCCGGGGTAGGCGGAGGCCGCCTCGACATTTTCCGAACTGACCACCGCCAGCGGGCGACTGCCGAGGCTCCCTGCCGCGCGTGCCTCGGCAGTGCTCTGGTTCCGGGAAGCGATGTCCTGGACCAACGCGGCGCGCGCCTTGGGGGACTGTGTCAGGTGCCAGATGGTGTTCCATTCCGCGGAGGCGATTCCCTGGGGCGGGGGCGCGGGAGCGGGGTGGTTGATCGAGCCGAACCGGTAGAGCCCGATCAGGCTGAGTATCCGGGCGCTGGCATCCTGGGAATGGCTCACAAACCCGGGCCACGGCAGACCGGCGCGAGGCCGGGTGCGGATGAGAAGATCCGGATGGACACCGTTGACGAGCACCAGACCGGCGACCTCAGCGGGATAGAAGCCCGTGAAAACGCGAGCATCCAGGGCGGCCGACGATTCCGCCACCAGCAGGTAGGGCGGCGGTACCCCTGCCGCTTGGAGCAGAGCATGCAAATCGCGAGCCTGTGAGGCGCTGTCGCGCGGATAGGGGCCGGGGTCGCTCCAGCCGGAACCGGCGGGGTCATACCAGCAGGTGGTGGTGGAGGGCGCCATCTGGCGCTGGATGGCGACCCAACGGTAGCCCGGCCGCGGGGCGCCGTTTTCCCACATTGCCCTCGGATTGCTGTAGAAGGCCCACGGGGCGCCGCTTGCCAGGATGACGGCCGGTTGGCCGGCGCCGGAGCAATCGATCGTCAGCCTGCGGCCGCCGATATCCACAGAGCGGCCGATTTGCGGAAAGTTTTCCCGGTCCCTGGCGCGCTGCATCTGCTCGTACAGAGCCCCGGAGACCGCGGCAATCACGACCACCACTGCCCCCACGATCAACACACCCACAGCCGCCGATCTCGCTTTCGTGGACATAACCGGATTGCCAATTGGACTCCGGTCCGCCCACGGGAGTTCCGCAGATGAGACTCTATTTCAGCTTGGCGGTTTCGGCCTCGACGGCTTCGCGGGCGATCATCTTCACCTCCACGGTGGGGTGGGCCCGCTCGTCCAGTTTCACGTCGGCGGTCTGCGATTCGAAGTGGGCGCGAAAGGCGGCGTCCAGGCTCAGGCCGGGGTCCACTTCCTCCCAAGCCAGGACGCGGTAATCGCCGGGGGGCAAGCCGCCCACTTTGTATTCGCCGTTCTCGTCGGAGCTGACATATTTCACCGTGTCCTCGCCCGAGCAGACCTGCACGGTGGCGCCGGCCGCGGCTTCGCCATCGGGGCTGCGCACGATGCCGGAGATGCCCGCGGCGTCGGGCGAAAGCACGATTTCCAGCAAGCCGCCTGCGCCGGAGATCAGGTTGAGGTCTTCGCCGGTAATGTCGCGCCCATCGAAAGCCACCGACTTCACGTACACGTTATCGGGCAGGCCGCTCACCTGGATGGAGTACTGGTTGGGGACGATGCGCGGAATGCGGAAGGTGCCATCCGGCTTGATCTGCGCGGCCAACGGCTCTTCGCCCTGGCCGTCCGCAGCGGTGAGCAGCAGGCCGGGCCACGGCGAGGGCTTGGCGGGTTCCTCGCCCAGCATGCGGACGGTGCCGGTTACCAGGGCGCCTTCGCCGAGCGGCAGCACCACGTTATCCACATCCTGTTCGCCCACCTGGACCACGGCGCGCCCTACCAGCCGCGGCGCGCGCGGTTGCCCTTCGGCCCCCAACTGGGCCGGCAAACCGGCTTCGAAAGTGGTGGCCAAGAGCGCCGATCCGGTGCCGATGATGTAGCCGCCGGGCGCCACGTCGCGGAATTCGAAGGTACCGTCGCGTGCCGTAACGGCGCCAATTTCCATTTGGCCGGGCTCGCCCTGGGTATCCTGCGGGGTGAGTTTCAGATAAGCCTGCGGGGCGGGCGCGCCGGTCAGCGTATTGACCGCCTTGCCCCGGATGTGGAAAGCGCGTGCCAGCCGCATGCGGATCTCCAGGCCGCGCACTTCGGAGGCGGCGGCCACATCCACCGGAGAGGCCGCGGCAGGGTCCGCCACGCCGGGGTAGTAAGTGGTGCCGTAAGTGTCGCGTGACTTGGTGGCGTCGGGCTGCGGGGCATCATCCTGCTGGGGCTGGCCGGCGCTCAGATAATAGCGGCCCGCTTGCAGGTTGCCCACTACGAAGCTGCCATCATCCTGCGAAAGGGCGGAGGCCACCGGCACGAACCGCTTGCGGCCCTGCACCCAGGCGGCCTTGTACACCTGCACCTGAGCATTGGGGAGGATGTCGCCGTCCTCGTCGGCCACTTTTCCGTAAACCAACGACTGGGGCATGAGCTTGAGCACCAGATCATCGCGATTCTGCCCCGCCACCAGCTTGACCGGCGACCCGCGCAACAGAGGCTCGCGCGCGCCGTAACTCTGCTCCAGGTAGCCGATGCGATCGGCAAACAGCCAGTAAACGCCCGGCGCGACGGCGTCGAACGAGAACTTGCCCTGCTCATCGGTGGTGGTGGCGTAATTGGCTACAGTGGGCGTATCGCTCACGCCGCCTTCGGTGCCGAAGCGCTTGAGCCGCACGCTGACCTTGTGGACCGGGGTTCCGGCGGTGAACTGCACCACCTGCCCGGCCACATGGCACTTACCGGCAGCCTGGGGAGCCTGAGCCCTGCCCAACGCCAAGGCGGCCAGCAGCATCCCGGCGAATCGGGCTGTGGGCATGGCGTACACTATGCAAACATGATACCAACCTGGAGGCTGAACGCCGCGCAGGTGCTGCACGGCCGCTATTTCAACGGGAGGCCGGCGTGGTGCTGCGCGACCTGCTGATGATCGCGTTCATGACCACCATCGGGTGAGCGCGCGGCTGGATCTGATCCGCCAGGGCGGCGCAGGCGTGGTCAAAATGCCGGCCATTGGCAGTTTCGGCGCGGTGCTGGAGAACCGGCCGGGGATGGCCCTGGCGCCGATTTAGCAGTAGGCGCGGACTGCACACGGGCATCGATGTCGAGGCGATCGGAGCCGATCCAACCAGGTCCGCCAGAAACGGTGAACTCCCGGACAGCATACGCAATAGCGATGAGGTTCTTTAAGGTAGCACCTTCAATTCGCAAACTGCCACGCTGCGGCCGAAGATACGGGCCCTGCGTCGTGGAGTCGGTGGGTTTAATCGGAGCAACCTCAAACCGTAGCGGAGCCGCAGGAGTTTGCGCGGGAACGTTGCAGAACGCCAGCCAAGCGACCTGAGCAAGACGTTTCCGGCAGCAAACACGTGTAGACGAATCCGGCTGGCATAACAAAGTTCCTTCCACTGACCTGGAGCGCGGCTGATCGCGATCATCCTCGGATCCCGGCGCGCATGCGACGGAGGCAAGCCATAATCAGACGACGAGCGGGGTGAAGTGTGGAAGTATTCAACAACCGCCAAATATTTACACAAGATCTATGGTATATGACCACGCTTTAAACTATATTAAGGTCTGAATATACCTGTTATTCAGATCAAGAGTAAGGAGTTTTGCAAAAAACAATTATGGGTGTCACAAAACGTCGGCGTTCTCCGAAAGCGCTAGCTGGTCACTGGGCAGCGGCGCTGGCGGTTGTGGCCGTTTCCGCCACATTGAACGCTCAAACAACTCTGCAGGCGCCAGTTCTCGCGCTTCGGCCGGTGACGACCGGTGACCTCGCACTATACAAGCTGCCTTCCACCGTCCAGGTATCTGGCGGCTTAACCACCGTGGCTCTGGGCGAACCATGGTATTTGGAAGTCCAGGTTGACGCTACTCTCACGGCTAAGCAAATCGGCAGCGTCACCTGGACGCTGGTTACCAAGCCGGCCGGGTCCAATGCGCAGTTGGCCGCCAGCCCGCTGACGTCAAGTGTGCCCGTCTACGCGCCCTCTGACCGGCTGATCTACCAGGTGGCCGGCCGGCAGCTTCTGATTCCGGATGTGACCGGCACTTACATTGTGAGCGCCGAGGTGACGGCCGGGACCACCAGCCCCACCAGCGTCGCTCTAACCCTCACGGCCGCCACGTACATGGGGATCACCACCTGCGCGGAGTGCCACAATACCGGACCGGCGGAACAGATGGTAAAACCCTGGGAGACCACCGCGCACGCCAGCGTCTTTACCAACGTCATTAACGGCGCCGCCGTCGCCGGCTACACCGAGAGCGCGGAATGCGCTCCCTGCCATAGCGTCGGCTTCGACGCCAACAACACCGTGAATGACGGTGGATTCTCGGCCGTCATGAATACGTTGAAATGGAGCTTTCCGGCCACCGGGCAGGCTTCCAACTGGAGCAGTATGCCCGCTACTCTGCAGAACGTGGCCAACATCCAGTGCGAGAATTGCCATGGTCCCGGCAGCGCGCACGCGGCCAGCGGCGGCGACACCAGCACCATCTCAATTCCGCCGAGTGCCGGCCAGTGCAACCAGTGCCACGATGACCCGCCGCACCACTTCGATGGGACCGCGTGGGGGAACTCCGTGCACGCCGTCACCACCACCGATCCGGCCGGCAATGCCACTTGCGTGGGCTGCCATACCGGCACCGGCTTCATTCAACGCATGGACGGCATCAGCCCCATTACCGACACCGCGTACCACCCGATCGATTGCGCCGCCTGCCACGAACCGCACGGGGCCACCCAGACCGGGACGACCAACCAGATTCGCAATATGATCTCGGTCACGCTGGCCGACGGCACCGCCGTACCTCTGACGGGCAACGATAGCCGGGGATACGCTGTCACCGCCGGCGAAGGCATCCTCTGCATGCAGTGCCACCAGGCCCGCGTGGAGGCTTCGACGTATGTGAACAGCACTGCCGGCAGCGCGCACTACGGCCCGCACGAAGGCCCCCAGGCCGACATGCTGATGGGGACCAACGGCTACACCTATGGGCAAGAGATTCCTACCTCCGCCCACCAGTTCGTGGTTCCCAACTCCTGCATCACCTGCCACATGCAGGAAGTTGCGAGCACCGATCCCGGATTCCTCCACGTGGGAGACCACACGTTCACACCCAGCTACACTCCCGCCGGGGGACAGAAGGAGATGCTGGTGGCCGCGTGCCAGACCTGCCATGGCCCGGACGTCACCACGTTCGACTTCCCGCTGCTCGATTACGACGGCAACGGCGTGATCCAGGGCGTGCAGACGGAAGTGCAGAATCTGCTGAACACGCTATCCACGCTGCTGCCGCCCAACAATTCGGTGAAGACGTCTCTGGCCATTGATTCCACTTGGAATCAACACCAGTTACAGGCGGCCTACAACTGGCAGTTCGTCAACAACGACGGCAGCCGCGGCATCCACAACACGGCTTACGCGGTGGGGCTGCTCAAGGCCTCCATCGCGGATCTCCAAGCAGCACAGCAGTAAGACTGTGCGGCCGGTCCGGCACCCACCTGCGGCGCCGGACCGGTAAAAGCGTGAGGGCGTCACTGCAGGTGGAGCGAAGGTAGCGTCAGTCGTAGCGTCAGCCATCCACGGGGCCGCGGGCTTTTTCCCCTGCCAAGACCGCGCGCCCGCCGCCATCCCTCGTGGGCGCGTCCGCCCATGCGGCCGCCGTGCATCAGATTAAGATGGTATCCATGACGAAGTCTCTTCCGGGCGCCTTGTTGTGCGCCGTTTTGGGGTCGGCTCTGTTCGCGGCCACCGCCGTTCCCGTGGGCAGCCAGCGCCGGCTCTCTTTCGACGATGGCTGGCGGTTCTTCAAAGGACAAGCCCCCGGCGCCGAACAGCCGGATTTCCAGGATGCCGCATGGAAGCCGGTCCGCCTGCCCCACGATTGGGCCATCGAAGGGCCGTTCGATCCGAAGTTCAACCCTCACACCGGCGCCCTGCCCATCTTCGGCACCGGCTGGTACCGCAAGGCGTTCACCCTGCCCGCTTCCGCCAAGTCGCGCTACATCAGCATTGAGTTCGATGGCGCCATGTATAACTCCACCGTCTGGCTGAATGGCCACGAACTCGGCGGGCGCCCCTACGGATACATCGGTTTCTCCTTCGACCTCACGCCCTATCTGCACTACGGCAATGAGACCAACGTGATTGCGGTGCGGCTCACTCCCGAAGACCGCTCGTCCCGCTGGTATCCCGGAGCCGGTATCTATCGCAACGTCTGGCTGGATATCCCCGGCCCCCTGCACGTGGCGCGCTGGGGCACTTATGTGACCACGCCCGAAGTCTCCGCGGAGAAAGCCTCCGTGGCGGTGAAAACGGAGCTGCGCAACCGCACGGATCAGGAGGCGGCGGTGACGCTCGAGAGCATCGTGCTGGATGCGGCGGGGAAGGCGGTGAGCCGTAATTCGGATGCGGTGACGATTCCAGCGGGCGGCTCCCAGACGCAACCCACTACGCTCATCGTGAGCCATCCCGAGCGCTGGGATATGGACCATCCTTACATGTACACGCTGGTGAGCGAAGTGCTCGAAAACAAGAAGGTGGTGGACCGCTACGAGACGCCCTTCGGCATTCGCACCATCGCCTTCGATAAGGAGAAAGGCTTCCTGCTGAACGGGCAGCCGCACAAGATTCAGGGTGTCTGCGACCACCACGACCTGGGCGCGCTGGGGGCGGCGGTGAACCGGCGGGCCACCGAGAGGCAGCTCGAAATCCTCAAGGGCGCCGGCGTGAACGCCATCCGCACCACCCACAATCCGCCCTCGCCCGAGCTGCTGGATTTGTGCGACCGCATGGGGCTGGTGGTGATGGACGAGTCGTTCGACATGTGGCTGATCCCCAAAGTGCCCAACGGCTACAGCAAGTTCTTCAAGGAATGGAGCGAGCGCGACGTGCGCGACATGGTGCGGCGCGACCGGAATCATCCCAGCGTGATCATGTGGAGCATCGGCAACGAGATTCCCGAGCAGCGGGAACCCGCGGGCGCCGCCATGGCCCACCGGCTGACGGGCTTCTTCCACGAAGAGGATCCCACGCGGCCCACCACCTCGGCATTCAATAACTGGCGTGGAGCCATTCAAAACAAGCTGGCCGACGAAGTGGATATTCCCGGCTTCAACTACGCGCCCATGCACTACGAGGAGATCATGAAGGGGCATCCCAACTGGGTGATCTACGGATCGGAGACGGCCTCCTGCGTCAGCTCCCGCGGCACCTATCACCTGCCCATCGAGAAATACGAAAAGCATCCCTCGCTGCAGATCTCCAGTTACGACATCATTGCCCCGAGCTGGGCCTACTGTCCGGACGTGGAGTTCGCCGCGCAGGATCGTTTCCCGAATGTGTTGGGCGAATTTGTGTGGACCGGCTTCGATTATATCGGCGAGCCGACCCCCTATTTCAACGGCGGCAACAGCATGGCCACCGACTGGCCGGCGCGCAGCTCTTATTTCGGCATAGTCGACCTGGCCGGTTTCCCCAAGGACCGCTACTACCTGTACCAGAGCCAGTGGACCAAAGCGCCCATGGTACACGTGCTGCCGCACTGGAATTGGGCCGGGCACGAGGGGCAGCCAATCCCCGTGATGGTCTACACCAACGCGGACGAAGTAGAGTTGTTCCTCAACGGGCAGTCGCTGGGGCGCAAGAAGCGCTTTGGCGATCCTATTGAGATTCCGGTGGGCGGCAACGTCAGCCCGGACCACCAGTTCCTCACCAAGTACCGGCTGGAGTGGCAGGTGCCCTATGCGCCCGGCTCGCTCAAAGCCGTGGCATACAAAGACGGCAAAGAGGTAGCCGTGGACGAGCGACGAACCGCCGGCGCGCCGGCTAAGGTCAAGTTGCAGCCCGACCGGACCACCATCACGGCCGATGGCGACGACCTGAGCTTCGTCACCGTGCGCATTGAGGATAAGGACGGCAACCTGGTTCCCGAAGCCGACAACCTGGTGCATTTCCAGGTGACGGGAGCCGGCCACAACGAAGCCGTGGATAACGGCAACGCGGCCACTGTAGAGCCGTTTCACGCCGATCACCGCAAGGCCTTCAACGGCCTGGCCCTGCTGATTGTGCGGTCGAACGGCACGCAAACCGGGAAAATTGCAGTGACGGCCACCTCAGAGGGCCTTTCGAAAGGAACCGCCGAAATCACTGCGCGGAAGAAATGATGCCGCGGAAATCTGCGGTTGGTCCGGCCGTCGCCTGTTAGAATAAAGCAACAGCGATGGCTTCCATGTCGCCAGGAATGGCCCTGCGCCAGATCCTCGATCATCATGCCGACCAGATCTCGGAAGAGATGGAACGGCTTCTCACCGAGTCGCGCGATTGCGAGCGGCGGGAATTCGCAGAGTTGCGCACGCAGGACCGCCAGGAGTTTCACGCGGCCCTGGAGCGCCAGCGGCAGGAGCTTGCCGAAGCGCGCGAACAC
>DATJRE010000450.1:0-3131 GCA_035505095.1 Bryobacteraceae bacterium | reverse complement strand
ATTTCGGCGGAAGTCTGGTAATCCAGGGTCTGCTGAAACACGTCCTCGCCGGCCAGCAGGGTGAGCACCTGGAGCAGCAGGGCGATGGGAGCGCGCCCGCACACCGTGGCGCCGGTCTCGCGGAGGGTTTCGTGGAACAGGCCGCAATCGAAGCTGCCGGCGGCTTCGATCACCTGGGAATCCAGGCGGTAGAGGCGCCGGTGCAGGTCGTGGCCGGCGGGAAACGGCTGGTAGCCGAAGGCGCGGCCGTAGTGGGTGAGGTCGGAACTGGCCAGCAGAAGGTCGCCGGGGCGCAGCGCGTGGGCCAGAATTTCGGCGGCGGCGGATCGTTCGGCGTCTTGCAGAAAGCCGACGTGCAGCGGAACCACCGGCACGCCGGGAACGGCCTTGCACAGCAGCGGAAGCTGGATCTCCACCGAATGATCGCAAACCTCGCTCTCGGGGACCACCGCAAACGGGCGCGCGGCGGCCAGTTCCAGGGCGGCGGCACGATCGAGGGCCACGGCGCCGATGGGGGTTTCGAAGGCCGGGATATCGGGGATGGCGATGCCCGGCGGGCCACCGCGATGGCTGAATCCCAGCAGGAAGATGCGTTCGGGCGGCGCGGCTTGCAAGTACCGGTAAGCGGCGGCGGCCACGGTGCCGGAGTAGGCCAGTCCGGCATGCGGAACGACGAAGGCGAGCGGGCGCGGAAGCAGGCAGGGACCGGTTCTTTCGAGGGAGCACTCGAAGCGCTGGTCGAGAAGGGCCGCCAACTCGGCGGGGCGGTCCGGGTACCAGGAGCCGGCAAACGGACTGATGTGAGCAGCGGCGGCTGCCGGGGAAAGTGCCATGAGTTCAACCACATTGCTTGCGGATGGTGCAAAGGGGCTCGCGGGCGCGCTGTGGGGCGGGCCGCCAGAAGCCGGGGATGGCCGCTTGGCAGTCGGGGCAGGCGCCGGCGCGCGTGAGGCGGTTTCGCAGCACTTCGAAACCGCAGCGTTCGATGAGCAGCGAACCGCACTGCGGGCAGCAGGTGTTTTCGAGCGAGCCGACGGCGCCGGGAAGGTTTCCCGCGTAGACGTAGCGCAATCCGGCGGCGTGGCCAATGGCGGCAGCGCGCTCCAGCGTGGCGGCGGGGGTGCGCTGCGGGCCCATCATCTTGTAATCGGGATGAAAGGCGGTGATGTGCCAGGGGATATCGGGAGAGACGCCGGCGAGGAAGGCGGCTATGGACTCCAGCTCGGCGGGCGAATCGTTGAAGCCCGGAATGACCAGGGTGACCACTTCCAGCCAGAAGCCCATGGCGTGAATGCGGGCGATGGATTCCAGAATGGGGTCCAGACGGCCGCCGAGCTCGCGGTAGTGGCCCGGGTCGAAGCTTTTCAGATCCACTTTGTACAGATCGACCAGCGGCCGGAGATATTCGAGCACCTGCGGCGTGGCGTTGCCGTTGGAGACAAAGCCGGTGACGAGGCCGGCGGCGCGAGCCTCGCGGAAGACGGCGGCGGCCCATTCGGCGGTGATGAGCGGCTCATTGTAGGTGCTGACGATGGAGGCGGCGTTGTAGCGCTGGGCCAGGCGGACGATGCCGGCGGGATCGATTTCCCGGAAGTCCAGCGTGGAACGGAGATCGCGAAGGGCCTGCGAGGAGACCCAGTTCTGGCAGTAGCCGCAGTGGAGGTCGCAGCCGAGCATGCCGAAACTGAGGGCGTTGGTTCCGGGCAGGGCGTGAAAGAAGGGCTTCTTTTCAATGGGATCGCACTGCAGCGCGTTGACGTAGCCGTAGGGGACCAGCAGTTTGCCGGCGCGGTTGAAACGCACCTTGCAGACACCGGCGAAACCCGCGGGGATGGGACAGCAGTGGCCGCAGGCGAAGCAGCGGATGCGGTTGCCCTCCAGGTGTTCGTACAGGTCGCCTTCGCGGGTGTGCAGGGCGAGATCTTCGGCCAGCGTCATGGAAAGGCTCCCGTACCATTTTATCTCCGCACCGGGCAAACCGAGTTGCGGGTCTTGTATTCCGTTAACGGCGCGGCCCGGCGGCGCGCAGACAGGTGATATGATTCCCCGGAGCGTGAATCATGAAGCTGCAACAAGCATCCGTGGCCGCGGTGGCGAGCCTGTTGGCCGGATTCGCCGGGGCACAGGGGCGTAACGCCGTGGTTCCGGTGGTTTCGCCGGAAGTGCATCCGGATCACCGGGTGACTTTCCGGATCAGGGCGCCCAAAGCCAGCGAGGTGAGCCTGACCGGCGACTGGCTGGGCAGCGCGCCCGCCCCCAAGCTGACCAAAGACGAACTGGGCGTCTGGAGCGTCACGCTGGGGCCCTTCGAGCCGAGTATCTATATTTACTCCTTCACGGTGGACGGCATGGCCATGGCGGATCCGGTGAACCCCCGCATCAAGCTGCGCGCCAGCACCTCGGCCAGCCTGCTGGAGGTGCCCAGCGGCAGCGACGCGGGTGCCTTCTGGGAAGCGCGCGACGTGCCGCACGGGGCGGTAGAGATCAACTGGGAGAAGTCGAAAGCCATCCACGGGGAGACGCGCGCGATCTGGGTTTACACGCCGCCGGGTTATGAGAAAGGCGGGCGGTATCCGGTGCTGTACCTGCTGCACGGGTCCAACGACACGGCGGCCGGCTGGACTATGGCGGGCAACGCCAACTTCGTGCTAGACAATCTGCTGAGCGAAAAACGCATCGTGCCGATGATTGTGGTGATGCCGTTCGGGCACGCCACGCCGTACGGAGTGCCGCCGGCCGCGGGCGCGCCATCCAACGACACTCTGTTTGAAGAATACCTGCTGCACGACGTGATGCCGGCCATCGAGGGCAAATACCGGGTGGCAGCGGGGCGCGAGAACCGGGCCCTCGCGGGGCTGTCCATGGGAGGCGGGCAGTCTCTGAAGATCGGGCTCGCGCACCTGGATCTGTTCAGCGCGGTGGCGTCATTTTCGGGCGCCGTCCCGGCCGATTTCGAGACGCGCTTCGGGGAATTGCTGAAAGACCCGGCGGGCACCAACGCGAAACTGAAGGTGCTGTGGATCGGGTGCGGGCGGCAGGACTCGCTATTTCCGCGGTCGAAGAATTTAGCGGATTTGCTGGAGCGGTACCAGGTCCGGCACACCTTCCTGGCCATTGACGGGGTACACAAT